>NZ_JASJPW010000001.1:3183264-3511917 GCF_030052995.1 Gemmobacter sp. 24YEA27 | reverse complement strand
AAAGTCTGAGCGCGTCATAGATCGCCGCATGGGTGTTGCGCGCGGCCACCGCATCGCCGATCCGGAACAGGCGGAAGGCGCCTTCCGGGTTCGGCCGCAATGTCTGAAACCCTCCGGTCGAGAGCGCCTCGTAATCCACCTCGCCCAGGTTCGAGGACAGCGGTTTCAGCGCGAAATAAAGATCGTCAAGCGGCCTTGTGCCATGGTTCACCACCACCTGATCCACCAGGCGTTCGCGCCGGAAGTCGCCGTAATCACTGCCTAAAACGGCGCGCAGCCGGTTGCCTTCGCGCGTGACCGACATCAGGCGCCAGGTCACGGTAAAGGTCGTGTCACGCTTTTGCAGATTGCGCATATAGGGCACAAGATTCATCGCCATCACCTCGGGCGAGAAGCTGCGGTCCGGCGTCACGATCTCGACGCTTGCCCCGCTGGCCGAGATCAGATCGGCGGCCTGCAGCGCCGCATGATCGCCCGCATCGTCAAAGATCAGCGCGCTCGCCCCCGGCTTCACATCGCCCGCAAGAATATCCCAGGCCGAGACCACCAGGTCATTCCCGGCCTCCAGCACTTCGGTATGGGGCAGGCCGCCGGTGGCGATGATCACCTCATCGGGCCGGGTCTCCAGCACTGTTTCGGGATCGGCAAACGTGTTGAAGCGAAACGTCACCCCCTTCGCTGCGCATTGCGCCATGCGCCAGTCGATGATCGAGATCATCTCGCGCCGCCGCGCATCCTGGGCCGTCAGGCGGACCTGACCACCGGCCCGGTCGGCGGCCTCAAGCACGGTGACGGCATGACCCGGGCAGCGGCCACCCGCGCGGCCTCCATCCCGCCGGGGCCGGCACCGATGATCGTCACCCGCTTTGCCACCGGGGCGGGGGGGATGTCATGCGGCATCGTTTCTTCGCGGCCCGAGGCGGCATTATGCAGGCAGAACGCCATGCCGCCCTGATAGATGCGATCAAGGCAGTAATTCGCGCCGACACAGGGGCGGATATCGTCCTCGCCCCCTCGCGCAGTTTGCGGACCAGATGCGGGTCGGCGAGATGCGCGCGGGTCATGCCGACCATATCCAGCTTGCCAGAGGCAATTGCATGACGGGCGGTCGGGATATCGGGGATGCGGGCGGCGTGGAAGGTCGGAAACCCGGTTGCGGCCCGGATCTCGCCCGCGAAATCAAGATGCGGGGCCGAGGGCATGCCCTGGACCGGGATCAGATCGGTAAGGCCCGGATCGGTGTCGATATGGCCCTTAACTACATTCAGGAAATCGACCAGCCCACTGTCGCGCAGACGCCGCGAGACCTCCAGCCCCTCACCCGGACCCATGCCGCCTTTCAGATCCTGGTCGCCGGTATAGCGCAGCCCGACGATAAAATCCGGCCCGCAGCGGTGGCGAATGGCGCGCAGCACGTCAAAGGTGAATCGCAGGCGGTTGTCGAGATCGCCGCCATAAGGCGCGTCGAGATCATTGGTCAGGGGCGACCAGAACTGTTCCAGCAGATGGCCGTAAGCTTCCAGCTCGATCCCGTCGACGCCTGCCGCCTTCATCCGCTCGGCCGCGTCGGCGAAATCGCGGATCACGCGGGCGATGTCCCAGTCTTCCATGCGCTTGGGGAAGGCGCGATGCGCCGCCTCGCGTTCATGCGAGGGCGCCAGAACCGGCAGCCAGTCGCCCTTGTCCCAGCGGGTGCGGCGGCCGAGATGCGTCAGCTGGATCATCACCGCCGCGCCATGGTCGTGACATTCATCGACCATCTGCTTCATCCAGCCGACCACCTCATCTTTCCAGGCGAGGATATTGTTGAACACCGGCGGGCTGTCGCGCGCGACACTGGCCGAACCCGCAGTCATCGTCAGCGCAACCCCGGCTTTGGCGCGTTCGACATGATAGGCGCGGTAGCGGCCTTTCGGCATCCCATCCTCGGGATAGGCCGGTTCATGGCTGGTGATCATGATCCGGTTTCTCAGCGTCAGATGTTTCAGCTGAAAGGGCTGGAGGAGGGGATCATTCGACATATCGGGCAAACCTGCTGGACCTGTTTGGTGGCAAGGATGAAAGAAATGTTCACATGTGTCAAGTTTAAGGTCATGAGTGAACATTGCATTGCGCCAGGGGACCGCACCGGCTAGGATCTGGCCATGGAGACAGGCGATATTCCCGAAACCGGCTGGCGCGGCTCGCCGGAAATCTGGCTCGAAGCGGCCTATGCGGCGCTGATAGAGGGCGGCATTGATCAGGTCAGAATCCTGCCGCTCGCCGCGCAGCTGGGCCTCGCCCGGACCAGTTTTTACTGGCATTTCAAGGATCGCCAGGCGCTGCTGACCGGGCTGGCAAAGCGCTGGGAGGCGCGCACCACCGTCCCGCTGCTGGCGGCCTGTGATGCTTATGCGGCGTCGGAGGCCGAGGCGCATCTGAATGTGATCTCGCTTTTTCTTGACCGGGCGGTGTTTGATGACCGGCTGGAATTCGCGGTGCGGGGCTGGGGGTTGCAGGATCCCGATATCGCCGGGCGCATCCGCGAGGCCGATCAGCAACGCCTCGATGCGCTTTGCGCCATGCTGATCCGCTGGGGCCATGTGCCCCATGAGGCAGATGTGCGCGCCCGCGCCATCTATCTGACGCAGATCGGATATATCTCGATGCAGGTCAGCGAAAGCCTTGCCGAAAGGATGCGGCGCATCCCCGATTATGTCGCGATCTTTTCCGGCGGGGCGCGCCCCGGGCCGGAGGAGCTGGCGCGATTTCAGGCCCGTCACGGGTTCTCTCCGCCCGGCTGAGGCTTGCCCGCGTGCCCCGACCGGGGCAGAAGACACCCATGGACACGCTTTTCTTCATCGCTTCGAAACTTATCTGGGGTCTTATCGGCCCGAGAGCTGGCTTTTCATCGGGCTGGTTCTGGCCGCACTCGGCCTTCTCCTCGGCAGGCGCCGCCTGGCGGGCTGGTCTCTGGGCCTGACACTGGGTTTTGCGCTGAGCGTCGCGATTCTGCCGGTCGGCGATATGGCGATGCGGCCGCTGGAGGAACGCCACCCGATTCCGGACCTGCCGGAAACGGTCACAGGAATCATCGTTCTCGGCGGTGCCGAAGACGGGATCTGGACCGTCCAGGGGCCGCAGGTGCGTTTTAACGAAGCCGCTGAACGGTTCACCGAAGGGGTGCGACTTGCGAAGCTTTACCCCGAGGCAAGGCTGCTCTTCACGGGCGGGAGCGGCTCGATCAGCAATACCGAGGCGATCCGGGTGCCGCCGGAGCGGACCACCGCAAGCGTCTTTTTTCTGGAACAGGGCATTCCGCACGCGCAGCTGGTGATCGAATCGGCCTCGCGCAATACGGCGGAAAATGCGCGTCTCAGCTACGAGATGATGCAGCCGCAACCTGGCGAGACCTGGATCCTCGTAACCTCGGCCTTTCATATGGAGCGTTCGGTCCGCACTTTCCGCGCCGCCGGCTGGACGGAAATCCTGCCCTGGCCGGTGGATTTCCGGGTGCGGCCCTTCCGCTGGGGTGTCGGCTGGGATTTCGCCTATAACCTGCGGCAGCTGAATGTTGCGGCAAAGGAATATGTCGGGCTGCTGGCCTACAGCCTGACCGGGCGCTGAGGGCGGGGGCGCTGAAGGCCTAGAGCCAGCTTCCCCGACCGCTGCCGACCGCATCCTTGACCGAGGCAAAGCCCTCGCGCGCGAGGATCGCATCAAGCCCGGTCGCGATCCGGCCGATCAGCGAGATCCCTTCATAGACCATCGCCGTATAGACCTGCACCGCCGTGGCACCGGCGCGGATTTTCTCCCAGGCCTGTTCGGCCGAGCCGACCCCGCCGACCCCGACCAGCGGGATCCGGCCCTCGGTCAGCTGCGACAGCTGCGCGAGAACCCGGGTGGAGCGTTCAAACAAAGGCGCGCCCGACAGCCCGCCGGTCTCGGTCTTATGGCCGCTGGCCAGGCCCTCACGCGACAGCGTGGTATTGGTTGCAATGATCCCCGAAAGGCCCGAGCTCACCGCCACTTCGGCAATCTCGGCCAGGTCTTCAGCGGTCAGATCGGGGGCGATTTTCAGGAAGACCGGGATCGGGCGGGGCAGGGCGGCGCGGGTCTCCATCACCCCCGCAAGCAGAGCCCGCAGCGCCGCCGGCCCCTGCAGGTCGCGCAGCTTTTCGGTGTTGGGCGACGAGACATTGACGGTGGCGAAATCTACGAAAGGCCCGCAGGTCGCCAGGACTTTCGCGAAATCCTGCGCGCGATCGGCGGAATCCTTATTGGCGCCAAGGTTCAGGCCCACCGGTACCGGCCCGGGGCGGCGCGCCTGCAGCCGGGCGGCGATCGCGCCCATCCCCTCATTGTTGAACCCGAAGCGGTTGATCGCGGCACGGTCTTCGGTCAGGCGAAAGAGGCGCGGCTGCGGATTGCCGATCTGCGGGCGCGGTGTCGCGGCGCCGACCTCGACAAAGCCAAACCCGGCGCGCGACAGCGCCTGGATCGCCACCGCGTTCTTGTCATAGCCCGCCGCGAGGCCAATCGGATTGGGCAGCAGTAGTCCCGCCAGATCGGTCGCGAGTCGCGCCGAGGTCACCAGCCCGGGCAAAGGGGCCAGCCCGGCGCGCAGCGCGGAAAGCGACAGCCCATGGGCGCGTTCGGGATCGAGCCGGTGCAAAAGGCAAAGGCCGGCGCGTTCGATCAGGCTCATGGTGTTTTCCTCAGATCAGGCCTTCGGGGAAGATATGGCCGGTCGCGCCCAGCGGCAGCGATTTGTCCCAGACCACATCAGCCAGCCGCAAATTGCGGTAGAGATGCGGGAAGAGCGCTCCGCCCCGCGATTCCTCCCATTTCAGATCGGGGGCAAGGCGGTCGGCATTGCAGGCCACCAGTACAAGGTCGCTTTCCTCGCTGAAATGCTTCGCCGCTGTTTCCGCCGCCTGTGAGGGCGTCGAGAAATGGATATAGCCATCGGCGAGATCAACCGGCGCTCCGGCGGTTTCGCCGGCGGCACGGAAAGCATCCCATTCGGGGCGGCGGAATATCTTGAGGATGAGCATGGCGCGCTTCCTGCACCCGAAGGGCGGCTGCGTCAAATGAAAACCGGCAAAAAACCGGGGTTGAGGGCCCGGGTTGTGCAGAAACCACCTTGCCCCGCTTGCACAAGCGCGCGAAGCCCGCTATCTGAAGAAAACTGTCGGCGGCCCTTAAGGGTGAGGCAGCAGATGCGGGCGTTGTGTAATGGTAAGACCCCTGCCTTCCAAGCAGGAGACGCGGGTTCGATTCCCGCCGCCCGCTCCATTTCATGGAAAATAGTGGATTATTTACAGCGCTGTAAGTGCGGACGTGTCCCAAGTTGAAACCCGCTCTGAGACATTTACCAGTTCATTGCCTCAATCGCGGCCATTGCATCGCAAGCAAGGCGCCACCGTTCGACGCCTTTGGAATACAGCTTTGAGGTTTTCGCCTGGGTGTAACCATGAATGGCCACGATCCGGTATTGCGAGCAACGTTCTTGTGCCAGCACGTGGCCGGCGGGTGACGCTCTGGGCAGATTGATATCACCTTGAATTCTTTTGCCTTCTTCGATTTGAATTTTGCATAAATTTCATCTGTGCGAGCATAGCCAAAAGCCTGGAGCACAAGTCCAACAGCGGCGTTCACAGCTCCATTGAATTGGAGTTCCAACAGCGGTCGGACACAAGGACAGCTCAATGCTGCCCAGAGAGCGGCTCCTTCTTCCATGTTGTCGAACATCGACATGAACTCCCGGGTGTAGCGGGACTGTGCGCAGATCTCGGCTTGGGACAGGAAGTTTGCTTTGCCGGCAAAGGCTTCAGAAGACACAGAGAGCATCCTTGCTAGGTCATGTTGACAAATGGCGAAGCCATAGCCTGATGCAGGCAACGTCTACGAAGCCGAGGAAACTGTCTGCGGTTTTGTCATAGCGGGTTGCCAGTCTGCGGCTGTTTTTCAGCTTGTTGAAGCAGCGCTCGACCATGTTGCGCAGGGTATAGATGGTCATGTCGACAGCCTTGCGCACCCTTCGGTTCTTTCGCATCGGTATCATGGGCAGGGCGTTGCGGCTCTCGATGTCTTCCCGAATTTTATCAGAGTCATAGCCCCTGTCGGCGACCAGAACTGCTGGCTGCGGCAGGTTGTCGGCCATCACCAGATCATAGCCGGTGTAGTCGGAATCCTGCCCCGGCGTGATCTCGGTCCTCATCGGGAGGCCCGCACCGTTGACCCGGAGATGGATTTTGGTCGAGAACCCACCTCTCGAACGGCCAGGAGCCTCTTGTCAGCAGTCCCCCTTTTGCGCCTGCCGCATGATCATGGGCGCGGATCACAGTGCTATCAACCATCTGGAGCTTGTCTGGCGCGGTCCCAGCGTGGTTCAGCGCGTCCAGGATGTCCTCCCACAGCCCTGCGAGCGTCCAGCGGCGGAACTGCCGGTAGACTGAGGACCACTTGCCGAACTCTTCGGGCAGGTCGCGCCAAGGCGCGCCGGCTCTTGCGACCCAGAAAATACCATTCAGAACAATACGATGATCCGCAGGATTCCGCCCATTCGGGTGTCGGACGCCACGAATGAAGCCCTCAAAGAAGGCCCACTCATCGTCGGATATCAGGTTGCGCGCCAAGCCCATCTCCCAAGTAGAGATGAGCTAGAATCATCGGACGCCTGCAAGCGGAATCCCTTTGGTCAACACGACCTAGTTAGCGAGATCTGGGCTGGCCCATTCAAGAAAGCAACAAAATCAGATGCTTCCGTTTTCGGCCAAACCGTTGCGAACCTACTCATGAGCATGTGCTCTGCTCCCCTGGTTAGGACCGCCGCGATCTGGAGTTTCGCGGCTCTGATCACGGAGGCGGGCTGGCTGCGCCACCGGGAATATGCAGGTTGATCGGCACGTTGTAACCGATCGCACTGTGAGGCCTGACCTCGTTGTAGTCTCTGCGCCAAGCCTCCAACTTTTCGCGCGCATCCGCAAGGTCCATGAACCAGTGGGCGTTCAGGCACTCCGCCCGCAGCTTGCTGTTGAACGCCTCAATGAAGCCATTGTCGGTGGGTTTCCCCGGTCGGGAGAAGTCCAATGTGACACCATTGGCATAGGCCCACAGATCCAGGTCGCGGGAGATAAACTCGCTGCCGTTATCGACCCTGATCGTCTGCGGGTAGCCGATCTGCCGACAGACCCGTTCGAGCGTCTGAACCACATCCTCGCCCCGGTAAGCAAATCGGGGATCCGTCGCCGGGCAATAACGCGAATGGATATCCACGATGGTCAGGATCCGCAGTTTCTTGCCCAGGGCGAGCTGGTCATGGACAAAATCCATCGCCCAGACCTCGTTCGGTCCGGAGGCCTCCTGTCGGTCCTCGCGCAGCCTCGCCTTCACCCGGCGCTTCGGATGCCTGTTGCGCAGCTGCAGGCCCAGCTCATTGTAAATCCTGCGTGTCTTCTTGATGTTCACCTGCCAGCCCTCCCGCCGCAGCAGCACATGGATGCGCCGGTAGCCATAGCGCACACGCGTTTCGCAGATCTCGCGGATCCGCAGTTCGAGGCCGGCCTGCCCGGTGCGACGGGATTTGTAATGGTAGCTCGAAGTGTCGAACCGCAGCGCCTGGCAGGCCCGTCGGATCGAGACACCCCAGTCAACCAGAAGCCCGTCAACAAGCTTGCGCGTCCGGACAGGCCTCAGAGCTTTCGGCGGATGACGTCCTGCAGCATCTCGCGGTCGAGCGTCAGGTCCGCCACGATCTTCTTCAGCCGTGCATTCTCGTCCTCAAGCGCCTTCAACCGCCGCATCTCATCGGGAAGCAACCCGCCATAACGCTTCTTCCAGTTGAAGTATGTGGCCTGGCTGATCCCCGCCTTGCGGCAGATCTCGGCAACAGGCGTGCCTTCCTCGCCCTGCTTCAGAATGAACGCCTTCTGCGCTTCCGTGAACTTCGATGCCTTCATCGTCTTCAGCTCCTCTCCCAGCCAGGGAAAACTAGCCGAAAACTCAAGCTTAAGACGGTCCAGTTTCCAGGGGGCAGAGCACATGTATCAAGTCTTGTCGGCCCCGTAGCTCAACTGGATAGAGCAGAATGTTCACCCTAAAACATCCCGAATCCACCTACGAGTATGAAAAATAAGGCATAAATTTCCGGGATAGCTCCCGAATTTGGGCCACTGCGGCGGGGAACTGGCGCGGAAACCGGGAGCGCGGAGCTGTAAGCACTAGCTTTAGCCTTTCATTTAGTGGATAGAATAATGGCTTGGCTCCCGTAGCATAACGGATAATGCATCGGTCTTCTAAACCGCAGATTGCAGGTTCGAATCCTGCCGGGAGCGCCATTTCAGTACAGAACTATGAACGCCAGAAACCGCCGATTTCACGCTTGAAGCGGCGACAAGGGTTCGCAAGAGTTCTGATTTCGATCCCATGATGCGAACTTCGGTATCGGAGACCTCGATACGCTGCGCCAGCGCGCGCAGGTGATCCCGCCGATAACCGCCTCCCTCAAGCCGCAGTTTTTCGCGAGCGACATTGGCAAAGCCCTCAATCATGTCCGGTGTGATCGCCTGACTGCCGGTAGTGTCGAGCGTGGCCTGGGCGCGTTCGGCGTCGGTCGCAGCCTGATCCCGAATCGCCTTGAGACCAACCATGCGCTCTTTCAGTACCGAATCGTTGAGATCAGCGAGGCCGGCTTCGATGGCGTCGTAAAGCCGATTGAGCCGCTGGTCCGTCTCCGTGATTCGGCGATTGAGTTCGGCGAGATGTTCGCGGCGGCGCTCGGTCCGCTCCTCTCGACGGTCGAGGAGACTGGTGAGGACGGTTTCCAGTCGCTTGGGCTGGAGGAGCCTATCTTCGAGATGGCCCGCGACCAGATCGTCCAACTTGTCCATCGGGATCGTGCGCCCCGCACAGCCGGTCTTGCCCTGCCGCGCCTTCGTCGAGCAAGTGTAGTAGCGATAGGTTCCGCCTGCGCTGCCCCTGCCGGTGCGGAGCGTCATCGCCCCGCCGCACTTGGAGCAGAAGCAGATGCCGGTCAGGAGCGTGGGACCGCTGGTGATACGTGAAGGCGTCACCATGGGATTGCGGGATTTCAAGCGAGCCTGCACCGTATCGAAGATCTCACGGTCGATCAGCGGCGGAACAGCCATGATTGAAACTTCACTCTCTGGCTTCTTTTCCCGGTTTTTGTGCGAGCGCCTGTTGAACCTGTGCTCTCCGATATAAGTCGTGCGGGTCAGGATCGCGTGGATTTGCGCGAGGCCCCAGCGCCCGCCGTCGCGGGTGAAGAAGCGGCGCTCGTTGAGATAGCAGGTGATGGCTTTGACGCCCAGCGGGCCGGAGTTGCCGTCGCCTTCGAGGAATAGCCGATAGATCAGCCGCACCGTGTCGGCGTGCAGCGGGTCGATCTCCAGTTTCTTCTTTGTCTTCGAGCATGGCGCTCGAACAGGAGGATGCCAAGGTCTTCCTCCAGTGCCTTCACACGGGCGCTGACGCTGGATTGCGCGACGCCGAGCGCGTTCGCCGCGTGGCGGAAATTCAAGTGTTCGGCGACCGCAAGTGTTTGAATTAGGCTGGCCATAGGGAATATGCCGTCAAATATCGACAACGGCGCACCCCCTCGAGTATTTGCTTTGGGCCGCCTTCTCATTGCGACTGCGTCTCCTCCCTGAGCGAAAGCTAATGCATAGCGACTATGGCATTGGCCTCTCGCTTATTGCCTGCGGGTCTTCATTCGAAAGCTATTGCTTGATCCGCTGGGGTTCGTGTGCTGAGTCATGGTCAGTAGGCGTTACCAAACCAACCCAGTGTGCGGCGAACGCCCATTGATCGGCCACTTCGTCAATCTGCTTTGCGACGGGTTTGCCAGCTCCGTGGCCGACCCGCGTATCGACCCGAAGTATAATCGGCTTATCTCCGCTATCAGCTGCTTGAAGAGCCGCCAGGTACTTGAAGCTGTGGGCTGGTACGGCGCGATCGTCTGTGTCAGCTGTCGTTACGAGGACTGCCGGATAGCATCTCCCAGGGCGGATTGTGTGATAGGGCGAGTAGGATAGGACGTTATGGAAATCCGTCTCGTCCTCTGGATCACCATACTCTCCGATCCAGAACTGACCATTGGTGAAACGGCCAAAGCGGATCATGTCCATAACGCCAACGCCAGCCAATGCTACAGAAAAGAGGTCCGGCCGCTGATTAAGAACGGCTCCAACAAGAAGTCCACCATTGGATTCGCCTTGAATCGCCAGCCCGTTAGTAGCAGAGATACTTTCTCGCCTCAGATACTCTGCGGCACAAATGAAATCATCAAAAACGTTTTGCTTGTTTTTCAAGCGACCGGTGTTATGCCACGCTTTCCCGTATTCTCCTCCGCCTCGTAGATTGGCGATGGCATAGATACCGCCCGCCTCGACCCAAGCCAAAATAGCAGGCGAGTAATAGGGCACCATACTGATGCCGAAGCCGCCATAGCCATAAAGGATGGTTGGTGCAGGCGGCTGGACATCAGCACGGCGGACGACAAGCATTGGGATCCGCGTGCCATCCTTGGAGTTGTAGAAATGCTGCTCGACGGTGATGCGATCTAAATCTATCGGGACTTCGGGTTTTGCCCAAACTGACAGATCGCGTTGCGCTATTTCATAGCGATAGATAGTTGTCGGCGCATTATAGCCTGTGAACAGGAAGAAGGCTTCGTCATCGTTTGGGCAGCCTCGGAAGCCGCTAACCAAGCCAATACCCGGAAGCTCGATTGCGCCATCAGAGGTTCCATCAAGGTTGTGCCGAGCAGTCTCTGATTTCGCGTCGGTGAGATAAGTAATTAGAAGATGGCCGCCAAGTAGGACGACATCTATCAGCGTCCGGTTTTCCTGTTCCTTGATAAGGTCCGAAAACTCCAGTTCGGGTGCTGAGAGGTCAGTCGTAACGACTTTTCCCAACTCGGCCCCCTCGTCAGTTGCTAGAAAAAACCGCGTGCCGCTATTTCCGATGACGACCCAGTTGTGGGTGTAATTAGAAACGATGGGCCGTAAGTTCCAATCCGGACTTTTAAGATCAATGATGGAAAGGGCATTACCGCCAGCGCCGGGCGATGATGAGATCACGGCATAGCGCTGGTCTGGCGTTACGCTAATCGTCTGGATTAGCAACTGGCCATTCTGTGTTTCATGAACCAGCCGATCCTCATCTTGCGTCGTGCCAAGTTTATGGAAAAGGATGGAATGGTCTGTGATTGGCGCTTCAAAAGCTCCCCCTCTGGTGGTTCGGGGAAACGAGAGTAGAAGAAGCCGGTCCCGTTGAGCGCCCAAGCGAGTTTGGTATAGCGCGCCCAGATGATTTCATCGCTAAGGGTGGTTCCTTCCTCAACGTCAAGGACGCGAATGGTACGCCAGTCGCTACCACTGTTTTGCATGGCGAAGGCTACATAGCGTCCATTTTCGCAAACTGCCCATTCCGCTAGTGCCGCCGTGCCGTCTTCTGACCACTCATTTGGATCAAGCAATATTCGATCCTCGCCGTGCAAACCCTCTCGGACGATCAGAACATCCTGACTTTGCAATCCGGGATTCCGGGTGAAGAAGTACAGGTTCTTACGCTTCTCAGGAGCTGTAAGCCTGGCATGATCAAAGAGAGTTTCCAGCCTGTGGCGAAAGTAACTGCGGCCTGGCAATCGAGATAGATATGTTCGCGCCAGATCATCTTGCTTGCGGACCCACTCGGCAACATCGGGATGCCTGCGCGCGTCGCCTTCCAGCCAACGGTAAGGATCGGCTACCTCAATCCCAAAATGCTGCTCGACTGTTTCTGTGCGCGGGGTATCAGGATATTTCATTGTGGCCTCGTTTTGGGGCGGTGTTAACTGGATCGCAGATCGGGAGAGTAGCCGCCGCACGAATGGCAGCCGCCATCCGGTCGCAGACTTCGTGGTGTTCAAAATGACGGCCATGCATGAAGGTGGCGGTGCAGATGTCTTCGTCGACAATGCGCACTGCCGCCATCGCAGCGGCCGCGCAAAGCCTGACGTCGAAATCATCACAGGCACGACCGGACCGCGCGGCGATGATCGCAACGAGATCGTCCTCCCCTTGGGAGCTTGCCATCAGATATGCTGATCTGAGCGCAGGTTCTAACCGCATCCGCGAGAAGAGCCGAGCGACAGCAATGCCATCACTGATTTCCTGCTCGGTCTTCAGCATGGAGCCCAAGGTGTCGCGCATGTAGGCTTCAATTGACAGATCGGGCGGCCAATTACGCAGAAATTCAATGAAGCGAAGTCCGGCAACTCTGAAAAGCGGCTCGACACATGCCTCTTTCGAGCGAAAGTAGCGCCAGACAGTACGCTTGGAGAGACCCGCTGCCTTAGCAATCGCATCCCCACTGGTGTTCTCTACACCATCACTCCAGAACAGTTCAGCCGCATGGCGTGCTACGGCAAGCCGTGCCTCTTCCATCTTAGACTGCTTCATCGCTCTATCCTGTCACTAAGTGTCATTATTGTTTTTGTCACTTAGTGACAGGCCCGTCAAGATGCACCGCAAGAGCGCTCCCCGCCACCCGCCCTTCCTGAATGGAAAAGTCACTACCGTTCCAATCCCCTCTGCCGTCCCAACTGCCACGACACCGATCCGCCCTGAACGATGCCGCTCACCTCGCGGCCAAGCTGGCGGTCGATGATGGGTCGCCATGGGACAAGGGTGAACTCGTGGCTCTGTTCGACGACGGCGAACTTGCCACTCGATAGCTGCATCGTCCCGGTGAGCTTGCCGGTGACGGTCTCGCCGACCGTGGCGGCGCAGAACGACAGGCCCTTGGTCGCTGCCATCTCGCCGCCGACACGGGCGATCTCGCGCTCGCGCAGCGTGGCGAGGAGATTGCGCCGGTATGCGCCAAGCCAAACTTTTCACCTCTTGGATCGGATCGCCAAGTTCAGCTCTTCGCTCCCACATCGGGGCGTGGAAACTATCTCAACGCTGATCAAGAACCGTCACCTCGATATGATGGAGCTCGGCGTGAGGTCGCAAGACCTGCGAGCAATCCTCGTCGCCGGCCTGTCCACTGGCGACACGCAGGCCGTCGCCAATGCGGTCGACGCCATCAATTTCCTGGCGGCCGCCGGCGATACGAGCTGCCTCGACCTGCTGCCGAAAGCGACGGAATAGCGGCCATCGGCCGCCGATTTCCGCTTGGAGGGAATGATGACGACCGACCCGGAAGGTCTCAAGCTTGGCCTCGAAAACCTGCTCGATGATCGCGACTACCTCTATCGTCTCGTGGCTACGATCGACTGGGATGCCCAACTCGAGGCCATCAGGGCTGTCCTCGGAGAGCACCGGCGATCGGCCGACCATGTCAGCACCAACATCAACGGGCTGGAGGAAGAAGCCCGAACCTACAGGGGGCCGTACCACGATCATGTTGTCGACGAGCATGTCGATGCGATGTGGCGGGCGACATACAGCGACGCCGCGATCAGCCTCTCTGCCGTCGGCATGATCGTCCCGACGATCGAGACCATTTTCGCGCAAGCCTTCCATGCCCTTGGCGAGAAATACGTCGCCAAGGGCATCGCGCCGCCCGATCATAAGCGGTGGCGCCGGGCCAAGGAGAATCCAGAACAGTGGAACGTCCAGTGGTACTTCGGCAAGAATGACGGCCGCGTCGACATCGTTTCTGGCCTGCCGCAGCTCTGTGACGCCACCGGGGTTTCTGCCCATCTTGGCCCTGATGATCTCGACTGGATTGTCGCTCTGCTCAGCTACCGGAACCGGATGTTCCATGGCGGCTTCGAATGGTCGATCCCGCAGCGCAAGACGTTCGTTGCCTTGATCGCGGAACGTGGCTGGGACCAGTACTTCGTCTGGTCCACGACCAACGATCAGCCCTGGATTTGTTACCTGCGCGACGAGGTGATCGATGCGCTGCCCGACAGGGTATTCGCGATCCTCGGCAGCCTGGGCCGCTTCACGAAGGCCCTGCCGCACAAGCTGATGTCGGACCCTCGGGATCAGCGACCACCCGGCATGGAGCAGGCCTAATGGACATCGTTGCACCAGGCTGATCGGAGACTTTGGTAAGGCCCGCTTTGGGCAAAAGCGCCATCGTCGGCATGGAGAGCGAAAGACCGGTTTGGGGTCGGCTGCGGAACGGCAGCTAGACGCGCTCCAGCCAAGAGCTGACGGACCGCTGTAGGCCCCATACGTTGCCCGATTGCATGGTTTCCCCCTCGCCGGCCGCTTTGTGCAACGGGGCAATCGGCTGGTTTGCTGAAAGCCTGGGTACGAAACTGCTTATAGGAGGGCTATAGAGTAGACGTAGTTCTCATCATCACCCGGCGCGGCGCGCCACCCCCCAACGCACTTAATGCCGATGAGGCATAAGTCTGCACGTTTTGGGCTTAGCTATGCTCACCCCTGTCAAGCGAAATCATGCGATACGAATTCGGGCGGGGTGTATAATTCTGTAAGATAAGAGAATTTCTTAAAGGTCGATCGAAATCAGTGACCGCCCGAAGTTGGCAGTGTGCGTCTTCCATAGTTTGCGACCAAGATGCCCTCGACGTTGGTGCGCAGCCAGATGGGGCCGATTGACCGCTCCTCCAACATGAACTGTCGGGCACCTGCGGATCTTAGGATGGCGAGAATCCCGTTGCGATGCAGGCCGAACTGCTCCTCGATCGCCGTGGTCGTCAGGAATTTCTTGTGAAACGCGGCGATGTCCTCATCCGACATCCGGAACTGGGTCAAATGAGTCTTTGGGTTTAAGACAGCCTGTGCGGTTACATGGCCAGTCTGGATCAGCGCGATGAAGTGGCCACCATCCCGCATGCCCACCTTACGCCCAAAGGCCGCAGCGGATACGGTCCCCGTGAACGCCGGGTCTTGTGGCCGAGATTGATCAAGGAGGGCAGCCAGGGCGTTAACCTCTGCCACGGAGACCTGGAACGCGTTGTATCCTGGGATTTCCCTTGATCGTCTGAGCCGCATCTTACCGGCCCGGACTTGGTTGATCATATCCCGGACCGCGACGCCCTTTGAGACCATGACTTCGCCGCGGAACCTCATGCGGATGTTGCCGGCCGGCACACCCGTCCAGGACAAGAGCTCATCGAGATCTCTATCGCTGAGTGCGCCCCAGTGGGCGAGCGCCTTGACCGCCCCCATCTCCAGAACAACCAGCCTTTTGAGTGATACTCCCATATCAAGACAGAAGTTGTCAGCAGTGACCCCCTTCGAGGCGGCTAGCCGAGATACGAAAGAGGGGACCGTTTCGCGAGGTGCGGGTCGAACGTCTGAGGCGTAGGTCAAGAGATCAAAACTTTTTGGCTATCGCGGCAGTTCTAACGGGATTGCGCGGGTCTGCCCGTACGAGTGTTGGCCATGTATCATTTACTTCAGGCAGGGATCACGGGATCATCTGGAGCGTGGGGGCCAGGAACGAGGCCGGAGGGAACCACGGACGAGGCCTTGTCGACATGTGCCGCCTGGTCGTCGAAGAAGATATGGGCACCCATGGCTTTCAGAATGGGCGCCTTGCTGTTCCGGCCCACGAAATGCGCTTCATCGGCGTCCGCGCCCCACGACCGCAAGGTATGGATGGCCCGTGCATGGGCTGGGGCATTGCGGGCAGTGACAACGGCAATCCGCACCTTGCTCACGCGGCTCGGCTTCATATGTATCGCCCTTAGCATGCTGAGTTTTCTGAAGAACCCTGCGAGCGGACCAGGTTGCATCGGCACATGGGCGTTGTCCGATTCATGAGTTAGGAAATGTTCCAACCCCGAGCTTGCGTAGATTGCGTCGGACTCTGGACCGAAAATGACAGCATCTCCGTCGAAGGCGACCCGCAATTCGCCGTCGTCAAGGGCATCACCCAGGTCCGGCGGGCGTTTCCGCAGAAGGGCCGACGCAGCGCCACTTGCGGCCGCGGACCTCACGTCCTTCTCGTCGTTGGAAAGGAAGAGGTCGATTCCCCAGGCCGGCAAATAGGGGGCAAGGGACCTGCCACTCGTGAAGCTGCCATGCCGGATCGGGAGACCGTAGGCCTTCGCGGATGTGAATGCCCGAAGCGAGAGGTCTGGCGAGTTCTTCGACATCAAGACGACTTCGACATAGGGGCTGGAGGGATCTTCGTTCAGCGCCAGGATCCGCTTTATGGTCTGGAATGCGGCGCCTTCTCCGAGGATATCCTCCTCGTGCTCGCGTTGATACTTCACATAGGCATCAACGCCCTCTTCGTTGAATATCCTGTCCTCCGCATCCAGCTCGAAGAGAGAGCGGGTAGACACGCCAATCCGCAAAGGATGTGCCTGCAAGACGGCTCGAGCTTCAACCGGATCCATTCGCCCTCCCAGACGGTTTCTTTGTTATTCTTGGGTATATCTACCGCGTAGATCCACGTCGGCGATCCTCGTGTGGCTTGCCGCCAGACCCTTGACGGTTGCATTCGTCATAACTGCGTGCTCGGGGACCAGAAGATAGGACCACGGTTTTTCCGACGAGCTCTTTGCCTGTGCGGCGGTCGCGATGAACGCCCAGAGAGCGGCGGTTTCCGCTTTCCGCAGAACGGTGGCATCGGTCACGCCCTCCATGGCGGGCAGCTGCCTGCCGTGGTCTGCTTCACCTGTATCGAAACCGATCAGCAGGCGCAGGCACCAGCTTAAACCAGCCGGAAAACTGTCCAAGAATCGGGGAGCAGCTCAGGTTGCGACTGGAGCGAGGTCAGGGAGGACCGGTGGCGGCAGGATATCTCGCTGTCGCTGACGAAAACGGGCCTGCTCGCGGAAGCGGCTCAGGATTTCGCCGGGCCTGCCGCCGCTGGCCAGCTGGCAAGGGGCCTGGCGCGCGTGCTTGCGATGCGACCCGGGGCTCTGCTGATCGATGCCACGCGGCCTGACCCTGCGGCGGCGCCACAGCCGCGATCAATGATCTGGGCCACCGGCGCGGGGCGACGGGCAGGCTTAGCCCGCCTGACATGTTTTGCGGAACTGGAACCGGGGCATTTACCCCCGATTCCGGTGCCGTTCAGAGGTTTTCCGATTGCGGGAAACCGAGGATATGGAAGCCGCCATCGACATGGATCGTCTCGCCCGTCGTGGCGCGGCCGTAGTCGGAACACAGCCAGACCGCGGTGCCGCCAATGGTTTCCAGCGTGGCATTCGCCCGGAGCGGCGCGTTTTCTTCGGTGTGGCGGAAGGTCGCGCGCGCGCCGCCGATCGCCGATCCGGCCAGGGTCTTCATCGGTCCGGGCGAGATCGCATTCACCCGCACGCCCTGCGGTCCGAGGTCATTTGCCAGATAGCGAGTCGCTGATTCGAGCGCGGCCTTGGCCACCCCCATCACATTGTAATTCGGCGCGATCCTGGTCGAGCCCTGGAAGGTCAGGGTGACGAGACTGCCGCCCTCCGGCATCAGCTCGGCAGCGCGGCGGGCCACGTCGATAAAGCTGAAACACGAAATATTCATCGAATTGAGGAAATTCGCGCGGCTCGTATTGGTGAACCGCCCGGTCAGCTCGGTCTTGTCGGAATAGGCGATGGCATGGACCACGAAATCCAGGCTGCCCCAGCGGTCTTTCAGCGCAGCAAAACAGGTGTCCAGCGAGGCCTCATTAGTCACATCGACATCAACAAGGATATCCGACCCGACCGAGGCGGCAAGCGGCTGCAACCGCTTACCAAATGCCTCGCCCTGATAGGAGAAAGCCAGCTCTGCCCCTTCGGCCGCCAGCGCCGAGGCAATGCCCCAGGCGATGGAACGGTCATTCGCAACCCCCATGACGAGGCCGCGTTTACCCTGCATCAGTCCGGCCATTGCCCGGTTCCCCCGCTTTATTCTTACCCGAGATATTTACTCATAACCAAAGTGGCATTGGTGCCGCCGAACCCGAAACTGTTCGACAATACACCGTCAATTTCGACATTCTCGCGAAGGCTGGTCACGATCTCGCCCGGCAGCAGCTCCGGGTCGGGGGTTTCGACATTGGCCGAAGCCGCGATGAAACCCTTGTTCATCATGATCAGCGAATAGATCGCCTCATGCACCCCGGTCGCGCCGAGCGAGTGGCCGGTCAGAGATTTGGTCGAGGCCACCGGCGGGGTCTTCCCCTCGCCAAAGACGCGGCGGATCGCCTTGATCTCGGTGATGTCACCGACGCCGGTCGAGGTGCCGTGGCTGTTGAGATAGTCGATCCGGCGGCCCTGGGGCAGGGTGGACAGCGCCAGTTTCATCGACCGCTCGCCGCCTTCACCCGAGGGCGCGACCATGTCATAGCCGTCCGAGGTGGCGCCGTAGCCGGTGACTTCGCCATAGATCTTTGCGCCACGCGCCAGCGCATGGTTCAGCTCTTCCAGCACAACAAGGCCGCCGCCGCCCGCGATCACGAATCCGTCGCGATTGGCGTCATAGGTGCGCGAGGCGCGTTCCGGCGTGTCATTGTATTTCGACGACATCGCGCCCATCGCGTCAAAGAGGCACGACAGCGTCCAGTCGAGCTCCTCGCCGCCGCCGGCGAAGACGATATCCTGCTTGCCCATCTGGATCAGCTCTGCCCCATTGCCGATGCAATGCGCCGAGGTCGAGCAGGCCGAGGTGATCGAATAGTTCACGCCCTTGATTTTAAAGGGTGTCGCAAGGCAGGCCGAGGTCGTCGAGGACATGCCTTTGGTCACGCCGAATGGGCCGATCCGCTTGGGCGAGCCGGTTTCCGCGACGATGTTATGCGCCTTGAAGAAAGATTTGGTCGAAGGGCCGCCCGATCCGACGATGATGCCGGTGCGCTCATTCGAGATATCGCTTTCCTCAAGGCCCGAATCTTTGATCGCCTGTTGCATCGCGATGTAATTATAGGCCGCACCATCGCCCATGAAACGCAGGTCGCGCTTGTCGATATGGTCCTCGAAGGTAATGTTCGGCTGGCCATGCACGCGCGAGCGGAAGCCACGCTCGGCATAGTCAGAGGCGAAAACGATGCCGGATTTCCCGGCGCGCAGGCTGGCTTCGACCTCGGCCACATCATTGCCGATGGGAGAGACGATGCCGAGACCGGTGATGACGACGCGACGCATAGGGGTACAGTCCTTGCCTTGAGGTCAGGTGGCCGAGAGGGCGACCTTCATATCTTTCACGAGGTAGATGGTCTCGCCATCCGCTTCCACGCGCCCGTCTGCCACACCCATGGTCAGGCGGCGGGTCTGCACGGCCTTGGTGAAATCGACGAAATAGCGCAGCATCTTACGCTCGGGGCGCACCATGCCGGTGAGTTTGACCTCGCCCACGCCAAGCGCATAGCCACGGCCTTCCCAGCCCCGCCAGCCGAGGTTGAAGCCGGTCAGCTGCCAGAGCCCGTCAAGGCCGAGACAGCCCGGCATGATCGGATTGCCGGGAAAATGGCAGGCGAAGAACCACAGGTCCGGTGTGATGTCGAATTCGGCAACCACATGGCCCTTGCCATGTTCGCCACCATCTTCCGAGATCTCGGTGATGCGGTCCATCATCAGCATCGGCGGCTCGGGCAGCTGGGCGTTGCCGGGGCCAAACAGCTCGCCCCTTGCGCAGGCGAGCAGGTCATCCCGGTCGAATTTGTTCGGATAACGCCCCATAATCTCCCCGTTCTGTCTTTAGTTTCACAACTTTCCTCTAACAGAGGCGACAAACATAGGGCAAGGGTGCAGCGCTTGCGAGGGGCCGCAGGGCAATTTGGCGGTTTTCAATTGAATCCCCGGGCCGCAACACTTTATAATCTTTCCAGCAACGCCCGTATGACAGCCTGCGGTGTCGCGTCCGGCCGGTGCTGCCTCCCTGCATTTTTCAGGGGCCGGCGGCCCGGAGGCGGAACGAGATGCCGGGATGCTGTGGCACAAGGGCAGGAGCAGGATGGATATGGCACAGGCGAGCGACGCTCACGATGTAAAGGCTCAGGCAGAGCTCAGGGCTCAGGCACGGGCCTCTGACTGGCTGCAACGCGGGGGGCTGCGCCCGACGCGGCAACGCCTTGCTCTGGCCAGCCTGCTGGTCGGCGATGGCGAAGATCGTCACGTCACCGCCGAAAGCCTTTTCGAGATGGCCGGCTGCGCGCAGGAGAAAGTCAGCCTCGCCACCGTCTATAACACCCTGCGCGCGTTTTGCGATGCCGGGCTCGTGAATGAGATCGTGGTCGATGGGGCGCGCAGCTATTTCGACACGCGGATCGACGATCACCCGCATTTCTACTGGGAAGACAGCGCGATCCTGACCGATGCGCCCAAGGAAGAGCTCGAGCTTGCCCGTATCCCCGAACCGCCCGCTGGTACCGAAATCAGCCGTGTCGATGTGGTAATCCGGCTGCGCCGCAAGTAACGGCACCTGCGCGCCCCGGGCGGCGCCGGAAATGGGGGCCGGTCAGCCGCCGATCAGCGCGCCGCGCGATTTCAGTGCATTCAGCCAGAACAGCCCCTGGGCCGTGCCGCGCGCCGGCCGATACTCCGCGCTGATCCAGACATTTTCCAGCTCTGCCACCGCATCGCAGAGATCAGGCAGCGAGAAGCCGCCACCACCCGGTTCATTGCGGGCGGGAAAGCCCGCGATCTGCACATGGCGGATGCGGTCCCGGTGATCGGCCCAGACGCTGGCTGCATCGCCATGCAGCTTTGCGGCATGCCAGATGTCGAATTGCAGTCCGATCCTCGGATTGGCGATATCGTCGATGATCCGCGCCGCCTGGTCGAAATCATTGAGGAAGTAGCCCGGCATGTCGTCGGGGTTCAGCGGCTCCATCACGAGCGTCAGATCCGGCGCCTGTTCGGCAGCCCAGGAGAGATTGGCGGTAAACACCGCCTCGGCCTGCGGCCCGCGCGCGACACCGGCCATAACATGCACCGCAGGGACATTCAGCCGCGTCGCATAATCGGCAGCATGAAGGAACCCGTCGCGGAAGGTCTGCTCATCGCCGGGCCGGGCAGCAAAGCCGCGATCCCCCGAGGCCCAGTCGCCCGGGGGCGTGTTGATCAGCACGAGCGGGATGTCGCCAAGCGCGCGTTCCCATTCTGCAACCGGGTGATCATAGGGGAACAGCACCTCGACCCCGTCAAAGCCGGTGCGCCGCGCCCAGTCGGGGCGGTCCAGCATCGGGACCTCGGTGAAGAGATAGGTCAGATTGGCGGCGAAGCGGGACATGTATCGGGATCAGGCCAGTTCTGAGGATCTGATGACGGGAAAAAACTCCCCCGAAGACCAGAGGCCAAACCAGCTATCCCCGTCATATGTCTCATGGCAACCGAAATCCACCATCCGGAGAAAGCTTTTCCGGTCGATCCGCGCCCAGAGTGCCGCCTCACCCTCTCCCCGGATCAGGATATAGGGAGAGGGCTCGCCGGAAACAGGATCGCGTCTGACCTCCAACGGATGGGCGCCCGAGGCCAGGGCCACGTCCCCGGTCTTCGTGGCAAAACGCAGCACCTGGTCGCGCCCGGCGCCTTCCGCTTCGATATCAACGGCGAAGAGCGGCGCATCTTCGACAATGATCCCGACCTTCTCGACCGGCGTGACAAGGTAATATCTGCCTTTCTCGCGCTTCAGGATCGACGAGAACAGCCGCACCAGCGGCTCGCGCCCGATGGGGGTGCCGAGATAGAACCATGTGCCATCCCGCGCGATCCTTATGTCGAGATCGCCGCAAAAAGGCGGGTTCCACAGATGGACCGGCGGCAAACCGCCCTTCTTTGTGGCCGCTGTGGCCGCCTTAGCCAGGCCGTCGGCCGAGGGCTGATTGTTACTCTGATCCTGCATGGTCCTCACCAGGTTGCCCCTCCAATGTCGGATGCCCGGGCCCGGATCACAAGACCACGCCGCAACTGGCTGATTTCGGATGCCTCCGGCGGGGATATTTAGGGACAGAAAATAGCAGCCTCTCATTTTCTGTCCCTAAATATCCCGGGGGAGCGCGCAAGCGCGTGGGGGCAGAGCCCCCGGCGACGGACGTCACCGGCGAAACATCGCGCCTCTGTCACGATCATTTGTGTCAAGTCGCCTTTTGGCATTTGTGGTCCGGCGGTGATTTCGGTCTAATGTCTGCGCTGAGACCGACGTTCAACACAGATGGAGCCTCTGAATGACCGCAGCCCCCGCAGGAGATGTCGCGCTGGTGACCGAGATCGAGGCTCTGGGCGCAAAGCTCGGCGAGGCCCGCGCCTCGATCGAGCGTCGCTTCATCGGGCAGGAAAAGGTGGTTGAGCTGGTGCTTTCGGCCATGCTCTGCGGCGGACATGCCTTGCTGGTCGGTCTGCCGGGGCTTGGGAAGACCCGTCTTGTCGACACGCTCGGCACCGTCATGGGGCTGAACGCCAACCGCATCCAGTTCACGCCCGATCTGATGCCGGCGGATATTCTCGGCTCCGAAGTGCTCGAGACCGCGACCGATGGCAGCCGCGCCTTCCGCTTTCTCGAAGGCCCGGTCTTCTGCCAGCTTTTGCTCGCTGATGAGATCAACCGCGCCAGCCCGCGAACGCAATCCGCGCTTTTGCAGGCGATGCAGGAGAAAGAGGTCACCATCGCCGGTCAGCACCGCGCGCTTGGCCGGCCGTTCCATGTGCTGGCAACCCAGAACCCGATTGAACAGGAGGGAACCTATCCGCTCCCTGAGGCGCAGCTGGACCGTTTCCTCGTCCAGGTCGATGTCGATTACCCGACCCGTGCGGTCGAGCGTGAGATCCTTCTGGCCACCACCGGCGCGGCTGAGGCCGATGCCATCCAGGTTTTCGACACCGATCAGCTGATCCAGGCACAATCGGTTATCCGCCGCATGCCGGTTGGCGATAAGGTAGTCGAAGCTATCCTCGATCTCGTGCGCGCCTGTCGTCCGGGGGAACCCGAAGGCCGCGATCTGAAAGACAGCCTCGCCTGGGGGCCGGGGCCGCGCGCGGCGCAGGCTTTGATGCTGACCGTCCGGGCGCGGGCGCTCCTTCACGGCCGGCTCGCGCCGTCGACCGACGACGTGGCGGCTCTGGCCCAGGCCACGCTGACGCATCGGATGGCTTTGTCCTTCGCTGCCCGCGCGCGGGGCGAGACCCTGGCCGCGGTGATCTCGCGCACCACCACCCGCATCCTCGGGCTTGAGGCGGCTGCGTGAGCCCGACCCTTCAGAGTTCGACCCTTCAGAACGAGGCGCTTCAGAGCCGGGCGGAGGCGCTCGGCCAGTCGCTGCCGCCGCTGCTGGCTGAGGCCGAGATGCTGGCCGCCACCCTGATGCTGGGAGAGCATGGCCGCAGGCGCGCCGGATCCGGTGACGAGTTCTGGCAATATCGTGCCGCGCATCAGGGCGACCCGGCGCGGGCCATCGACTGGCGGCGCTCGGCGCGATCTGACGGGCATTTCATCCGCGAACGTGAATGGCAGGCGGCGCAATCGGTGACGCTCTGGGTCGATCCGGCCAAAAGCATGACGTTCACCGGCGGCAAGGACCGCCCCGCCAAGGGCGAGCGCGCGCGTCTGCTGGCGCTGGCGCTGGCGGTGCTTTTGTTGCGCGGCGGCGAGCGGGTCGGGCTGGCGGGCCTGGCGCAGCCGCGTTCGGGCCGCAGTCAGATCGTGCGACTGGCAGCAAGGCTGGCGGGCGAACCCGAATCCGGGGATTACGGCGCGCCTGAAACGGCAGGCATGGTCGGCCATGGCCGCGCGGTGTTCGTCTCGGATTTCCTTGGGCCCATCGAGCCGGTCGAAGCGGCCCTTTCCCGCGCGGCGGATCGGGGGGTGCGTGGCGCCCTGTGCCAGATCCTCGACCCGGCGGAGGAAGAATTTCCCTTTGATGGCCGGGTGATCTTCGAATCGATGTCAGGATCCATGCGGCATGAGACGCAGCAGGCCGGCGAATTGCGCAGCCGCTACCTCGCCCGGCTGGCCGAGCGCAAGGACCGGTTGAGCGAGCTTGCCCGCCTGGTCGGCTGGCAGTTTTCCACATTCCATACCGGAGCCCCGGCGCAATCTGCGCTTTTGTGGCTCTATCGCGCGCTGGAGGGCGGGCGCTGATGTTCATGATTGTTCCGGTCGGGTTTCTGACGCCCTGGATTCTCTGGGGGCTCGCAGCGCTTCCGGTGCTGTGGTTCCTGCTGCGTGCGGTGCCGCCGGCGCCGATCCGCCGCCGCTTCCCGGGTGTCGCGCTGCTTCTGGGCCTACAGGACGAGGATGCCGAGACCGATCGCACGCCCTGGTGGCTGCTTCTTCTCAGGGTGCTTGCGGTGGCGGCGGCGATTATCGGCTTTGCCGGTCCGGTGCTGAACCCTGAGCAAAAACAGGCCGGCACGGCACCACTTCTGGTGGTGCTTGACGGCGGCTGGGCCGAGGCGCGCGACTGGGCGCGCCGGATCGAGCGCGCGGGGCTTGTGCTGGACGAGGCCGGTCGCGACGGTCGCACGGTCGCGGTGATCCGCCTGACCGATGCGCCCCAGGAGGTGACCTTCCGCGCCGCCGAGGACTGGAAGGGCAGGCTTGCGGTGATGGAACCCTCGCCCTGGCTGCCGCAGGATCCCGGCGCCTGGATCGACCATTTCCCGGCCGGATATTTCGACACGCTCTGGCTTTCGGACGGGCTGGACCACGAAGGGCGCGCCATGCTGGCGGGATTGTTCGCCGATAAGGGGCAGCTGACGGTGCTGACCGGCGATGGCCCGGTGCTCGCGCTGCATCCGGCGGGCTTTGCCGAAGGCGCGGTGCTGCTCTCCGCCTCGCGGCTTGAGGCGGGCGGGGCGGCCGATATCGAGGTCACCGGGCGTGGCCCGGATCCTTCGGGGGTGGAGCGCGAACTCGCGCGGGCCAGGATCAGCTTTGCGCCAGGCGATACCCGGGCCGAAGTGAAGCTTGACCTGCCGCCCGAACTCAGGAACCGCGTCACCCGCTTCGAGATCGCGGGCCTGCGGTCTGCCGGGGCGGTGAGCCTGACCGATGACAGTCTCAAGCGGCGCAAGGTGGCGCTGATCACCGCGGGCCCCCAGGCCGAAGGGCTGCAGCTTTTGTCGCCTTTGCATTACCTGCGCCAGGCGCTGGAGCCGGTGGCCGATCTGATCGAGGCGCCGGTGACGACGGCGCTGCCCGCCAATCCCGATGCCGTGATCCTGGCCGATGTTGCGCGGCTGACCGCATCGGAAGAGGCGGTGCTGGTGGAATGGGTCGAAAAGGGCGGGCTGTTGCTGCGCTTTGCCGGGCCGCGCCTCGCGGCCTCGGATGTGAGCCGTTTCGAGGAAGACCCGCTGATGCCGGTGCGGCTGCGCGAAGGGGGCCGTGCGCTTGGTGGCGCGATGAGCTGGGGCGATGCGAAAGAACTGGCGCCGTTCCCCGAGGGCAGCCCCTTTTTCGGCCTCGCACTGCCTGGCGATGTCCAGGTGGCCGAGCAGGTCCTGGCGCAACCCGATCCTGACCTTGCGGAACGCACCATCGCGGCGCTGGATGATGGCACGCCGCTGGTCACGCGCAAATTCATGGGCGACGGCCAGGTTGTTCTGGTTCATGTCACCGCCAATGCGGAATGGTCGACTTTGCCGCTGTCTGGCCTTTTCGTGCAGATGCTTGAGCGGCTGGCGATCTCGACCCGCCCGTCTTTGCCGGGCGCGCGCGAACTCGCCGGCCAGATCTGGGTGCCCGAGGTGATGCTGAACGCCTGGGGCGAGGAACGAGACGCGGGCGAGGTCGCAGGTGTGCCCGGCGAAGACCTGGCGATTGCGATGGTGGCAGGTCCTGGCCCCGCCCATCCGCCCGGTCTTTACGCAGGTGCCGACCGCCGTGTCGCCCTGAACGTCGTCAGCCCCGAAACCAGGCTGGTGGCGGCGGAATGGCCGCCTTCGGCGCGGGTCGAAGGTCTTGCGACCCCGCCCGAACAATCGCTCAAGGGCTGGCTTTTGTCGGCCGGGCTGGTGGTGCTGCTGGCCGATATCCTTGCCTCTCTCTGGCTTGGGGGGCGGCTCGGCGGCCTGCGGCGCGGGGTTGCGGTTCTCGCGGTGGCGCTTTTGGCCGGGCTGGCCGCGCCACAGGCGCAGGCCCAGGGCAGCGGCGAGACGCCGCCGGCGCCCCCGAGGCCGCACAGACCACCGACAGCGCGCCGCCTGATTTGCCGCAACCCGGCGATGACTTCGCGATCCGCTCCACCTCGGGCGTCTCGCTGGCCTATGTGAAAACCGGCGATTCGCAGATCGACGAGACCTCGGAATTCGGCCTTGTCGGGCTTGGCGACCGGCTGTGGGAGCGCACTTCTATCGAGCCGGAATACCCGACCGGGATAGATCTTGAGGCTGATGAACTTGCGTTTTTCCCCTTCCTTTACTGGCCGGTTACAGCAGATGCGCCGACTCCGTCGGACGCGGCCTATGCGAAACTGAACCAGTTTCTGCGCACCGGTGGCATGATCCTTTTCGACACCCGTGACGCCAATATCGCGGCCTTTGGCGGCGGCACACCGGAGGGCCAGGCGCTGCAACGGATCGCCGCCGGTCTGGATGTCCCGGCGCTGGAGCCGGTGCCGGAAGACCATGTTCTGACCCGCACCTTCTATCTGTTGCAAAGCTTTCCCGGTCGCTGGGCCGAGGGCACGATCTGGGTCGAGGCGGCCCCCGCCGATGCCGGTCAGGAAGAGGGCGTGCCGTTTCGCAACCTCAATGACGGGGTGACGCCGGTGGTGATCGGCGGCAATGACTGGGCGGCGGCCTGGGCAACCGATGAAAACGGCGTGCCGCTTTTGCCGGTGGGCCGGGGCGCGGCGGGCGAACAACAGCGCGAGCTGGCCTGGCGGTTCGGCGTCAATCTGATCATGCATGTGCTGACCGGCAATTATAAGTCCGACCAGGTCCATGTGCCTGCGCTTCTTGAAAGGCTCGGCCAATGAACGGCGCGATGACGGCGCATCTTGTCTTCGATCCGCTGGTGCCCTGGCCGCTTTTATGGGCGCTTGGCGGCGTGACGCTTCTGATGCTGGCGCTGGCGCTCTGGCGCGGGCTGCCGGGCTGGTTCTTGCGCGGGCTTGGGCTGGCTGCGCTTCTGGCGGCGCTGGCCGGGCCGGGGCTGCAAAGCGAGGACCGGCAGAACCTTTCGGACATTGTAATCGTCCTGGTGGATGACAGCGCGAGCCAGGGTCTTGGGGCGCGGGCCGATCAGACGCGGCGCGCGCTGACGCGGGTGGAGGCCCAGGTCGCGGCGCTGGACAATACCGAGCTGCGGGTGAAACACATCACCGATGGCGCCGACAATACCGGCACGCTGGCGATGACCGCCATGTCGGAGGCCCTGGCCGAGGAACCCCGTGCCCGGGTGGCGGCGGTGATCCTGATCTCGGACGGGCGGGTGCATGACCTTGAGATGCGCCCCGATCTGCCCGCGCCGTTCCATCTGCTGCTGACAGGTGAAGCGGCCGACTGGGACCGCCGCCTTGTGGTGCAGAATGCGCCGGCCTTCGCGATCATCGGCGAGGAATTCAAGCTGAAGCTAAGGGTCGAGGATCAGGGTCTGGTGCCGCCGGATGTGCCGCAATTCGCCGATCTGACCATCGCGGTCGATGCCGATGCGCCGCAGACCTATTCGGTGCCGGTGGGCGAGGATCTGGAACTGCCGGTCGTGCTGCCGCATGGCGGGCTGAATGTGCTGCAATTCGCCATCGGCCCGACCTCGGGCGAGCTGACCGAGCGCAACAATACCGCCGTGGTGCAGATCAATGGCGTGCGCGACCGGCTGCGCGTGTTGCTTGTTTCGGGCGAGCCTCATGCCGGGGAACGCGTCTGGCGCAACCTGTTGAAATCAGATGCCAGCGTCGATCTCGTGCATTTCACCATTCTGCGCCCGCCGGAGAAACAGGATGGCGTGCCGGTGGATGAGCTGTCGCTGATCGCTTTTCCGACGCGCGAGCTGTTTATCGAAAAGATTGACGAATTCGACCTGATCATCTTTGACCGCTATCGGATGCGCGGCATTCTTCCGATGTCTTACATCGACAATGTCGTCCGCTATATCCGCGAGGGCGGCACGGTTCTGGTGGCCTCGGGGCCGGAATTCGGCGCGGTCGACAGCCTGTACCGCTCGCCTCTGGCCGAGGTGCTGCCGGTGGCGCCGACCGCTCAGGTCATCGAAGGCGGGTTCCGCCCGAAGATCACGGAACTCGGCCAGCGCCATCCGGTCACCGAGGGCCTCGACCGTTTTGCGCCTCAGGGCGAAAACGGCGAGCCGGGCTGGGGCCGCTGGTTCCGGGTTATGGAGGTCGAGAAACTTTCCGGTCAGACCGTGATGGAGGGGCCGGATGGTGCGCCTTTGCTGGTGCTTGACCGGGTGGATGAGGGGCGGATCGCGGTCCTGACCTCGGATCATGCCTGGCTCTGGGGCCGCGGTTATGAGGGCGGCGGGCCGCAGCTGGAGCTTTTGCGGCGGCTGGCACATTGGATGCTGAAAGAGCCGGATCTTGAAGAAGAGGCGCTGACGGCGACCGCCAAAGGCAATGAACTGACCATCACGCGGCGCACGGTGTCCGAGGATCCGCCAGGGCCACTGATTGTCACGGCACAGGACAGTGCGGTGGAGGGAGAGCCCGGGAAGCCGGTGATCCTTGATATGATCCAGGTGGCACCGGGCAAGTATCAGGTGGTCTGGCAGGCGCCCGAGGCCGGGCTTTACCGGCTGGAACAGGGCGATCTGACGCGGGTGATCGGCGTCGGCCCGGCCAGCCCGCGCGAATTCGTCGAAACCATCGCCTCGGGCGATGCGGTGATCGCGCCGAAATCCGCCGGCGGCCCGGCCTATGGGTCGGTGACCCGGCTGGAGCCCGGCCTGCCTGACCTGCGGCAGGTGGCAGAGGGGCGACCGGTGACGGGGCGCGGCTGGATCGGTATCACACCCCGCGAGGCCTGGATGACCACCGAGGTGCGACTGGCGGCTTTGCTGCCGGGCTGGGCCTGGCTTGTGCTGACCGCCGGGCTGGTCATCGCCGCCTGGCTGATCGAGGGCCGCCGGGGCGCGAAGCGCTGAGGAGGGGGCGCCCCTGCGGGGCGCTTTGCCTTCGGCGAGAGTCTGTTTGTCAGGGGAAAGCTGTTGCGCCGTATTGCCGCTTTTCCGGGCGCGGAACAGAGGACGCATTTTTGCCGGCTCTGCCCCCTGGCGCATTTGATATCCCGGGAGTTTACCCCGGACGGGGTTTCCGGCCAGGGGCCGGCTTGGCCCGGACGCTCGCAGGGCGGCCGGCGGGCAAAGCGCGCTTGCGGGGGAGCGGCCGGGGAGACCGCTCTGCTTTCCGCCCGTCCTGCAAGGCGTGGTGGACGGCCGCCCCAGGTGGAATTTCCTGGCAGGGCATACGAGGCCCGGCGGGGGCCGGAACCTCGTTTCTTCCGGTCGTGGCGCTGGTCAGGCCCGGCTGATCTCGTCGAGATACCAGGTGATATAGCGCAACTCGTTATATTCCATCGGTGCGATGGGACCAGGCTCGAAGTAATGCGATTTCACGCCGCGCGCGGTGTGTTCGATGATCTTCTTGTCTTCCTCGGTCGTGACTTTCCAGAGCCAGGTCAGGAGGTTCAGATCGTAATCGACGCCTTCCTCTGCGCCGTCTTTCACCAGCCAGATCAGTTCCATCTCGCAGGTATCATGGGTTTTCGGGATGAAACGGTAGATCATGCCGTGATCGGGATAGCAGACCAGAAATGTGGTGCCACCGAGATGGATTGAGGTCACGCCGCCATCATAATCGGTGAAGCGCCCCATCAAAGGTGCGAGGGGGGAGCCATCTTCGGACCCGGTCGAGGCGCCCTCGTAAAGCGCATAGCGGAAAACATCGACCGCCTCGCCACCCCGGGATGAATTCTGCCAGTGATTGCCCGACAGCACCGAAAGCCCGAGCGCGCAGCTCTTTTCCTCCATGGCGGCATTGAGACCGGCGATCACTTCGGGCGGTTGCTCCAGCGCATGGGTCTGCGAATATTCCGGATGCGCCGGGCCACAGTGATAGCATTCGACATAATTCTCGACCGCCAGCTTCCAGTTCGCGGAGATCGGATAGGTCTCGCGATGCGCGACCTTTGCCGCGCCCCAGCCATATTGGCCGATACTGGCGTGCAGGGATTGCTCCACTTGCGTGAAATCCAGCGGGTCTTTCGCGAAGGAGATGAAGACCAGCCCTTCGACCACCTTCACATGCACTTTTTTCAGCGCATGGGCGGCGCGGTCGAAATCCTTCGGCATCAGCCGGGCCGCGCGCAAAGCGCCGTCCAGCGTATAGGTCCAGGCGTGATAAGGGCAGACGAACATCTTCGCATTGCCCTTGTCTTTTGTGCAGACCTCGGCACCGCGATGGCGGCAGGAATTCAGGAGCCCATGCACCTCGCCCTGCATGTCGCGTGTCAGGATGACCTGTTCATCGCCAAGGCGGAACAGCTCGAAATCGCCGGGCTTCGGGATCACGCTTTCATGGGCCAGACAGTGCCAGTGGCGGCGGAACACCCGCTCCATATCACGGGCAAAGACGTCCGGATCCATGTAGAAATCCCGCACGAGGCCATGGCCCGGGCGGTGTTCCGCGATCAGCCGCGCAATGGCGTCGGGCTTTTGGTCCGGGGTGGAAAAACTATCGTCGTGAAGCGCGCCCAATCTGGCCTCCTGCTGGTTTGTTTGCTGCCCCGGGTGATCGGAGACGCCGGGCTATGGTCCGGGGCGGACCTGCCAAAGCGCTCCTGACTGCCCGCCGCAGCCACGCTGATTTCCGCCTCAGGGCTGGTTTCCGGATGTCTGGCCTGTGCCCTTTCGCGAACAGAAATGGCACCTTCCCGGCCGCTCCTTCAGCCAGTGGGTCCCGCCATGCCGCGAAGCGCCGCACCCGTTGCGGGGGCAGCGCCGGCATCGGTCCGGCTTCCCAATTCTCCTCCAGACCTCCCGATATGGTGGCACCCTGATCTGACGCGATCAGAGCAGGCGCTATGTGAAAAACTGTTCTGTCTGCGGCAAATTATGTCGAAATTGATCTGAGGCCCGGAATGTGATGCGTTTCAGGCCGCGGCCCGCCCTCCGGCGCCCGTCTGAGCGCGAAACTGGGCTAAAATGCCGCTTCCGGTCATGGCTGATCACGACCAGGGTAAAGCGGGCCCTGGCCCTCTGCCCGGCGATCAGGGCCGTGACGAGGCCTCTGGCTTCCTCACCCGGCCCCGAGGCGGAGGAAGCGGCCTCAGCGCCGAGGGTCAGTTGCGCGAGGGTCTCGGGGATGTCAGGCCTCGCCCGCCCGGGCAGCATCAGCGCGATGTTTTGCACCGCCGTCAGACCGGGGATCACCGCCCCCGCCGTTGACGCGTGCAGCGCAGACTCGCTCCAATGGTCGGGCGGAACGGCGGAATGGCGTGGCGGTCCGCGCAGCAGATCGGTTGCCGCTGCGACTGGCACGAAACCGCAGGCCGGATCTCTGTCGGGGCAAACAGATCTTCCATCTCGCGAAAGCGTCAGGTCCGGTTGCACCCCGCCCGCCGACGTCGCGCGCGGTCATGCCAAAGTGTTTGTGAAAAGCGGTGCTGAGATGGCCGGGGCCGGAAACGCCTCAATCATAGGCGGCTTCGGGCAGCGAGCGGCGGTTGCTCCGGATCAGATCGGCGGCGCGTTCCAGCCGCAGATCGCGCAGGCATTCAAACAGTGTCATGCCGGCTTCGCGCCGGCAGCTGCGCTTGAGCGTCACATGGCTGTTGCCGAGGCATTGGGCGAAAATGATCCAGGCAAAGTGTCCCCGCGTGGCGGTCTTGCAGCAGGGCTTCGGGCATGTCCCGGCCGAACTGCGCGTTCGTCGAAGACCTGACCGATCAGGGCCAGGCATTCGCTTTCTTTGCGAAAAAGTGCCGCCGCACTGGTCAGGCCGTCGAAAGACCTCTCGGGCAGATGCCGCGCCGGGCAGGAGAGGAAAAAGCCCGGCACCATGCCCTGGCCGGGCAGCTCTGCTGTCATCAGGGCGCGCAGACGCGGGCTGACAATATCGGATTCCATGGTGGTCACAAAGCTCAGACAGGCCTCGCCCGGAAGCGTGATCCTCGTGGTCTTGCCCTTGCCGGGCAGGAAATGGGCAGGCTTGATCCGGCGCAAGGGTGGCGGTTCGCAGCGGCGTAGCCTTTCGTGATGTGGCGGTCGGGCCACTGGTAAAGGAACCCGCGCCAGTCGCGCCGCAGGAGGGGCCACTGTCATGCAAATCAGTATCTGTGCAGCCAGAGGCCGCCGGTGGCGCGATATTGTCCATTCATGCTCTTGCCCGCCACGCCCGACAGTTGAGCCAGAATGCCGCGACGGTCCCCTGCCTTGCGGGTCGGGTCTTTCCCATGGCCGGGATTGCCGGGCCTCAGGGGGGTATCGGATTGTCTCTCCGCTCTCAGTCGCGGGGGCGGTCGGATTTCGTACGGCCTCTTCCGCCTGTTGCGAACCTGGTGGCCGTCCTGTTCCTGGCCATTTACCCTGGCGCAATGGCACCATTCGGTGCCAGGTGCCAGGTGCCGGGCCAGGGTCTGAGACAGCTTGCGGGATCTCGCGCCGCAGAGGTCAGGCTCCCCGCGGGCCGGCGTGACGTCGGTCCTGCGTCAGAAGGGCTTTACCACCACGGCCCAGAGGATGGCGATTACGGCAAAGACGCTGATTTCGTTGAAGATCCGCAGAAACAGGTCACTTTCGCGGAACTCGCCGCGCCGCGCGCGCCAGACCATGCGGCCGGTCCAGATGTAATGGATCACAAGAAACGCGACGAGGCTCAGCTTCAGATGCAGCCAGGGATCAAACCCCCACCAGCCGATAGCCAGCCAGAGCCCGGTCGCAATGGCGATCACCATCAGCCCGGCCGAAAAGCGATAGAGCCGCAGGGTCAGATCGCCGAGCGGTCCGAAAGCGCCAAGGCTGGCCCATTCGCGCTTCCAGTAGATCAGCGCGCGCGGCACCGCGAAGATCGAGGTCATCCAGCCCATCACGGCCAGAATATGAATGATTTTTATCCAGTCCATCGGCTCAGGTGGCAGATTTCTCCCTCTTTGTTCAAGGGAGAAACTGTCGCAGGGCCTCAGTAGCCCCGGATACGGTCCACCAGATGGAGGAGGGGCTCGCCCGTTTCTGCGCGGCGGATGTTTTCGGCAATCACCTGTGAGGCGGTCACCGCGCGGGTATCGGCGGCAACATGCGGCGTGATGGTGACCTTAGGATGCGCCCAGAACGGGTGGTCCTGCGGCAGGGGTTCGACCCGGAAGACATCCAGCGTGGCATGCGAGATCTGGCCGGCATCCAGCGCCGCGATCAGCGCGGCATCGTCAATCAGCGGGCCACGCCCCGGGTTGATGACCACGGCGCCGGGCGCCGTCATCGCGAGCGTGTCCGCATTGAGGATGTTCTGCGTGTCCGGCGTGTTGGGCAGCAGGGTGATGACGATCTGCGCATCGCGCAACGCTTCCCGCAAGCCGGCCTCACCATGAAAGGTTGCGAGGTCCGCGATGGATTTCGGGCTGCGGCTCCAGCCTTTGACCGGGAAATTCAGGGCCTGGAGCGCGCGGGCACAGGTGAGGCCCAGCTCGCCCAGACCAAGGAAGGTGACCGGGCGCTGGCGGGCGATGGGCGGGCAGGCGTGGTCCCAGACCCGGCCTGGATTGACGATATGGCGGTCCATGCCGAGATGATGGCGCAAGACGTGTCCCGTGACATATTCCACCATGCTTTCGGTCAGGCCCGGATCGACCATCCGGGTCAGCGGCTGGGTAAGGCTTTGATTGCCCACGATACGCTCGACCCCGGCCCAGAGCGACATGACCGCTTTGGCGCGGGTGAAGGGGGCGAAATCCTGCAAAGGCGAGGTGGGCGCATAGAGGATATAGTCGATCGCCGCAGGGTCATGCGCTTCGGTAACGATATCGGCGCTGATACCGGCCGCCCTTAGCGCGGCGGGCAGGAAGGGTTCATATTCATCCCAGCCGGGAGCGGAAAAGAAGATCTGTGTCATGGCCGCGAGCCTGCGTCGCGCTGCATGATTTGTCCAGAGGGGGCGCCCCTTCGGGGCGCTTTGCGCGTTCCGCGCGGTGCGTATTTAAGTCAGGAGAAAGCCCATTCCCCTTGATGCAAATACTTATCTGCTGGCTGCCGCTCAGCGCGGCCGGTGGACATGGGCGCTTTGCATCAACCCAAAGCCCACAAGGATCACCAGCATGGCCGAGCCGCCATAGGACATCAGCGGCAGCGGCACGCCGACCACCGGTGCCATGCCCATCACCATCGACAGGTTCACCGCGATATAGAAGAAGAAGTTGGCGGCGACCCCGATGATCAGGAGGGAGGAGAACCGGTCGCGGTTTTGCAAGGCCGAGATCATGCAGAACCCGATGATCAGCGCGTAAAGGATCAGCAGCGAGAAGGCCCCGACAAAGCCGAATTCCTCGGCGAGCGTAGAGAAGATGAAGTCGGTCTGCTTTTCCGGCAGGTAGTTCAGCCGCGACTGGGTGCCCTGCATGAACCCCTTGCCCGACCAGCCTCCGGAGCCAAGGGCGATCTTGGCCTGGATGATGTTATAGCCCGCCCCCAGCGGATCGGCAGAAGGGTCGAGGAAAGTGTCGATCCGGCGGAACTGATAGTCATGGAGGAGCTGCCACTCGGTGCCCCGGCTCTGGAACACTGCAACAACAGTGCCCACGACCAATCCGGTCACGGCAGCGAAATACCAGTAGCTGACGCCGGCCGCGAACATCACTGCCGCCCCCGCCATCAAGAGCATCAGCGAGGTGCCGAGGTTGGGCTGCATCAGCACCAGCACCGTCGGCAGCGAGGTCAGCAGCACCGGGATCAGCACCCATAAGGGCCGCGATACTTTGCGGATATCGAGCCAGTCATAATAGGCGGCCAGCATCAGAACGAGGCTGAATTTCATCATCTCGGAGGGCTGGAGCCGCAACGGCCCGAAATCGATCCAGCGCTGCGCCCCCATGCCCACGACACCATAGAGATCGACGATAATCAGAAGCACGAAAGAGGTCAGATAGGCGATCCCCGCCATCGAACGCCAGAACCAGACCGGCACCATGGCGACCATGAACATCAGCACCATGCCGGCGGCAAAGACCTGGGCCTGGCGCCGGGCCCAGAGGTTGAAATCCCCGCCCGCCACCGACCAGAGCATCAGGATCCCCACCGCCGAGACCGCCGTGACCAGCACGATCACCTGCCAGTTCAGGTAAAGCACCTTGCGGATGCCGGTCGGGGCCTGTTTCAGGCGGTTCTCGAAAAATGCCATTGGCTCAGGCCTGATCGGATTTGGTAAGGGCGCCGGTCTCGGGGTCGCGCAGCGGCAGGTCTTTCAGCATCGATTCGATCCGGCCGCGCTGGTCGGAAGGGTAGGCGGCCAGGGGCGGGCGGCCTCCGGCAAGGGCTGCAAGGATCACATCGCGCGCAACCGGCGCCGCGACGGTCGAGCCGCCGCCGCCATGTTCGATGATCACCGCCACCGCATAGCGCGGATTGTCATAGGGCGCATAGCCCACATAAAGCGCATGGTCGCGCCTGCGCCAGGGCAGTTGTTCGTTGCGGATCACACCCTGGCTGCGCTCGGCTGCGCTGATGTTGCGGACCTGGCTGGTGCCGGTTTTGCCGGCAAGGATCATGGTCGGGTCGACGATCCGGGCCGAGCGCGCGGTGCCCGCCTGGCTGTTGACCACATCCCACATCCCCTGTCGCATCGCCGCAAGGTGGCGTTCGTCAATCCCGAGCGATGCCGGTTCAGGCGCGGCAATCTCTTTCCCGTCGATCATCCGCACCAGGCGCGGCTCTACCGCGCGGCCCGAGGCGATCCGCGCCGTCATCACCGCCAGTTGCAAAGGCGAGGCCAGCACATAGCCCTGACCGATCGAGGCGTTGATCGTGTCGCCGATCCGCCAGTCCTGGCCGTAGCTTTCCTGTTTCCAGGCGCGGTCGGGCATGGTGCCCGGCACAATCGCCGACATCGGCAGCTCATGGCGGCCCCCCAGCCCGAGACGGCGGCCCATCTCGGCCATCTTGTCGATGCCGACCTTTTGCGCGATGTCGTAATAATAGACGTCGCAGCTTTTCTGCAGGCTCTGGGTCAGCGACAGCGTGCCATGGCCGCCCCGGCTCCAGCAGTGGAAGCGGCGGCCGCCGAATTCCAGATAACCCGGGCAGCGCACCTTATGGCCAAGGTCAATCGCACCGGAATCAAGCGCCGCCAGCGCGGTGACCATCTTGAAGGTCGAACCGGGCGGATAGGCGCCCGAGACCGCTTTATTCGCCAGCGGCCGGTGGTCGTTTTCGGTCAGGCTGGCATAATCGGTATGGCTGATGCCGCGCACAAAAAGGTTCGGGTTGAAAGAGGGCGCCGAGGCGCAGCACAAGAGATCGCCGTTCCGGACATCCATCACCACCACGGCGGCGCTCTCGCTGCCCAGACGGGCCTGGGCGAAATTTTGCAGATCGGCGTCGATGGTCAGGCGGATATCGCCGCCGGCGACACCTTCCTCGCGGCCAAGTTCCCGCATCACCCGGCCAAAGGCGTTCTTTTCCACCTGGCGGGTGCCGGCACGACCGCGCAGCACCTTCTCCATCCAGCGCTCGGTCCCGATCTTGCCGATCTGGAATTTCGGCAGTCTGAGGATCGGGTCGGGATCCTCCTGCTCGTCGAGATCCTTTTGCGACACCGCGCCGACATAGCCGACGATATGAGCGAAATCATAGCCGCGCGGATAGATCCGCGACAGGCCGACCTCGGGGATCACCCCGGGCAGCGCCGGCGCATTGATCGCAACTTTCGAGAAATCGTCCCAGTCGAGCCGGTCTTTCACCACGACCTTCACATGCGCCGCGTTCTTCTTCACATCGGCCAGCGTCTGGTCCAGCTCTTCGGCGGTCATGGGGATCAGCCCGGCAAGGCGGTGCATCACCCGATCAACATCGCCCGCATCCTCGCGCGTGATCACCACGCGGTAATTCTGTTCATTCCCGGCGATCAGCTTGCCATTGCGGTCCTGGATCAGGCCGCGCCCCGGCGGGATCAGCTCGATCGAGATGCGGTTCTCTTCGGCCAGGAGCTTGAATTCCTCGGCCTGGTCGACCTGGAGATAGCGCATCCGCACGCCAAGCGCCGCCACCATCGCCGTCATGCCGCCGCCCAGCAAAAGGCCCCGCCGCGTGATGCTGCGGGCGCTGTCTTCCGCGTCTTTTTGCGTGCGTCTCATCAGGTCACCCGTTCACAACCGTCTGCCGAAATCATCCACCTCACCGGTGGCGGGTTTTCTCAGATCAAAAGCCAGGCGCGACAGGCCCACCACCAGCGGATAGGCGAGGATCGACCACAGCACCTGGACCACGGCGAATCCGAAAGGCGGCAGATCAACAAGGGTCAGCGTAAGCGCCAGCCGCTGCGCCAGCAACATCGCGATCATCAGCCCCGAGGCCAGCAGCCATTCGACGGCGAAATTCATCTCACGCGTCAGCGCATGGCGGCCGCGCAGGAATTCGGACGCGAGCACGACCAGCGCGGTCCAGAGCCCCGGCGGGCGCAGCAGCAACAGATCCTCGATCAGCAGGACCGGCGCGATCAGCCAGACCGGCAGGAAATCGGGGCGGCGCATCATCCAGGCGATGATCAGGCATAACAGCAGATCCGGCCCGGGAAACCGGCCCACTGCCGTGCTCAGCGGCAAAAGCCGCACAAAGAGAAACAGCCCCGCCAGCGCCAGGAAAAGCAGCCGGTATCCCCAGGGATCCATCTGCATCCGGCCGATCATTGTCCGCCCCCTTGCGCATCGGCGCCCTGGCCGGTGGCATCGCCGCCTTCGGCATAGCCGGATCCGGTTTCGCCGATCTCGCCGCTGCCGGTGGTGGGCTGGGTGGCGGCCTCGCGTTCACCGTCAACCGTTGCCACGGGGACCGAAGGCAGCGGCGGCGCAATCAGCTGGCCGGGGTCAAGGATCGGCTCCAGTTCATGGCTGCGAAGCACGCGCAGGAATTCAAGCCGCTGGTAATCGGCCGCGAGCACCACCCGCAGCCTGCGGTCCGATCCCATCGCGACCTGGCCGACCAGCAGGCCGGCGGGAAAGACACCACCATCGCCGGAGGTCACCACCCGGTCGCCGGGCCGGACCTCATCGGTGGTCTCGATGAAATCAAGAAGCGGCAAGGCACTGTTATCACCCGACAAAAGCGCCTTCTGCCCCGAAGGCTGAATGGTCACCGGAATGCGGCTTGAGGTGTCGGTGATCAGGATCACCCGGCTCGTGCGGGCGCCAACGCCCGAGATGCGGCCCACCAGCCCGATCCCGTCCATCGTGGCCCAGCCGTCGCGGATGCCATCGCGCTCGCCGACATTCAGCAGCACCGACTGGCGAAACGGGCTGCCACTGTCCGCCAGCACCACGCCGGTCACATGGGTCAGTTTCGGGTCGAGCCGCACATGGTTCAGATCCAGAAGCCGCGCATTCTTCTGCTCCAGCTGAAGCGCGGCCTCTTTCCAGGCCTTCATCTGCTGCAGCTCGCGCTTCAGTTCCTGGTTTTGTTCATAGATGCGGGTATAGGACTGAAAGTCCTCGATCATGGTCATGGCGCGTGTCACCGGCACCAACGCCCATTCCATATTGGGGATCACCGCATCGACCAGCGCCGCGCGGAACCGCTCCACCCTTGGGCTGTCGATGCGCCAGAGGATAAAGATCCCCAGAAGTGCCGCCACCAGCAGCCCGACCAGCAGCCGCCGCACGGGGCGGGAAAACTCTTCTGATCCGCTACGGCTTCTCGACACGCGCGCGCCCCGGTGGTGCTTAAAATGGGTTTGCCAGTGGAAGCGGGGTCAGGATGACCCCGCGCTGATTCACCTGGCCGGCTCAGATATCGTATTCGATCACATGCCGGAGTTGCTTTTCATATTCCAGCGCTTTGCCGGTTCCGAGAGCAACACAATTCAGCGATTCATTCGCGACCGAGATCGACAGCCCGGTCTGTTCGCGCAGCGCCAGATCCAGATCACCAAGGAGCGCGCCGCCGCCGGTCAGCATTACGCCGCGGTCAACGATATCGGCGGCCAGGTCCGGCGGCGTTGCCTCCAGCGCCTGCATCACCGCATCGCAGATCTGCTGCACCGGTTCGGCCAGCGCCTCGGCGACCTGAGCCTGGCTGATCTCGGTTTCCTTCGGCACGCCGTTCAGGAGGTCACGCCCCCGGATCTGCATGACCGCGCCGCGCCCGTCATCGGGCATCCGGGCCGTGCCGATCGACGTCTTGATACGCTCGGCCGTCGAATCGCCGATCAGCAGATTCTGGTGGCGGCGCAGGTAAGAGACGATGGCATCATCCATGCGATCACCGCCAACACGGACCGACCGCGCATAGACGATATCGCCCAGCGAGAGCACGGCGACTTCGGTGGTGCCGCCGCCGATATCGACCACCATATTGCCGGTGGGTTCGGTGATCGGCATGCCGGCGCCGATGGCCGCAGCAATCGGTTCCGACAAGAGCCCCGCGCGTTTCGCGCCCGCCGAGATCACCGACTGGCGGATGGCACGTTTTTCCACCGGCGTCGCGCCATGCGGCACGCAGACGATGATTTTCAGCCGGGTCCAGGTACCGCGACGAATGACCTTGCGGATGAAATGCTTGATCATCTCTTCGGCGGCTTCGAAATCGGCGATGACGCCGTCGCGCATCGGGCGGATCGCCTCGATGGAGCCGGGGGTGCGGCCCAGCATCAGTTTCGCATCTTCGCCGACCGCGAGGACCTGCTTTTTGCCGTCCTTGGTGTGATAGGCCACTACTGATGGCTCGTTCAGGACGATGCCCTTGCCACGGATATAGACAAGCGTGTTCGCCGTGCCGAGGTCGATCGCCATGTCCGACGAGAAGATTCCGGGGATAAGCGCCATGCGGGCAGCGTCCTTCGTGTCCTGTGGATCGCGTCCCGCGCCGGGCAGATGGCGGGAAAACGACCTGTTGCACCCGCGACTCAGAGAACTCCGGCGGGCGCCTACATATAAAGAGACACAGAGTTTTGTGAAAGCCCGTGGGGACGGTTCCGGCACACATCTGCGTGCATAAAACCGGCTTGCAGTTTTGCGATATTCTACATGTCAAAACGGGCAAATTCTGCCAGTAAACTTTACATTTTACGACATTTGGTCAGAGACGCACCCCGGCTCCGGCTAAAGGGCCGGGCGCGCGGTTACGGCAGCCATCGGCAATGGTGCCCGGAAGCCGCTTTCGGGAATCGGGGGGCGGGAGGACGGATGAGGTCGCGGGGAGGGCAGGGTAAGGCGGCGGTGCCACCTTACCCTGCCCCTGTCCGGTCGGATCCGTTACGGCGCGTCGCTGTAGGAGACCGATTTCAGATCGTCATTCGGCGCCGATTTGGTGCGGCGCACGATCAGACGGTTCAGCGCATTGATATAGGCCTTCACGCTGGCGACGATGGTGTCGGTATCGGCCGACATGCCGGTGACGATCCGCCCGTCTTCTTCCAGCCTGACCGAAACCGTGGCCTGGGCATCGGTGCCCGCCGTCACGGCCGCCACCTGATAGACCTGCAGCCGCGCCTTATGCGGAAAGAGCTGTTTCACGCAGTTGAAGGCCGCATCGACCGGGCCATCGCCGGTCGCATCGACACGGTGATCCACCCCATCGACCGAGAGCACCATATCCGCCTCTTGCGGCCCATCGGTGCCGCAAACCACCCGCAGCTTCTTCAGCGCCAGCGTGTCATGCGCGTCGAGCGTCTGTTCATCCGCGACCAGCGCCAGGATATCCTCGTCAAAGACCTCTTTCTTGCGGTCGGCCAGCGCCTTGAACCGCACAAAGACGTCATTGAGCTGGTTATCGGCCAGATCATAGCCCAGCTCCGCCAGTTTCGAGCGCAACGCGGCGCGGCCCGAATGCTTGCCCATGACGATGTTCTTGGCGTTCAGCCCGATATCCTCGGGGCGCATGATCTCGAAGGTTTCGACGTTTTTCAACACGCCGTCCTGGTGGATGCCGGATTCATGCAGGAAGGCGTTCTTGCCGACGATGGCCTTGTTCGGCTGCACCACAAATCCCGAAACGGTGGCGACGCGGCGCGACAGATGCATGATCTTCGTCGTGTCGATCGCGGTCCGATAGGGCAGGATGTCGTTGCGGACCCGGAGCGCCATCACCACCTCTTCCAGCGCGGTATTGCCGGCACGTTCACCGAGACCATTGATCGTGCATTCGATCTGGCGCGCGCCGGCCTCGACAGCGGCGAGAGAGTTCGCGGTCGCCATGCCCAGATCATTATGGCAATGCGTCGCGAAAATGATCTCATCGGCGCCGGGCACACGCTCCAGCAGCATCCGGATGATCTTGGCCGATTCCATCGGATAGGTATAGCCGACAGTGTCGGGAATATTGATCGTGGTGGCCCCGGCTTTGATCGCGATCTCGACCACGCGGCAGAGATAATCCGCCTCGGTGCGGGTCGCATCCATCGGCGACCACTGGATATTGTCGCACAGATTGCGCGCATGGGTTACGGTCTGGTGGATGCGCTCGGCCATCTGGTCCATGTCCAGATTGGGAATGGCGCGGTGCAGCGGTGAAGTGCCGATAAAGGTGTGAATGCGCGGCGATTTCGCGTGTTTCACCGCCTCCCAGGCGCGGTCGATATCTTTGAAATTGGCGCGAGCGAGGCCGCAGATGGTCGAGGTCTTTGCATTTTTCGCGATCTCGGAAACCGCGGCGAAATCGCCCTCCGAAGCAATCGGGAAACCCGCCTCGATGATATCAACGCCCATCTCGTCAAGCAGCGTCGCGATTTCCAGCTTTTCAGCATGGGTCATGGTGGCGCCGGGCGATTGCTCGCCATCCCGCAGGGTGGTGTCGAAAATCATGACGCGGGGTTGTTGGGCGGATGTGTCAGCAGTCTGTGCCATGGGGGTATTCCTTGGGCTTGTTCGTCTCAGCCATGGCCCGAAATGCAGGATCGGGCCGGTTCTCAGGCCGGGCGCTTGGTCACATCCGAGCGGTCGCGCCCGGAGGCCCGCTCAGACGAGGCTGAGAAGAAGGAGACCACGGGGCAGGAGCGGGCAGGAGCCCGGCTGCGGCAGGAGTATCTGATGCGATCCCGTGTTCATGAGGCCGGACTATACGCAAGATACGCGCCCTGAAAAGGGCCAGAACGCATTTTTCTGACCCGCGCCTCAATTTTTCGTCGGGTCTCTGGTTGATTGCGGAAGCCTCCGGCGGGGATATTTAAGGACAGATGAAAAACCTTCGCTGATTTCATCTGTCTCTAAATATCCCGGGGGTGAGCCGCGCAGCGGCGAGGGGGCAGCGCCCCCTCTGCCCGGCAGGGTTCAGGGCACGGCGGCAGGTGCAGGATCTGTCAGGATGCCGTCCTGCCAGATGCCTTCCGCGATCTGGCTGGTCTTGTAGGTCATCTTGCCCTGACCATGGCGCTTATCGGCCTTGAAGGCGCCGTCATAGACATCCCCGGTGGCATAGGTGGCGACACCCTGGCCTTCGCTCTGATTGTTCACCCAGTCACCGCTATAGCGGTAGCCCTCGGGTGTTGTGAGCTCGCCCTTGCCATCGCGCTTATCGGCTTTGAAGTCACCCTTGTAGACAGTGCCATTGGCGAAGGTCGCGGTGCCGCTGCCGTCGCGCAGGCCCGCTTTCCACGATCCTTCATAGCGGTAGCCATCGGGGCGGGTCATCACGCCCTGGCCTTCCGGGCGGGCTTTGACGAAATCGCCTTCATAAACCTGGCCATTGGCGTAAGCCGCGCGACCTTTGCCCTCGATCACCCCATTCACCCAGGCGCCCTGATAGGTGGATTTGTCGGGATAGGTGATCGCGCCCTCGCCATGCGACTGATCCGCCTTCATCGCGCCGACATAGACCGAGCCATCGGGATAGGTGACCGAACCGGTCCCCTCCATCTTGCCGGCCACCCAGGAGCCCTCATAGCGGAAGCCATCCGGCGTCGAGAATTTGCCCTGGCCGTCGCGTTTATCGGCTTTGAAATCGCCCTCATAGACATCACCCGCCTTATGGGTGGCGATGCCTTTCCCTTCGCGTTTGCCGTTGACGAAAGCGCCCTCATAGACATCGCCATTGGGCTGGGTCAGCTTGCCTTCGCCATTGATCTGGCCCTGCGCCCAGCCACCGGCATAGATCAGCCCGTTCGGCATGGTCAGCGTGCCCAGACCGGAGCGCTCATCCGCCCGCATCGCGCCCTCATAAACCGTGCCATCGGAATAGGTGAGCTTGCCGCTCCCTTCCTTTACGCCATTCACCCAGTCGCCCTCATAGCGGTAGCCGCCCTCATTTTGCAAAACGCCCTTGCCGTTCCGCTGCCCGTTGAGGAAGGCACCGGTATAGATCGCGTTATTGGGATAGGTCGCCACACCCTCGCCAGTCATCTTGCCTTCGATCCAGTCACCGTCATAGGTGCCGCCATCGGCAAAGGTGATCTTGCCGCGGCCCTGAGGCTGGCCTTTTTCGAAAGCGCCCTCATAGACTGACCCATTCGGATAGCGCGCCCGGCCCTGGCCCCTGATCTCGCCATCGACCCAGTCTCCGGAATATTCATATCCGTTGGGGAGGCGGTAGGTTCCCTTGCCATGCTGACGGCCGTTTCTGAAGGTGCCTTCATAAACCGATCCGTTGTCATATTGCTTGGTAATGACCTCGCCGTCAGACTGGGCGAGGGCAGGGCCGGAGGACAGGGCCAGACAGGTGGCCAGCGGCGCGGCAAGTGTGGCGGCGTAAAGGGATGCCGTGAATTTGCGCATTGCAGGATGTCTCCGGTGTCGTTTGCGCCCGCAGCCTAAGCAGGGGAAGCCGCCCATGTCCAGACATCAGGCCGCGCATCTGCGTGAGGCTTTCCAGCCCGCCCCGATCTGTTAGAAGCGGTGAGGCGAGAGGCGCGATAAGGACATGACGATGACCGACACATTCCGGTTCCTCCTGGTGCAGGCCAATCCGGTCTTAGGCGATATCGCCGGCAATGCTGCAAAGGCCCGCGCGTTCTGGGAGGAGGGCAAGGCTGCCGGGGCCGATCTGGTCGCGCTGACCGAGATGTTCATCACCGGCTATCAGACCCAGGACCTGATCCTGAAACCTGCCTTTCACCAGGACGCCATCCGCGCCATCGAGGCGCTGGCAACTGACTGCGCCGATGGTCCCGCGCTCGGGATCGGCGGGCCGGTTCTGGCGAATGGTCAGCTTTTCAACGGCTATTACATCCTTGAAGGCGGTAAAGTTTCTGCCCGGGTGCTCAAGCACCACCTGCCGAATGACGCGGTTTTCGATGAAAAGCGGCTCTTTGCCGCCGCAGATGTCACCGGCCCCTATGTGGTGAAAGGCGTCCGTATCGGCACGCCGATCTGCGAGGATGCCTGGCACCCCGATGTCGCCGAGACGCTGGCCGAGACCGGGGCCGAGATCCTGCTGGTCCCGAATGGCTCGCCCTATCATCGCGGCAAGCCCAATCTGCGGCTGAACCTCATGGTTGAACGTGTGGTCGAGACCGGGCTGCCGCTGATCTATCTGAATATGGTTGGCGGCCAGGACGATCAGGTGTTTGACGGCTCGTCCATGGTCCTGAACCGGGGCGGACGGCTCGCGGTGCAGATGCCGCAATTTGATGAGGTCAGCACGCTGGTGACCTTCCGCCGCGGTGCTGAAGGATGGGAGGCCGATCCGGGCGAGATCGCGGCCATTCCCCCGATCGGCGAGGCAGATTACCGCGCCTGCGTCATGGGTCTTGGCGATTACATGCGCAAATCCGGGTTCTCCAAAGCCGTTCTGGGCCTGTCGGGCGGTATCGATTCTGCGATTGTCGCGGCAATTGCCGCCGATGCGCTTGGGCCGGAAAATGTGCATTGCGTGATGTTGCCGTCGGAATATACCAGCGCGCATTCGCTGGAGGATGCGGCCGAGGTCGCGCGGCTTTTGGGAGCGCGGCTCGATACCGTGTCCATCGTCGGCGCGCGCGGCGCGGTGGGCGAGGCGCTGGCGCATGTCTTTGCTGGCACCGGGCCGGACGTGACCGAGGAAAACATCCAGTCCCGCCTGCGCGGGCTGATGCTGATGGGAATTTCCAACAAATCCGGCGCGATGCTGCTGACCACCGGCAATAAATCCGAGGTCGCTGTCGGCTATTGCACCATCTATGGCGATATGAATGGCGGCTATAACCCGATCAAGGACATGTATAAGACGCGGGTTTTCCTGACCGCGCGCTGGCGGAATGACAATCACCGGCCCTGGATGAAAGGTCCGTCCGGCGCGGTCATGCCGGAACGGGTGATCACCAAGCCGCCATCCGCCGAGCTGCGCCCTGATCAGCGCGATGATGACAGCCTGCCGCCCTATGAGGTGCTGGATGCGATCCTCGAAGGGCTGATCGAGAATGACCTCTCGGTCGCAGATCTGGTCGCGAAAGGCTTCGCGCGCGAGACGGTGAAACGGGTCGAACACCTCGTCTGTATCTCTGAGTGGAAGCGGTTCCAGTCGGCGCCCGGTGTGCGGCTGACCCAGAAAGCCTTCTGGCTCGACCGCCGCTATCCGATGGTGAACCGCTGGCGCGACAGCTCCGGCGCATGACGGGCGCGCTTTATATCGGAGCCGCACTGGCCGAAATCGCCGGCTGCTTTGCCTTCTGGGCCTGGTGGAAACAGGGCGCGGCAGCTTTGTGGCTGATCCCCGGCACGCTGGCGCTGATTGCCTTCGCCTGGTTTCTCGCCCTGACGCCACCTGAACATGCGGGCCGCTCTTACGCGGCCTATGGCGGCATCTATATCTGTGCCTCGCTCGCCTGGCTCTGGCTCGCCGAGGGCGAGGCGCCGCGCGCGACCGACCTGATTGGGGCCGCCCTCGCTTTGGCCGGCGCCGCAGTCATCCTCTGGGGCGCGCGGCCGGTCTGAGGACCACTCCCCTGTTCCGCCACTGCGTCTCTGGCTGATTGCGGAAGCCTCCGGCGGGGATATTTAAGGACAGATGAAAAACCTCGGCTGATTTCATCTGTCTCAAAATATCCCGGGGGAGGCCCGGAACGGGACGGGGGCAGCGCCCCCTTGCCCGGATGCGGCCGTCACACCGTATGCAGATAGAGATCGAAATCGACCTCGGAGACCGTCCGCATCACCCGGCCATATTCCGCCGCCTTGATCGCGGTAAAGGTGCGGTGCATGTCTTCCCCGAGCGCCTCTTTCAGGAACTCCGAACCCTTCGCCGCATCAATGGCCGATTTCCAGTCAGAGGGGATCGCGCTGGTGCCTGCCTCCTCATAGCCATTTCCGGTGGTTTCCGGGCCGGGGTCGATCTGGTTTTTCATCCCGTGACGGATCCCCGCCAGCACGGTGGCGCCGACCAGATAGGGGCTCGCGTCGACGCCCGAGGGGCGATGCTCGATCCGGCGCGCACGGATGTCACCTGCCGGGATCCGGAGCGCAACCGAGCGGTTGTTCACCCCCCAGGTTGGCGAGACCGGCGCGTAGGATTGTGAGGCAAAGCGGCGCCAGGAATTGGCATGCGGCGCGAAGACCAGCATCGATTCCGCCATCGTTTCTTTCAGCCCGCCAAGCGCGTGGCGGATCGCCTCATTCCACTGTCCCTCGACCTCTTCGCGGAAGATGTTCTTCCCCGTGCCGTCCTGCATCGAGACGTGGAAATGCATCCCTGACCCGGCGTAATTCTCGTTCGGTTTGGCCATGAAGCAGGCGGTCACGCCATGGGCGCGGGCCTGGGCGCGCACGATCCGCTTCAGCCGCACCACGTCATCGGCGGCCTGCATGACATTCTCGCGGTAATGCAGCGTCAGCTCATATTGCCCTGGCGCATATTCCGAGATCATCGTTTCGGCATTGATCCCCGCCGCCTTCGCGCCTGCGTAAATATCGGAAAACAACGGCAGCATGCCGTGGAGATGGTCGACCGAATAGACCTCGGTCTTACGCGACGCGCGGCCGTCCAGCACATCGTGGGCAGGCTGCATCTTGCCATATTGGTCGCGCGTGTTCTCCAGCAGGAAAAATTCCAGTTCGAAGGCCCCCGCCGGGTAAAGGTCCTCGGCAGCCAGCGCCTCGACCTGGGCCGCCAGCGCATGGCGCGGGTCCGAGGTCATGGGCGCGCCGTCCAGCGTATACATCGACATGAAGACCTCGCCGCGGGGCGGAGTGGTCCCGTGCAGGGCCACCAGCGTGCCGGGGATCGGCCAGGCGCGCAGATCACCATCGCCCTGATCCCAGATCAGCCCGGTCTCATGCACATCCTCGCCGCAGATATCGAGGCCGAGGATCGAGATCGGCAGATGGCGGCCGGATTTGTACAGGCCTTCCAGCTCGTGTCGCCGGATGATCTTGCCCCGCCCGATGCCGTTGGCGTCATGCAGGATGATGTCAAAGGCTTCGATTTCGGGATGGGCGGCGAGGAAGGTTTCGGCCTCGGCCAGGGTGGAGCCGGAAGGGCTGGTCTCGGTCATCTCAAAGGTCTTTCGCGGCGGTTTTTTGCGGAGCAGGGAAAAGCTCGGCCAGGACTGCGGCGAAATGGGCGATCAGGCGGTCGATCTGCCCTTTCGTCGTCACCGGGCTCACAAGCATCATATTGTGGAAGGGGGCGATCAGGCTGCCCCGGTTCAGAAGGCCCAGATGCACCGCCGCCTCGACGGCGTGGTGATGCGCCATGCCGGCCTCGGTGCCGTTCTTCAGGGGCTCGGGGGCGCAGATGAATTCGACGCGGGCGCCGACCCGCGCGACATGCCAGGGGGCCTGCGCTTTGCGGATCGCCTTTGTCAGCCCCTTCGCCAGCCGCGCCGCGCCTTTTTCCATTCTGGCATAGGCTTTGGCAGTCATCACCTCCGATAGGGTCGCCACCAGACAGGCGAATTGCATCGGATTGGCTGAAAGCGTGGTACCCATGCCGGAATGGCCGGGCGCGCGGGCGGCATTGGCGGTGGCGTAGCGTTTCGCGACCTGGTCGCTCATGCCCCAGACCGCCGTCGGCATGCCGCCTGCCACGCATTTTCCGACAATGAACATATCTGGCGAGAGGCCGTGCACGCCGGTATAGCCGCCCAGGCCCGAAGAGAGCGTATGCGTCTCGTCAATCATCAGAAGCGCGTCATATTGCGTCGCCAGCCGGCGCAGCCCGTCATGAAAGCCCGGCGCGGGCAGCACCATGCAGGAATTGGTCATCACCGGCTCGGTCAGGATCGCGGCGACATCACCTTGCGCCAGCGCCGCCTCGACGGCTGCCAGCTCGTTGAATTCGACCGCTACCGCTCCCTGCGTCAGATCGGCGATCTGGCCCAGAAGCCCCTGGCGGTTTTGCGTAACGCCATTCACCAGCTCGACCATGACATCATCGACGGTGCCATGGTAACAGCCGTTGAACACAAGGATTTTCGGCCGCCCGGTCACCGCCCGCGCCACTTTGATGGCGAAGCGGTTGGCATCGGTCGCGGTGGTCGCGATCTGCCACTGCATCTCGCCAAAGCGGTCCGACAGCAGCCGCCCGGCTTCGGCCACGGCATCCGAGGGCAGCATATAGGTCAGCCCGCGCGCGGCCTGAGCGCGAATCGCACGCGCCACCGGGGCAGGGGAATGGCCAAACATCGAGCCGGTATCGCCCAGACAGAAATCGTCGATCTGATGCCCGTCAATATCCAGAATCCTCGCCCCGCTGGCTTTCGCGATCACCGTCAGATGCGGCATCGGCCAGTCAGTCATCCAATGCATCGGCACGCCGGAAAGATAATGCTTTGCCGCAGCCGCCATCCGCGCCTTCGATTTCGGATGCGCCTTTGCGTAAGCCTTCGCCTCACGGGTGGCAAAGCGTTTCAGAAGCCCGGTATCGACCCCGGCAATCTGTCCCGCATCGGCTTTGGTTTTCGGCATATCGGCGCCCTCCTGATCCGGCTCCGTTATCACGCGGAATTTGATCAAAAAGCAAGAGGGCGGCGCGGGATCAGCCCCAGGCGCCTTCGAAATCCGCAGGCACCAGCAGGTTGTGGCGGCCCAGATCCGCCACATCCCGCTCGCCACAAAGCGCCATGGTGATATCCAGCTCGTCCCGGATCACCTCAAGCGCCCTGGTCACGCCTGCTTCGCCCATCGCGCCCAGCCCGTAAAGCCAGGGCCTGCCGATCATGCCGCCGGTCGCCCCCAATGCCAGGGCTTTCAGCAGGTCCTGGCCCGAACGGATACCGGAATCGAGCCAGACCTCGCAGCGATCCCCGACCGCCCGCACTATCGAAGGCAAGATCCGGATCGAGGACAGCGCGCCATCCAGCTGCCGCCCGCCATGGTTCGAGACCACGATTGCATCGGCGCCCATATCCGCCGCCATTTGGGCATCCTCGGCGTCGAGAATTCCCTTGAGGACGAACTTCCCCTGCCACTGGTCGCGGATCCGCCGCACCATTGACCAGTCGAGTCGCGGCTCGAACTGCTCCCAGGTCCAGGCGTTGAGGCTTGCAAGGTCGTCGACCCCTTTCACATGGCCCATGATATTGCGAAATGTGCGGCGCTTTGTGCGCGCCATCGCCAGGCACCAGGCCGGGCGGGTCATCATATTGAGAATATTGGGCAAAGTCAGCCGGGGCGGGGCGGTCAGCCCGTTTTTCAGATCCTTGTGGCGCTGCCCGATGACCTGCAGATCCAGCGTCACCACCAGGGCGGGGCAGCCCGCCACCCTGGCCCGCTCGATGATGCCGTCCACGAAATCCTCATCGCGCATGACGTAAAGCTGGAACCAGAACGGCCCCACACCCACCTCGCTGAGGTCTTCGATGGAACAGATCGACATGGTCGACAGCGTGAACGGCACCCCGAAGCGCTGCGCCGCGCGCGCGCCCAGAATCTCACCATCCGCCCATTGCATCCCCGCCGACCCGGTGGGGGAAATCGCCAGAGGCATCGCCACCTCATGCCCGATCATCTCACCGCCCAGCCGGCGGTCGGACAGATCGCGCGCCACCCGTTGTCTGAGCCGGATCTGCGCGAAATCGGCAGAATTGTCGCGGAAGGTCTGCTCGGTATAGCTGCCGCTTTCGCAGTAATCCCAGAACATGCGCGGCACCCTCGCCTGATGCAGGCGTCTGAGATCCTCGATACAGGTGATGACCGGCATGGCGGGTTCCTTCACGGCGCTGAGGTCTGGCTTAATGTGGCAGATCCGCCGCCTCAAGCGCGGCGCGGGCGATCAGGGCCGGAATCTCCGGATGCAGGCCGAGCGCCGGCAGGATCTGCCCGGAAAATCCCGCCTGCGCCAGGGCTTCGGGCAAATCGTGAAGAACATGGCCGCCTGCCATGGCGAAAAACGGCAGGCACACGGCATCCGCGCCCCAGCCCGCGACATCGCGCAGAAAGGGTGCCTCTTCGATAAAGCCACACTCGACCCGGCGCGCGCCGCTTTCCGCCGCGATCCGCGCCGCGACGTCGCGTGCCACTTCCGCCGGGGCGGGTGAGCGCCCCGAGCCATGCGCGGCCACCAGCACCTCCGCCGCGCCGCTTTCCGCAGCGATCCGCACCGCAAGATCCTGCACTGCCTGCATCATCCCCATCGGCGTCATTTGCCGCCAACCCGTCACTCCGGCGGCCTCGAGGCGCGCGGGCACAGCCACTGATGTGAACCAGCCCGCCGCCATGAACAGCGGAAAGACCAGACCCGGATCCTCGCCCTGCAGCCGCTCCAGCGCGCCCGGCTCTGCCAGTGTCGCCGCCAGAACCCGCCAGCCCGGCAGATGCGCCGATACCAGCTTCGCCAGCGCCTCCACCTCTGCCGCCGCGGGCATTGGATCAGAGGGCTGGCCATGCGCAAGGATCAGCAAAGAGCGGGAGCTGCCCCCTTCCTCTTGATCCAAATACTCAAATACGGCGTCAGCCACAGGCAGACCCTCTCAGAAATGCGCCCGGATCACATCCGCAAACAGCTGCGCCATCACAGGCGCCGCCTCGGCCTCGTAATGGATCCCATCCACGGCAGAGACCCCGATCTTGCCCGCCAGATCGACGAAAGGCAGCCCGTTTCGTGCCGCGACAGCCCCGATTTCACGGCCCAGATGCTGTGATTTCGCCTCGCCCCCGGCAAAGATCTGTGCCAGCGGACCGATCTCGCGAATGGGCGGCGGCGCTACCAGAACCACGCCGGGTGCGCCCCCCATCGGGCCGGCGCCGCTCGCGCGGATCACCCGCACCAGCCGTTCCAGCGACAGCGCGACATCGCCGGCATTGACCGAGAACCGCTGTTTCAGATCATTGGTCCCGAGCATCAGCAGCACGACATCAATCGGCCGGTGGCTTTCGAGGATCGAGGGCAACACCGTCAGCCCGTTGCGATGCGCGCCCTCAATCGGGTCGTCATGCAGCGTCGTGCGCCCCGGATGGCCTTCGGGGATCACCTCCCAGCCGTCGAGATCGGCGGCAAGCAGGCTTGTCCAGCGGTGGCGATGCGCGAAACGCCCCATCGCGCCCAGCTCCGCCATCGGCATCGTGCCATGGGTGTTGGAATCGCCGTAAAGCAGCAGGGTCTTTGTCATCCGCTCACCTCGGTATTTGCAGGATCGAATATCACTTTGCCATCCACTGCGACCACCGGCGCCGCAGGCAGGCGCGGCAGGATCGCGGCCACCGTGACTGAAGGGCGGCAAAGCTTTGTGCCCTTTGAGGTGACCACGAAGGGGCGGTTCACAAGGATCGGATGGGCGATCATCGCGGCGATGATCACGTCTTCGCCGACACCCGGCGCGGTCAGGCCCAGCTCCGCAGCCTGCGTCCCCTTGTCGCGCAGGGCGTCCCGCGCGGTGATCCCGGCATCGGCGAAAAGCCCGCGCAGCTGTGCCTCGGCCCAGCCGGTTTTCAGGTATTCCACCACCAGGGGATCTTCCCCGGCGGCGCGCAGGATCGCCAGCACATTGCGCGAGGTGCCGCAGGCCGGGTTGTGGTAAATCGTGCTGACAGCGCTGGTCACGGGATCACCTCGAAGCGGTCGACATCGATCATGCCGTGATCGGTGATCTTCAGATGGGGAATCACCGGCAGCGCGAGGAACGCGAGCTGCAAAAACGGCTCTTCCAGCACGACACCGAGGCTTTGCGCCGCCGCGCGCAGCCGCACCAGCGCGTCGCGCACGGCTTCAAAAGGCTCAAGGCTCATCAGACCCGCGAGCGGCAGCGCCAGTTCGGCCAGAACGCGGCCGCCCTCGACCACCACGAACCCGCCCTCAATGTCCGAAAGCCGGTTCGCCGCCAGGGCCATATCGGCGTAATCGGCGCCGACGACCGCGATGTTGTGATGGTCATGGCAGACGGTCGAGGCAATCGCGCCGCGCTGCAACCCAAAGCCTTTGACAAAGCCGGTGGCGCGGTTGCCGTTCCTGCCATGCCGTTCGATCACCGCAATGCGGATCAGGTCGCGGGTGAGATCGGGGCGCTTGTCGCCATCTTCCGGGGCGATATCGTATTTCAGGAATTCAGTGATGATCTTGCCGGGCAGAATGCCGATCACCGGGGTCTCGACCCGGTTCCCCGAACAGCGGAAATCGGCGGGCGAGACGCGTGGCGCTTTGACCGAATGGCGCGCGACCGCGGGCGTGGTCTCCCTTGCGGCAAAGGCCGTCTCCGACAGTTCCACCCCGCCGGCGAAGACCCGGGCGACGCGGCAGGTCTCGAGCCCGTCGATCACCGCGATATCGGCGCGTTTGCCGGGCGCGATCAGCCCGCGATCCTTCAGCCCGAAGGCTTCCGCTGCCGAGAGGCTCGCCGCGCGATAAACCGCAAGCGGCGGGCAGCCGAGGCTGATCGCGGTGCGGATCAGGTAGTCGATATGGCCATGTTCGGCGATATCCAGCGGGTTACGGTCATCGGTGCAAAAACACAGGTAAGGCGAATGCCTCTCGGTCAGGATCTCTGCCAGCGCGTGCAGATCTTTTGAGACCGAGCCTTCGCGGATCAGCACCCGCATCCCTTTGCGCAGCTTCTCCAGCGCCTCTTCGGCCGAGGTCGCCTCGTGTTCGGTGCGGATCCCGGCGGCGATATAGCCGTTCAGATCATTGCCGCGCAAAAGCGGCGCATGGCCGTCGATATGGCGGCCCTGAAATGCCGCAAGCTTGGCGATACAGCCCGGGTCTTTCATCAGGACACCGGGGAAATTCATGAATTCCGCCAGCCCGATCACGCGCGGATGATCCATCAGCGGGATCAGGTCTGCGGCTTCGAGCTTTGCGCCTGCCGTCTCCATATGGGTCGAAGGCACGCAGGAGGAAAGCTGCACGCGGATATCCATCAGGGTCTGCGCTGACGCATCAAGGAAATAGCGTATGCCTTCAATGCCGCAGACATTGGCGATCTCATGCGGGTCACAAATCGCGGTCGTCACCCCATGCGGGCCGACACAGCGGTCAAATTCAAAGGGCGTGACCAGCGAGCTTTCGATATGGAGATGGGTGTCGATAAACCCCGGCACCAGGATCTGACCGGCAAGGTCGATCTCGCGCCTGCCCTGCCAGGTGCCGAATGTGCCGACGATTGTGTCGCCGCAGATCGCCACATCGCTTTCCACCAGATCGCCGGTGATCAGATCAAAGAACCGCGCGCCCTTCAGCACCAGATCAGCCGGCACAAGCCCGCGCCCCTGGTCGATCCTGTTTTCAATCTGATGGCCTGGTTCAGCTCTGGTCTCAGCGTCTGGCATAGCGGCACCCCCTGCGCGCAGGAAAGCCGATCCCGTGACCAAGGTCCAGAGCGCCCGACCCGTAACCTTTTGCCGGTTGGCGCTTCGGGCTTGCCTCGTCGGGCGGTCCATGGTCAGAACAGGGGGCAGAGAGAGGAAAGCCCATGCGCCCCTTGCGCGGTATTGCCCTTAAACTGGGATCGGTTCTGATCTTCATCCTGATGTCGGCGCTGGTCAAAACCACCTCCGACAGGGTGCCGGGCGGCGAGGCGGTCTTCTTCCGGTCCTTCTTTGCGATCCCGGTGATCGTGGCCTGGCTGGCGATGCGGGGCGAATTGCGGACCGGATTCTACACCGCCAATCCTATGGGCCATGTCTGGCGCGGCTTTGCCGGCACGATGGCGATGGGGCTGGGCTTTGCCGGTCTTGCCTATCTGCCATTTCCCGAAGTGACCGCCATCGGCTATGCGGCACCCCTGCTGACCGTGGTCTTTGCCGCGATGTTTCTGGGCGAGAATGTGCGGCTGTTCCGGATCTCGATGGTGCTGATGGGGCTTGTGGGTGTCCTGATCGTCATCTGGCCGCGTCTGACCATCCTGCAAGGCGGCGTGCCCGGTAAGGGCAGCCATGCCGAGGCTTTCGGCGCGGTCATCGTGCAGACCGGTGCGGTCTTTGCCGCCCTGGCCCAGGTTTTCATCCGCAAGCTGGTCGCGACCGAGAAAACCGCGACCATCGTCTTCTGGTTCTCGGTCACCGCAACATGTCTGTCGCTGTTCACCATCCCCTTCGGCTGGGTCTGGCCGACCCCGCGCGAGGCGATCACCCTGATCGCCGCCGGCCTGATGGGAGGGGTAGGGCAGATCCTTCTGACCTCGGCCTATCGCGAGGCCGATGCCTCGCTGGTGGCACCGTTTGACTATGCCTCGATGATCTTCGCGCTGGCGATCGGCTGGTTCGTATTCCAGGAAATGCCGACCTCGACCATGCTGACCGGGGCGGTGCTGATCATCGTGGCCGGGATCATGATCATCTGGCGCGAGCGTCGCCTCGGACTGGAGCGCGCCCGCCAGCGCAAGGCGATGACGCCACAGGGCTGAGCCCCTGACCGCCGTCAGGCGGAATGAGCGCCTGCGGCCAGCGCCGCGACCTGGGCCAGGACCTCGGCCACCGGGCGTTTCTCGCCCACGCTTTTCACAATCGCCGAGCCGACAACGCTGCCATCGGCGATCGCCGCCATGGATTTCGCCATTTCGGGTGTGTTGATGCCAAAGCCCACCACCACCGGCAGATCGGTCGACGCCTTGATGCGCGCAATGTCGGGCGCGATATCGCTGGCCTGTGGCACGGCCGAGCCGGTGATCCCGGTGATCGACACATAGTAAACAAAGCCCGAGGTGTTTTGCAGCACTTTCGGCAGCCGCTTTGCATCGGTCGTCGGCGTGGCGAGGCGGATGAAATTGATCCCGGCCGCCTGGGCTGGCAGGCAGAGCTCCTCATCCTCTTCCGGCGGCAGATCGACCACGATCAGCCCGTCGATCCCGGCCGCTTTCGCCTCGGCGACAAAGCGGTCGACACCATGCGAATAGATCGGGTTGTAATAGCCCATCATCACGACGGGCGTGGTCTGGTCGCCCTCGCGGAAGGCACGCACCATTTCCAGCACCTTCGTCAGGGTCATCCCGGCTTCCAGCGCGCGCTGGCCGGCGGCCTGGATGGTCGGCCCGTCGGCCATCGGATCGGTAAAGGGCATGCCAAGTTCGATGATGTCGACCCCGGCGCCCGGCAGGCCGCGCAAGAGCGCAAGCGAGGTCGCCTCATCGGGATCGCCTGCCATGATATAGGAGACGAAGGCCTTTTTGCCCTCAGCGCGCAGCCTGGCGAATGTGTCGTCGATCCTGGTCATCTGCAGCTCTCCCGAAACCGGGCCCGAAGCCCGGGCTTTTGGCCATGATTTGCCGAAAGCCCGGCAGAAAGGCAATGCTTCACCGCAGGTTTTCAGGTGTCCTGCGCGCTCGAATCCCCGGGCGGGCGGCTCTCGCGGCGATTTCACCCGCATCTTCCTTGATCCCGCGCCCGCTCTCGTCTAACTGGCCCCATCAGCTATGGAGGGCCGGAAATGGGCTTTAAGATGGGTATTGTCGGCCTGCCGAATGTGGGGAAGTCGACCCTCTTCAACGCGCTGACCAGAACCGCTGCGGCCCAGGCCGCGAATTTCCCCTTCTGCACCATCGAGCCGAATGTCGGCGAGGTCGCGGTGCCGGATGCGCGGATCGACAGACTGGCGGCGATTGCCGGCTCGAAACAGATCATCCCGGCGCGGATGACCTTTGTCGATATTGCGGGCCTCGTGCGGGGCGCGTCGAAAGGCGAAGGGCTCGGGAACCAGTTCCTCGCCAATATCCGCGAATGCGATGCGATTGCCCATGTGCTCCGGTGCTTTGAAGATGGCGACATCACCCATGTCGAAGGCCGTATTGACCCGGTCGCCGATGCCGAGACCATCGAGACCGAGCTGATGCTCGCAGATCTTGAAAGCCTGGAACGCCGCCGCGCCAACCTCGCGCGCAAGATCAAATCGGGCGACAAGGATGCGGCGGACCAGGACCGGCTGCTGGCCCAGGCTCAGACCGCGCTTGAGGCGGGGCAGCCCGCGCGCACGGTCAAAGTGCATGAGGATGACCAGAAACAGTGGAAGCTCCTGCAGCTTCTGACCGCGAAGCCCGTGCTTTACGTCTGCAATGTCGAAGAGGCCTCGGCAGGCGCCGGCAACAGCCAGTCGGCCCGTGTGGCAGAGATGGCGAAGGCTCAGGGTGCCGGTACGGTGGTGATCTCGGCCCGGATCGAAGAGGAGCTGGCGCAGCTTCCCGAAGAGGATGCGCAGGTCTTCCTTGAGGAAATGGGACTGGAAGAGGCGGGCCTCGACCGGCTGATCCGCGCGGGCTATGCGCTTCTGGGCCTGCAGACCTATTTCACCGTCGGCCCGAAAGAGGCCCGCGCCTGGACGATCACCAAAGGCATGCTGGCGCCCCAGGCCGCCGGTGTGATCCATGGCGATTTCGAGAAGGGCTTCATCCGCGCAGAAACCGTCGGCTACGATGACTATATCGCCGGCAAGGGCGAGGCGGGTGCGAAAGAGGCGGGCAAGTTCCGCGTCGAGGGCAAGACCTATGAGGTGAAGGACGGCGACGTGCTCCACTTCCTGTTCAACGCCTGATGGATCATGGCGGCGGGCTCAGCCCGCTGCCGACACCCTGATGCGCGAGCGGCGCGCGACGCCGCCCTGCATCGCCCAGCGGCCCAGCGGGGCCGCCATGCCAATGAGCTGCGGCGCCGCCGGAAAGCGCGGCCGTGCGCCCTCCGGGTAAAGCGCCTGAACAGATGCGGGCAGGATTTCGAACCCCGACCGCGTCACCATTTTGCGAAACAGCCCCAGCACGGCAGGTTTGACCGGCGCGGTCGAGATCACCCGTAACACCTCGGCCACGCGGTCGTCAAAGCGCAGCTGAGGCACCATGCCGGTCAGATAATCCTGCACCGAGGCCGCGGTCACCGGCACATCGCGCGCGCCCAGCATCCGCGCCACCAGCGCCATTTCCGCGAAATAGCGATCCTGATCGGCCACTGGCATATCCGGTTCGGTAAAGCGCAGATGGGCGGCGAGAAAGCCTGACACTTCCGCCACATGCACCCAGGTCAGCAGATCCGGGTCCGAGGCGCGATAGGGGCGTCCCGTGGCATCCTGGCCCGCAACCCGGTCATGGATGCGGCGGACGCGCGCGATCAGCGCCTCGGCCTCGTCGCGCGCGGCATAGGTGGTGCCGGCGATGAACTGGGAGGTGCGCGCCAGCCGCCCCAGAACATCAGCGCGGAAATTCGAATGGTCCCAGACACCGGCAATCGCCAGCGGGTGCAGCATTTGCAGCATCAGCGCCGAGACGCCTCCCACCACCATCGGCACGAAATCGGCATGGACCCGCCAGCAGACCGCGTCCGGCCCGAAGAGCCCGGGATCCCCCAAAGGCGCGTCAAACCGGATCTGACCGCTGCCGGTCATCTTCAGAATATTGCCGGCAATCAGTTTTCTGAGCGGTTCCAGTGCCATCATGCATCCGGTCGGGGTGGCTTCGCCCGCACCCTGACCCGCGCCCGAAGCACAGGCAAGCCCGCTTTCCCGATGTTGTATGCCCAGGGAGCGATTGCTATGAGGGGGCGTCCCCCGCAAAGGAGCCCGGAAGTGGAAGTCAGGATTCTCGATCCCCGCCTGAATGACTGGGGACTGCCCCGCTATCAGAGTGCAGGTGCCGCTGCGATCGATCTGGTGGCCTGTATCGACGCGCCGGTCCTGATCGCGCCCCAGGCGCCCGCGGTGCTGGTGAAATCGGGGATCGCGCTGAACTTCGGTGATATGTCGCTGGCGGCTCTGGTGCTGCCGCGTTCGGGGCTGGGGCATAAGAAGGGCCTTGTCATGGGCAATGGCACCGGGCTGATCGACCCCGACTACACCGGCGAGATCATGGTCTCGGTCTGGAACCGCAATCCGGCGGGTTCGGATCCGATTGAGATCAACCCCGGCGAGCGGATCGCGCAGATGATCTTCGTGCCCGTTTTGCGCCCTGATTTCCGGGTGGTCGAGGCGTTTTCAAACGAGACCGCGCGCGGCGCGGGCGGGTTCGGCTCTACCGGCGGCTGAGGCATCCGAGGCTTAAACCCCTGAGGCTTAGGCGCAGTTCAGGCCCTGGAGGCAGAAGATGTTCGACAATCCGACGGTGTTCTTCCTTCTGGCCATTCTGCTCGGCACCGGGCTCGGGCGGGGCGCGACCATTGGGATTGCGCTGTTCTGGGCCGCGCTCCAGGCCGGGATCGGCTGGTATGGGGTCGAGCGCGTCAATCTCCAGCTTGGCTGGGACAGCCGCTATTTCCTCGTGCTGGGATCGGTGGTGGTGCTGGTGCAGTGCTACCGCCACCTCCTGCGGTATTTGCGCGATGAGGCGGGCAAGACCGCCCCGCAGGAGCCGCCTCGGGAAGAAGGGCCGTTCACGCCCGCCGAGGTCAGCCGCTATGCGCGCCATATCTTTCTGCGGGAGATCGGCGGTCAGGGGCAGCAGCGCCTGAAATCCGCGAAAGTTCTGGTGGTGGGGGCAGGCGGGCTTGGTGCGCCGGTGCTTTTGTACCTCGCCGGGGCCGGGGTGGGCGAGATCGCAGTGATCGACGATGACCTGGTCGAGCTCAGCAATCTGCAACGCCAGATCATCCATGCTGACGCACGGATCGGGATGCCCAAGGTGTTTTCCGCCGAGACTGCTATGAAGGCGCTGAATCCGTTTATCGAGGTGCGGCCCTATCACCGCCGGCTTGATGCCGCCGTGGCCGGGGCGTTGATCGCCGATTATGACCTGGTGCTGGACGGCACCGACAATTTCGACACGCGCTACCTTGTGAACCAGACCTGCGCGCGGCTCGGGAAACCGCTGATCACCGGCGCGATGACGCAATGGGAGGGGCAGCTCTCGCTCTGGGATCCGGCCCAGGGCGGCCCGTGTTTTGAATGCGTCTTTCCCGAACGGCCGGCGCCCGGGATGGTGGCCTCCTGCGCCGAGGCCGGGGTGGTGGCGCCGCTGCCGGGCGTGATCGGCGCGATGATGGCGCTGGAGGCGGTGAAACATATCACCGGCGCGGGTGAGGGGCTGAAGGGGCGGCTGATGATCCATGATGCGCTTTATGCCGAAACCCGGATGATCCGGGTGAAAAAGCGCAAGGGCTGTGCCTGCTGCGGCGGCTGAGACGGCTCAGACCTGAAGCCCCTCTTCGGTGACGATGGCATCAAGGCCGATATCATGCGGCTGCGGGTGGATGCTCGTCAGTTCCGCGCTGTGAAACCCCACCCCGATCGTGAAAGGGCGCGGGTCCAGCGCCGCGAGCGTGCGGTCGAAATAGCCACCGCCATAGCCGAGCCGGTAACCCTTCCGGTCCCAGCCGACCAGCGGCGCGAGGCTGATATCGGGCCGGACATGTCCGGGCGCAGCGGGGACGAGGATGTTCCAGTGCCCGCGTTCCATCGCGGCGCCTTTCGTCCAGCGCCGGAAGACCAGCGGCGCGGCGCGGGTCTCGACCACCGGCAGCGCGAGGTGCAGCCCATGGGCCTCAAGCGCCAGCATCCAGGGCCGCAGATCCGGCTCGGCCCTGATCGGCCAATAGCCCGAGAGGATCAGCCCAGGCCTGAGCAGGCCACGTTCCACAAGCAGCCGGTCGAGATGCAGCGCCAGCGCCGCTGCCACTTCCTGACGCCGGGCCGCAGACATCAGGTCGCGGGCCGCAAGCCGCTCTGCGCGCTTATACCGCCGCCAGGCGGGCAGGTCATCTTCGGGCCGGATCTCGGTCATCGCATTCCCCCACAGCCAGGTAACCTGGTGCCAGGTCCACCATGCCGGATCCTGATCGGATCTGCGTGCCATTTGCGCGGTCTTTACACGCCTTTGCGCCATTTTTCGCCGCCGGCCCGGGCTTGTCAGCACGCAGCCCCGTCGTCATAGTCCCGCGTACCAGCCGCAGGAGATGAGCAATGACCCCCTCCCAGACCTTCAGAATCGCAACCGCTGCGTTTTTTCTGACCGGGATGGCGCTGGCGCCGATGGCCATGGCCGAGACGTTGCCGGATCTTGGCGGCCGTGAGATCGTGGTTGCGACCGAAAACACCTATCCGCCGCTGCAATATATCGGGCCCGAGGGCAAACCGGTCGGCTGGGAATATGATGCGGTCACCGAGATCGCCAGACGGCTTAATCTGACGGTGAAATACGAGAATACGAGCTGGGATGCGATGATCCCGGCGATTTCGGCGGGCCAGTATGATGTCGCGATGAATGGTATCACCATCAAGGAAGAACGGCTGGAGGCGGTTGATTTCTCGCAGCCCTATATGCTGTCGCAGATGCTGATGGTGGTCCGGGGCGATGAGAGCCGCTTTACCGATGCGGCGTCATTTGCGGCGGACAGCGATTTTCTCATGGCCGCGCAGCCCGGCACGACGCCCTTCTATGTGGGGGTCTATGACGTGCTGGACGGTGATGAGAAAAACCCGCGTATCGTGAAATTCGAGACTTTCGGCGCGGGTCTTCAGGCGCTGCGGGCCGGTGACGTTGATCTGGTTCTCTCGGACAGCACTGCCGCGCATGGCTATGTCGAGACATCGGGCGGTGCGCTGAAGATCATCGGCGCGCCGCTGGGGGCAGAGGAGTTTGGGTTCATCTTTCCGAAAGGCTCGGATCTGGTTCAGCCCTTCGATGCGGCGATCAGCGCGATGGAGGCGGATGGAAGCCTTGAGGCGCTGAACCGCAAATGGTTCTTTGACACCAGGGATGGCGGCTGAGAGCGGCCGGACCAAGCCCGGTGAGAGGGCGTCGCACGCAGGAATCCGGGCCGGATTTTCCCTGGTGGCTGCTGGCACTTGGCGGGCTCCTGTTGTGGCTTTTCGCGGAAATTCTCTCGGATGAGCATTACCGCGCCGCGCTGGTGATGCTGTCCGAAGGCATTCGGATCACCGTTCTGGTCTCGCTGACGGCCTTTGGGGGCGCCTGTCTTCTGGGCCTTGCGCTTGCGATGATGGCGCTGTCGCGGCGGATCTGGCTCAGGCAGATCGCAAGGTTCTATGTCGAACTGATGCGCGGCATTCCGATGATGGTGCTGCTTTTATATGTGGCCTTCGCGCTGGCGCCTTTGCTGATCCTTGGTGTGAACCGCGTTGGTGGCCTGATCGGAGCCGAACCCCTGACCACCCGCGATTTCCCGCTTTTGTGGCGCGCGGTTCTGGCGCTGGTGCTGGCCTATGGCGCTTTTCTGGCCGAGATATTCCGCGCCGGCATCGGCGCGGTCAATCAGGGTCAGACCGAGGCCGCCGACGCACTTGGCCTGAGCCGCTGGCAGCGTTTTCGCCTGGTGGTCTTCCCCCAGGCCTTCCGGCTGACCCTGCCGCCTTTGGGCAATGATTTCATAGCGATGGTCAAAGACAGCTCGCTGGTAGCGGTACTGGGCGTGACCGATATCGCGCAGTTGGCCAAGGTCGCCTCCTCGGCCAGTTTCCGCTATATGGAGACCTATAATGTGGCGGCGATGCTGTATCTGGTGATGACGCTGGGCCTGTCGCTCGGGCTTCGATGGCTGGAGCGGCGGCTGGCTGTGCGGCGTGGGTGAGGGGGCTCTGCCCCCGTGGCTCAGTTTGGGGGCTCTGCCCCCGTCGCCCCTTGCGGGGCGCCTCCCCCGGGATATTTAGAGACAGATGAAATGGCTGAGGTTTGCGCGATGAATGTGCTTTTGGAAAACTGGGACACGCCTTTCGGGTTGCCGCCTTTTGCGCGGATCCGGGATGAGGATTTCGCGCCGGCTTTCGATGCGGCACTGGCGGCGGCGCGGGAACGTATTGGCGCGATCAGTGCCGGCGAGGCGCAGGATTTTGCCGGGGTGATCGAGGCACTGGAACTGGCGGAGCGTGAACTCGATCAGGTGGCGGGGGTGTTTTACAATCTCGCCGGTGCGGAGTCCAATGAGGCGCGCGAGGCCTTGCAGCGCGAACTGGCGCCGAAGCTGAGCGCGTTTTCCTCGGAAGTAACCAACAACAAGGGGCTGTTTGCGAAGATCGAAGCGCTTTGGCAGGCGCGCGCGGATCTGGGGCTGACTGCAGAGCAGCTGCGGGTGCTGGAGCTTTATCGGCAGATGTTCGTGAGATCGGGCGCTGGGCTCGGCGGCGCGGCGGCGGCACGTCTGACCGCCGTGAAGTCGCGGCTGGCGAGCCTTGGCACCAGCTTCAGCCAAAATCTTCTGGCCGATGAGCGCAGCTGGTTCATGGAGCTGGCCGAGGATGATCTGGAAGGCCTGCCGGGCTTTGTGATCGAGGCCGCGCGCGCGGCAGGGGCGGAGCGCGGGCTTGGTCCGGTGGTGACGCTGTCCCGTTCGCTGATCGTGCCGTTTCTGCAATTCTCGCCCCGGCGCGGCTTGCGGCAAAAGGCATGGGAGGCCTGGGGGCAGCGCGGCGCCAATGGCGGGGTGACCGACAATCGCGGCATTGCCGCCGAGACGCTCGCCCTGCGCGAAGAACGGGCAAAGCTGCTCGGCTATGCGGATTTCGCGCATTTCAAGCTGGAGCCGGAAATGGCGAAGACGCCCGGGGCAGTCCGGGATCTGTTGATGCGGGTCTGGGCGCCGGCGCGCAAAAAGGCGCTGGCGGATGGCCAGGTGCTGGAGGCGATGCTGCATGCCGATGGCATTCAGGGGCCGCTGGAACCCTGGGACTGGCGCTATTATTCCGAGAAGCGGCGGCTTGCGGACCATGATCTCGATGAGGCGGTGATCAAGCCCTATCTTTCGCTTGATGCGATGCTGGCGGCGATGTTCGGCTGTGCCACCCGGCTTTTCGGTCTGGAATTCCGCGAGCTCGACGGGCCGTTCTACCACCCGGATGTGCGCGGCTGGGAGGTGACCCGTGACGGCCGCCATATCGCAGTTTTCCTCGGCGATTATTTCGCGCGCGGCTCTAAGCGGTCGGGGGCCTGGTGTTCCGCGATCCGCTCGCAGCGCAGGCTGGGCGGTGATCAGCGCCCCATCGTGGTCAATGTCTGCAACTTTGCCAAGGGGGATCCGTGCCTCTTGTCTTATGACGATGCGCGGACCCTGTTCCACGAATTCGGCCATGCGCTGCATCAGATGCTGTCGGATGTGACCTATGGCTTCATCTCGGGGACCAGCGTGGCGCGCGACTTCGTCGAACTGCCGAGCCAGCTTTATGAGCACTGGCTGGAAGTGCCGGAAGTGCTGGAGGAATATGCTCGTCATTACCAGACCGGCGAAGCGATGCCCGCAGATCTGCGCGACCGGCTGCTGGGGGCCTCGACCTTTGATCAGGGCTTTGCCACGGTCGAATTTCTCGCCTCGGCTCTGGTCGATCTGGAATTCCATTCCGGCCCCGCGCCCCAGGATCCGATGCAGAAACAGGCCGAGGTGCTTGCCGCGATCGGCTTGCCGCATGCGATTCCCATGCGCCATGCCACGCCGCAATTCGCACATGTGTTTTCCGGCGATGGGTATTCCTCGGGCTATTACAGCTATATGTGGTCGGAAGTGATGGATGCCGATGCCTTTGCTGCCTTTGAAGAGACCGGCAATGCCTTTGACCCGGAAATGGCGGCAAAGCTTGAGCGCTTCATCCTCTCGGCCGGTGGCTCGGAAGACCCGGAACAGCTCTATCTGAAGTTCCGCGGCGCCATGCCTGGGGTGGAGGCGCTCCTGAAGGGCAGGGGGCTTCTCGAGCCGGTCTGACCCCTCAAAGGCACATCGCCGCAGAAACCCGCGTCCTGGTCAGCCCCGGAGGTTGCCATGACGTGGGATTTTGTGCATTGAAGGCGCGGTCGGTCCCGTGGCTCAACTGGATAGAGCAGCCCCCTCCTAAGGGGCAGGTTACAGGTTCAAGTCCTGTCGGGATCACCACATAGCTTGCAGAGCGTTGTTTTTGTTGAATTAAAATCACCGTTTACTGGTATTTTTTAATTCGTTTACAGCGTTCTGTTCTTGTTCCGCCCCGATTACCACGGCTTTGCGACTTGCTGCCCGGGTATAGGCTTCTGCTTCCGCCAGGCTCGCATGGCCACCCCAAGCCATGATCGCATGGGCTGATCCTCCTGATTCCGCGATTGCTGAAAGGCGATACTTTCTGAGCCCGTGAGGCGTCTTGCCAGTTATTCCAGCAGCCACGGCGGCCGCAGTGATGAAGTTCGACAGCCCTTTTACGGTTCTGGATTTGCCCAATGACGTTTCGAGCAGGGTGAAGCCGGCAGTTGCCATTACGATGGCGCGCACTTCTTCCCGTTCCGTTTCCCACGCTCTCGCCCAGGCGGGCAGAGGCGAGGTCCAAGGCACATGTGCAAGCCCGCCGGTTTTTTGTTGGCGGAACGACAGCAGCCCATCGCTGGCAATATGTGATCGGCACATGGTTGCAGCATCGCTCACCCGTGCGCCGGTCCATGCCAGAAGTTCGAAGGCGGCGCGCTGACGGGTTCCGGGGCGCCAGTGTTCGCGAAACCTGTCCACGTCATGCTGTGACCACGCGGCGTGGCCGGGGCTTTTCGTCTGCGCCTTCTTGATCCCGAGGCTTGGATCGGTCTCGATGACATTGTCGACCTTTGCTTGCGCAAAGATAAGGCGCCAACATTTAAGGCTGGCATTGGCGGGATTGGGGTCGAGCGTTGCGAGGTCGGCCGCAATGTGTTTCTCGCGCAGACCTTTGACGGGAAGGGTGCCATGGGCGCCCTCAATACGTTCCAGATGAAATCTGAGGCTGACCTTGTAGGTCGTGGACAGACCTTTCCAGCGTTTCGATGCGCGAACGTTCCGCACCATCATTGCGACTGAACCCTTGTCCAGCTTAGGCGCATAGTCCGGCACTGTCGCCTCGGCCCTGGCCCAGGCGGCTATAAATTCCGGGTGGGTTTCGGGGAGATCCGGCAGGCGTGTACCAGTCGGCCGGTGGTAACATAGCACCTTGTCCCCGCGGCGGATCCTTTGCACCCGGGGCAGCTTCACCGCTTCAATCCGAAATGCTGATCGCAAAGATCTACCTCGTCGGCATTTGCCTTGTCGCCTTCATAGGGCAGTTCAGACGCATATCGGTCAAGGTCGAGGCGATCAAATAGCTTGCGACCGCCCATAATGCGGCGAGGGATCTCCAGCGCGCGAAGCGTGGTCTCGCTGACGCCCAGATATGTTGCGGCCTCTTGCGACCCTAGCAAGCGGGGCTGGTAGCTGACTGGTGCGTGCTTCCCCATTATGCCGCTTCCTCCCTCACCATCAGATGGGCGCAGTTCGCCCGGGTCATTTCGGGATCTCCGGGTTGCAGTCCGGGCACTGCTCAAGGATCAAGTGGCTATCCAGAAACCGGGTGTCCTCGCAGCGCGCGCAATTCGGCGCCGGTTTCGCGAGCTGGCCTGTGCCGGTCAGAACGCGGGCAGGTTCCTCCATCCGGATGACGTGCTGGGCGAGTTCGCCGATGGTGATGCCGGCTTTCAGCGCTGCAATGATCGCGGCAAATGCGAGAACCTGCGCTGCTGCGGCAGGATCGTCCCAGCAGACTTCAATGGTCTCCTCGGCTATGGCGAGACTGCCTTTGCAGGTGTGGGGAATGGTGTGGCCATCCATAATCAGGCCTCACGCAGCGGCTTGAAGTCTGCGCCGTCGCGGGCAACGCGCTCACGCAGTTCAGCGACATGTTCTTGCGCGTCTTCGAGGGATTCGAACTCATCCGGCCAGTAGGCATCACCAGACTGGTCGGCGACATCGCCTTCCCAGAAGGCAAGGATATCGGCGAGAGTTGCTGCATGCTCCTCGCAAAAATTCGCATCGTCAGCGGGCTGGTACTTTTCGCCTTCGTGGATGGATCTGCCGCAGTTCTCACAGACATAAAGCTGAACACGATCATCCATTAGCGATCTCCATCAGCGTCTCGGCATGGCAGGGCGATCCCGGCTTGCACCAGCATGCGAAGCAGTGACCGCGCAGGGCGGGCAGGCGCTCAAGGACTGCAATGCGCAGCTCTTCGAGGGCGTCGATGCAGCGCGTCACATCCGGCCCGCTCAGGCCTGCGGGCAGATAGGGGTTACCGGTGCGCAGCCAGTCAGCGTGAAGCGCAACCGCGCGTTCCGGCGTCAGGATCTCGCTCATGGGGATCGGCGGATACCAATCCATTTTCCCCTGCAGTGATCCGTTCGGGATGCGCAAGCCACTGGGCTCGCCCGGTACCCATGGATTGCCAAACATGGTGGAACGGTCGCAGCGTACGGTATTGGCCGGCAGGCGCGAGCCTTTGGCGCGTGAAAGCTGGACGCGGGAGGATGGGGTATGGTCGCGCATGATCATCCCATCTCCCCGCAGCCGCTACCAACCTGGCCATGCTCGCCCGGCGCAACGAAGTCCTGCCAGTGAACCCAGCCTCGCGGGCAGTGGAAGCCCCATTCGCGGACCTTCGGGCCGGTGATGAAAAGGGTCTCGCACGGCTGGCCGTCGATCAATTCCAGACGGTGAGCGAAATCCGGGCCGCGATACACGCACTCGCCAGCGCGGATGATGCGCGCGCCGTCGGCAGTGATTTCGCGCAACTGGCCTGCGATCATCACCGAAAAACTTGGCCAAGGGTGATCGTGCAGGGCGCGGTCGTCGTCGTCGCGCAGGATGCGGTGGTAGTAGACGTTGAAGACCTCGTTGCGCGGGATCATCCACCAGCGGAGCATGTAGGGGCGCTCAGCGGTGCCGATGATGAAGTCGGGCTCGCGGTCGGGCGGCAGGCTATGCGGGGCGACTGATCCAGCATCACTCGATCCCCGCGGTAATCCGGTGGCGCGGGCGGCGCCGCATCTCGGCGATGGTCTCGCGCATGGTGGGCGGAGTGGTATCGCCCTGGCACCATGTCCAGTCGGTCAGGCCAAGGTTTGGAGCCATACGCACCGCCTGCGAGAAGCTGTCGCAGGGCCAGTGGCGGCCGGTTTTATCGCAATGCAGGGTCATATCGGTTCCTGGAAAAAGCTCCCGGCCTTTGATCTGGCCGAGAGAGGTCCAACAGGGAGGGTTGGGGCGGATCACCCGCCGCCCCGGTCGGGGTAAAAACCCCGGTGGTCACCTGGCAGGGCGCCACCGGGGCAAGTAGGCGCGGGGCAAGGCATGCCGCTCGCGCCTGCGAAACTCAGGCTGCGGGAGCTTCGCGACCGATGACGACGGGCAGGCCGGTCTCTTCGGCAGCGGCGTAGGCGATGGCGGTGAAATGTGCCCGGCGGGCATATTCGACGCGGTGCCATTCCAGGGCGAACACGACTGCGCCGCCACCAGACGGGCGCCACCGGAACAACGCCTCGAGGTCAGACGGCTCTTCGCCGTTATAGAACGGGATGTTCAGCGTGATCTTCTTCGGCACGGTCACACCGTTGGACGCGCGGTTCTCGGTCTCGAAGAAGATCTTGCGGTCGCCATTGTCGAGGCGCGTCGAGGTCTTATAGGTCTGGCCGACCGTGGCTTCGAAGTCGCGGCTGATCTCGATCAGGGTTGCAGGATCGGGGTGCAGCACGTCCGAACTGTTTTCTTCCAGGAAGCGCGCGAAGGTCTCCTGATCCTGAAACTTCGCCTTCACAAAAGCATCCCAGCGGCTGAACTCCTCAGAGGGGCGCAGCTTCAAGGTAACGCTGTGTTCGTTCGGGCCGGGGGTGCCGGTGTTGTGCGACTGGTTGTCGTGGTGCCAGTCGAGCCGGGCCGAGATGGTCAGTGCGTCATAATCGGCGATGATGATCGAGCGCTCATCCGAGAAGCGGTTGGCATAGGCCGAAAGCGAGGCGCGGTCATCGACGATCACGCGCTGCTTTTGCCAGGGGGGCAACTCTGCCCGATCCTTCATTTCGTGCAGGCTGAAGTCATGCGGCAGGGCGACATAGGCGCGGCCATCTGGGCCCGCGATGTTCGGATCCAAAAGGCGCGCGCCTTTCAGGATGGTTTCCAGCGTCTCCCCGGGGTTGCGCACATCGAAGCCGAGGGTGAGGGGCGATATCAGTTCGCCATCGGGCGCGGTCTCGGTCTGGTTCTCTTTGGCCATTGCAGGCTCCTTTGAGGGTGGAAAGGGAAAGGTGGATGCGGTCAGCCGGTCTCGCGGTCACGCTCGCGCTGCCGCTCGATCTCGTCCTCGATGTCCATCTGGCGCGGGTCGCGCCGGGTGAGCCGGTTCTGATCGTTCGTGAAATAGATGCCCGGCGGGATCGCCTGGCTGGGCTTCGAGATCTTCGGCGTGGCAGTGACCTCAAGGTGGCCACCCTTCGCGATCTTGAAATCGAAAGTCAGGGCGAGCTTGCCGCTCTTTCCGGTTTCACCGATCGCGTCCATCAACTCGTTGAGTTTCTGGTTGCAGTCGTCGAGCAACTCGCCCCGACGAAAGGTTTGCACGAATTGAAGGAAGTTCAGTTCAGGCGCAGACATGCCAGATCCTTTCAGCAGCATCCCGGCGGGGTGCCGGTGAAGGTGAGGGAGAGAAGGGTGGTCAGCATCATCCGGGCGCTGATCACGACCAGAATGGCGAGGAAGACCACGATTGCGATGGTGGTGAGGTGATCCATCGCCTGCCAGAAGCGGCGCCAGAACAGAAAGCGCCTGACCTCGCGGGCGTAAGAGATGCGCGGGATCATGCGGCCGCTCCCGGATTGGGCGGGTTCACCGCGGCGCCGTTGATGTCGGGCGAGAGAATGGCCTGCAATTCCTCGACGCTGCGATCAGCCAGGCCGGGGTGGATGCTGGACAGCGCGCGGATGCGCGGGCCGAGGCCTTTGCCGCTGGCGGGTTGCAGGCGCAAATGCCCGCCATGGATCACGGTCTCGGGGCGGGTCTCTGCCAGATGCGGCATCCAGCGGCCCTCGGGCGAGACCGTCTCGTAATACCAGCGGGCGCTCATGCGGCACCGCCGGGGTGCTGATCGAGGCGGCGGTTGCTCAGCCCGGCCTCGGCCACGCTGCTGGGCAGCTGGAGGATTATACAGTCAACCGGGACACCTGCCGATTTCAGGACGTGGCGGGCTTTGCGCTCCTGAAAGGCCTGCTCGGCGGGCGAGAGCGCAGGATCGGGGCGCGCCAGCATCCGCCGGGCGCGCTCGATCTGGGAAGGGCGATAGTCGGGCACGGGTGGCCTCCATCGGGTTGCGATGGGGGTGGACATTGATCTGAAAAAATCAGACTGTCAATCTTGCAATCTGATTTTTTCAGACAGAATTATGCCGCATGATGGTCGCATATCTCAGCGCCACTCGCGCTTTGCGTGAGCGGATGAATGGGAGGAGAGGATTTGAGGATCACGATTCGGCTGATCGTGCTGCTGCACAAACTTGGGATAAATCCGCAGCGAGTCCTGTGGCCGATTGTCAGTTGGCGCGCTGGAGAGCGGCTATCAATGCGAGCTGAACGTCGCCGGGGAGCGGAAGCATCTCACCGATGATGACGAAGTTTGGGCCCACTCGGGCGTTTCTGTAGAGATAATCAAGCACTTGGAATGATGGCGCGCCGGTTTTTTCTTGGTAGTGGTAGGTCTTTGGATTGATGTTCAGTAGCGCGGCGAAGTCTTTTTGTTGTTCGGCCACAAGTGACCTGGCTGCGCGGAGCCGCAGCGCTATCGCTTCGGGAGATGTGTCTCGGAAGCGCGCGATGCGCTCTTTTTCTTCGATATCCATGACCCGACTTCTAACGGTTTGATCTGAAAAAATCGAACAGCATCGCAATCTGATCTTGACGATCTGAAATAATCAGATTGTAAGATGCGGTATGTATCAAAATGCTCGCTCCTTTATCGATGCTCTTGGTGGCTACCGCGCGGTGGCCGCTCGGCTTCGCATGGGATCCTCGACGCTTCATGGATACGTGACAGCAGGCTCCCTGCCTCCGCGCTGGTATTCGGCGCTACTGGCTCTTGCGTCAGAGATTGGGGTCGAGCCACCGCCTCGCTCCCTGTTCTCCTTCGAAGTGCTCCCTCCTAAAGATGAAAAGGACGCTGCGTGATGAAGCACACAGCGCCCTCGTCCCTTTCCCATCCAAACCCGGTTGATCGCGTCTCCTGCGCTCAACATGGGGAAGGACCCACACAAATGTCATGGTCAAAAGTTTTTGAGCCTCGCTCTTTCCGGGCGCGGTTCGCCGGTTTCTGGTCTGATTTCCTTCACGAAAACTACCGCAACCCCGAAGAGGTCTCGGTCGCTTTCGGCGTCCGGTATCAGACCGCACTGAACTGGTGGCAGGGGATCAACCGGCCCTCGGGCGATGTGGTCGCGCTGGCCGGTCGCCCGTTCCAGGATTTTCTGGAGGCTCGGGGATGATCTTGGTTCTGGGGGCAATCAGGGCAGGGGTCAGCGCCGCAATCATGGCGCTGACCGGCGTGTCCTTTTTGCCCAGGGAGGCAGCCAGCAGGCTGATCCCGCTGCAAAAGTTTTTGACCAGAGAAATTGAGCGCCGGAGGGCAGGGCAATGACCGCCGCTGCGCCCAAGGGGCAGAACGTGTCGACGGCTGTCATGCAGCGCCGGGTCGAACCACATGACAGCCTCGACGATTTCCCGACGCCGCCTTGGGCCACGCGCGCCCTTTGTGAGTGGCTCAAGGTGTCCGCTGAGGGTGCTGAGGATCACCCTTTGGTGCTGGCCGCTCGCGAGCCCTGCGCCAACAGAGGGCACATGGTGCGGGTGCTGTGTGAGTATTTTGCGACTGTCGATGCCGCTGATGTCCATGATTACGGCGCCGGGTTTCCGGTGCGCGATTACCTGTTCGGGCCGGATCCCGAACTGGTCGACTGGACCGTGATGAACCCGCCTTTCCGCCTGGCTGAGCAGTTCATCCAGCGCGGCCTGCGCACCAGCCGGCACGGCATCGCAGTGATCGTCCGCAGCGCGTTCCTTGAGGGCGTTGGTCGGTATCGCGACCTGTTTTCGGTAATGCCGCCGTCGGATGTTCTGCAATTCACGGAAAGGGTGCCGATGCATCGCGGCAAGCTGGCGGGGCCGGGCGGCACAACTGCCACGGCCTATTGCTGGATCATCTGGCGGTCGCGGTATCAGGGCTCTGTAACCCGCTTCCGCTGGATCGCGCCTTGCCGGGGCAATCTTGAACGGGACGGCGATTATCCGGCCGAGCCGGGCGAGTTCGCGCCGGTTGATGCTGGGGCGGTGCTGATATGACCCCGACCGCCCGCAAGCACCCGGAATGGATCGGCAAAACGCCAGACACGGCTGTGCCATCGTGGGTCAAATCCCGCATCCTCGATGCGCAGGATGGTCGCTGCGCGGAATGCCGCAATGATTTCTGCGCACAGCTGCGCCCGGAATTCGATCACATTACCGCCCTGATCAATCTGGGCGAGAACCGCGAGAGCAACCTGCAGGCGCTTTGCGGCCCATGCCACGGCAAGAAAACCGCCGCCGATGTGGCGCTCAAGGCGAAGGTCGCCCGCGTTCGTGGAAATCACCTCGGCCTCAAGCCGAAGTCCAGCCGACCGGTCGGCGGGCAGAACGCGAAAAACTTCATAATTCAGCCGGGTGGCAGGGTTCTTCACCGCGACACCCGGGAACCCGTCACCAGACGATAGGGGGCCGATATGTCAGATCATCCCGAGCAAAACACCGGCGCAGATCTCACTGTAGCCGCCGCCGGCGCAGGTTTGGGGGAGGGTGGTTCCTCCGCCATCCCCGGCCACCACCCTGGGGCGCTCGCCGCTGTGGCGTCCTCGGCCGGACAGGCTGAAAGGGCGATACCATCACCCCCCACGCCCGAGGGCGACCTGATCAGCAGGGGGGCGGCTTTGGCAGCCCGCCAAACCGTGATGGATGGCTGGAGATCTATGCGCCAGCCTCATCCCGCTCTCGGCGCGAAAAACTGCCGAGATGCCCTCGCCTCTCTCCCCGCCTCTCAGGCACAGGGGGAGGCGGCTCTGCGTCGAGCAGAAGAAAAGGCCGCCGCCTTGCAAGGCGGAGATGCTGGCGACGGCCACAGCACTGTTTACAACAGCGCACATCAGAGTGCCGACAGGTCAAATGTGTCTTTGACACAGATCAAGTCTGTTTGTCTGGTTCCCGCCGCCCCCGAGCCGGTCAGCGCCGGGGTGAATGAGGCCATCCGCAAGGCCAAGGGCGCAGGAATGCTTGAAGAACGGCGGCGCTGGTGGCGGCCTGAGTATCCCGGTCAGATCGAGCCTGACCGCGTGGTGTGGTATCGGGACGAGCCTGAAACGGGCCTGTCGGGGTTTGACACTGAGGCGGATCGGGAAGCCTTTCGCGCTGGTGGAAATGGGCCGTTCATCCGCCGTGTGACCGGAAACGAGTATGCGCAGATGCCTGTCGCCGCCCTTCGCACCCCTCCGCCTGCATCGGCTGACGGGGAGGTGAAGGAATGAGCGCCTCGCCCTACATCCTGCCGGAGGGAAATGTGCAGATCGCTTTCAGCGGCGGTCGCACCAGCGCTTACATGCTGCACAAGATCCTTGAGGCCAATGGCGGCCTGCCTGAACGCTGCATCGTTTCATTTCAGAATACCGGGCGGGAAATGCCCGAGACGCTGGATTTCGTCCAGGAGTGCGGCGACCGCTGGGGCGTTAATATCGTCTGGCTGGAATACCGGCGCGAGGCCCCATTCTTTGAGGTGGTCAGCCATAACAGCGCCAGCCGGAACGGCGAGCCTTTCGACGCGCTGATTGATGCAAAGCAGTTCCTGCCGAACAAGGTCACCCGCTATTGCACCACTGAAATGAAGGTCAGGCCGGTAAAGCGCTACTGCCTTGCCCTCGAATGGGATCGCTGGACAGTGGCCACCGGCATTCGGGCCGATGAACCTGCGCGCCTGCGGGGCGATCCTGCGAAAGAGCGCTGGTCAGTCTGGTATCCGCTGGCCGATGCGATGGTCACGCGCCGCCACGTGGCGGCGTTCTGGCAGTCGCAGCCCTTTGACCTTCGCCTGCCGAATGTTCGGGGCAACTGCTGGCTGGGGAATTGTGATGGCTGTTTCCTGAAATCGGAACGGTCGCAGGCGGTGCTTGCCCGAGACTTCCCTGATCGCCATGCGTGGTGGGAAGCCGCAGAGGCGCGGATCGCGGCGCTGGAAGCCAGCAAAGGGCGCCCGGAGGATAATGGCCAGTTTTCCATGCGTTTCAGCAAGCGCGAGCTGCGCGACTTCATGGAACGCCAAGGCGATTGAAGTGCCGAGCGCGCTGGTTGAGGGGATCTGTGTGGTTCTGACGAAAGGGGTGAAGAATTGATTGAGGATTTTGGCGGCGACAGCGTCATGGCCGCAGGAACCAATGCGATGATCTACCCTCTCGCCTTCGGTGACTTGCTGGTGACGAATGAGTGGGTCGAGTGGCATCTGCACAAGTTTCTGGACGGGACTTTTGTCACCCGGATGACCCGCCTGCAGCGTTTCGACGTGATCGGGGTTGCGGTCATCCTCTGGAATGCCTCGCTGAAAGAGAACCCAGCCGGCACCTTGCCAGACGATGATGAGCTGCTGGCGGACAAGGCCAAGGTCAAGGATATCGATGCCTGGCGAGAGATGAGACCGCTTGCGCTTCATGATTGGGCGCCTGCGCGTGTCCTTGACCCTGAGACCGGGGAATACCTGGGAGGCAGGCTTTGCCATTTATCAGCGCGAGGAGGCCTTGGTCTGCTTGCGCAGATCGCAAAGCGCACCGCAACCCGTAAGTCTGCCAAGGCGGCGGGCCGGGAAACGCAGCGGCTCGCGACGATGCGCAGTCGGGTCAAAACCAAGATGAAAAGCATGGGCAAGGCGCGCTTCTCGGAGAACGCGGAACTCGTGGCTTCAGTGACCAGGTGGCTCGATGAGAACAGTCTCTTTGTGAACGACGAGAACATCCTCGCCGGTCTCGAAACACTTCACAATATCCCGCGCGTGGTGAGCCTCGGGCGGGGCGATGGCAACTGAAATGCCGCTGTAATGCGGTGACATGATTACAGTAACGGCGCTGAAATCTGGCAGGGGATTTCAGCGCATTTTCAGGCTCTTGAGGTGTAATTGCCCTACAGGACAGGACAATGACAGAACAAGACATAACAGAACATTCCTTCCCGGATTGGCCGAGTTCCGGCCTGTGGATAACCGGGGAATTGCTGAGAAAAGAAAGGGGGCAGAAATGGAAAGCGATGCGCTGAAGGCAGGCAAGGAACGGGTCAGAAAGCTTCTGGTCGAGCCGCTGACCGCCAGAGGGCTGAAGCGGGCCGGCGGGGCAACCGTCGCGCAGCATGAGGCCACGATGGAAGGACTGGCCGCGCGTCTGGCCTAGGGCAGCGATCTTCACGCCGGGCAAGCCGGATTGGTACGCGCTTCGTGTCGCGCCGCAGCGTGAGGATGAGGCCGAGGCGTGGTTGGGGATCAGGGGTGTCTCCGCATTTCATCCGGTACTCGCCCGACAAGTGCGTCGCCATGGCATTTTGCGCGAATACCATCGCCGCTACCTGCCTGGCTATGTCTTCGCACGCTTCAAGGGTGAGCCGTTGCCGCATCGCGTCATGTCCTGCCCATGGATCATTGGTGCTTTGTGCCTATCAAATGGTGAGTGGGGCGTGCTGGAGCGCTCCGGCCTTCGCAAGATCCATGCGATGCGCAAGATTGATGCGGGCCAGCGCGATGCCAGGGCAGCCTTGCGGGCGCGCCGCCTTGCTGAGGCTCGGTTGCGATCTGGCGATGGCGTCATGTTCCGTTCCGGGCCGTTTGCTGGCTTCCGCGCTGAGGTAGTGGAGCTGAAGGCAGAGGGCGGTGCTATGGTGAAATTCGAGCTGTTCGGGCGCGAGACACTGATTGCCGCGACCGATGATGCACTGATCCCTTTGAAGCCCAGTTGACAGGGGTGAATCACGCCGTCTATCTTCCGTTCCCATAGCCTCACGCTGACCGGCCCTCTGCCATTGCAGACAGCGCCCCAGCTGCTGGGCGGCGGGGATGGGTTACACGCCTGTCTGACACGCCTGAATAGCGCCCGGAGCAAACGCTCTCGGGCGCTTTGCTTTATCCGGGGTGACCATGGGAAGGTTGAAGCAAGCGCCATCGCGCTTCGTCGCCGCGCCCGGTAGGCTCGGCTCGGCGCCTCAGTCAGAGGCGGAGCGATCCCGACAGCGCCGCATCCAGTCGCCCTGGCGCAACTGGTACAACACGGCTCGCTGGAAGGATCTCCGCTGGGATGTGCTGGAGAGTGCGCTCTTTACCTGCGGTCGCTGCGGTCACCTTGAAGGCGATACGTCAAAGCTGGTTGCCGACCACATCATTCCCCATCGCGGTGATGAGGGCCGGTTCTGGGATCGGTCGAACCTCCAATGCCTCTGCAAGGGCTGTCACGACCGGGTCAAGCAGGCCGAAGAGCGGCGCGGTCTGCACGGCTGACCGGACAGGGGGGTATCAAAAGTCTGGGGGCCTCGCGGCCGGAGACCCGCGCCCCCCTCAGCGAGGGATTTTTTTTTCTGATGGCTGGTGAAAATCTGGGGGCTGAGGGCTTCCGCAACCTCTTTGGGGAGACGTGGCTGGCTGCTGACAAGCGGCGTGGTCGCCCGGCTTTTGAGTGGACGGAAGAAAATTCTAACAAAGTCAGTATGTTGCTTGCGGCTGGTTGGTCGAATGAGCGGATCGCGGGCGTGATCCTCGATCCTCGCACCGGGAAATCCATCTCGGTGCCGACGCTGAAGCGGCATTTTAGATCCGAGCTCCAGATTCGTGATGCAGCCCGTGATCGTCTCGATGCAGAGCGCCTGATGCGGGTGTGGAGCAATGCCCAGACCGGGAATGTCGGCGCAGAGCGCTTATTCGTTCAACTCCTCGAGCGCAATGACCGGATGGAATCGGAGCGTAAGCTGGCCGCGAAGCCGAAAGACAGCGCGCAGCCGAAGGTCGGTAAGAAGATCGTCGATGAGCAGAAGGCGCTGGATGCAGATGACGCCCTGGCTGCCCAGCTGAATCTTGAGGCCGGCAATGCCCGACGGCATTGAACCGCTGCCGCGCTTTGCCTGTCCGGACTGGTGGGAAAAGCTGCAGCGTGGCGAAACGCCGATGGCGGATGTGCCGCTCAATCAGGAGAAGGCGGCGAAGGTGCTGGCCTTCTTCAACCGGCTGCGGTTGCCCGATGTCGCTGGAAATCCGCCGCTGGCCACGGCCTGCGGTGACTGGTTCAAGGATCTGCTGGTGGCGTTTCTTGCCAGCGAGGATCCGGAAACGCACCGTGATCTGGTCTGGGAACTGCTTTGCGCGGTGCCCAAGAAGAATTCGAAATCGACCTATGCTGCGGCCCTCGGCCTGACCGCGCTTTACATGGAGGATGCGCCGAACCGGCAGATGCTGCTGGTGGGGCCCAGCCAGAACATTTCGGAACGCCTGTTCGGCCAGGCCACCGGGATGATCGATCTCGATCCCATTCTGGTGGACATCTTCAAGGTGCAGACGCACCTGAAGACGATCACCCGGCGCAAAACCGGCACTGCGCTGGATGTGAAAACCTTCGATACTTCGATTGTGACCGGGGAGATCCCGGTGCTTACCATCCTCGACGAGCTTCACGAGCTGGGGAAAAAGGCCAAGGCTGCGAAGGTGATGCAGCAGATCCGGGGTGGGGGCATCACCAAGCAGCGCGGCAAAGTGCTGATGATAACCACCCAGTCGGACGAAACGCCGGCGGGGATCTGGAAGACCGAATTGGACAAGGCTCGCGCCATCAGGGACGGCAAGGGCGGCAAGTCGCCGATCATGTTGCCGGTTCTCTATGAGTTTCCAGAGGTGTTGCAGCGCGACAAGTCCTATTGGCGCGACAAGAAGAACTGGCCGCTGGTGCTGCCGAATTATGGCCTTTCGATTGATGAGCAGGCCCTCGAGGACGATTACGACAACAACGGCAAGGTCTCGAAAGAGGCGGAGCAGATCTGGGCCAGCCAGCATCTCAATATCGAAATCGGTGTTGGTCTTGGCGGCTCGGCATGGTCCGGCGCTATGCACTGGGAAGAGGCGGTCTGCGACGGCCTGACCCTCGACGAGCTGCTCGACCAGTCCGAGGTATGCACCATCGGCGTTGACTGGGGTGGTGCAGATGACCTTGCGGCCCTCGCAGTTCTCGGACGCCGCAAGGTGGATAAGGTCTGGCTGCTATGGGTTCGCGCCTGGGCGCGGCCATCGGTTTTTGAACAGCGCCCGAAGATCGCGCCGCAGTTGAGGGATTTCGAGGCGGATGGCGATCTGAAGGTTGTAGCGACCGGCGAGGAACAGGCCGCAGAGGCAGCGGCGATCTGCGCCCGGATCTGGGCGGCAGGAAAGCTGCCAGAGGCGTCGGGGACGCCCGGCACACCATCCAGCGTAACGGCAGGTACAATCGTCAGGATCAAAGAAGAGGGCCTGTCCTTTGAGGTGCTGGCCTCCGGCGGGGAGATCCTGACGCCGGGCGGGGTGCGCTTGCGGGCGGTGACCACGGGTCTTGTGCGTCAGGTCGAGGCCTATAACGTACCGGCCTCTGGCAATGCTGATGCTGCGTTCACGCGGATGGAGGCGCGTGTCAGCGGACAGGTGATCGACCTCGGCGGACGGACGTATCAGGTCGCGGCGCTGCCGGCGGGCAATAAATACGTCAACGGGTTTTTCACCGTGGGTGGTCTGACCCGCTCAACTCTGGTTCTGGGTGAGATGGACGACGCCCCTGCGGCAGTCTGGCGCTTCGGCAGGCAGATCGCACAGCTGGCCCGCGCGCTTGGTGACCCCTTCCGCCAGTACCTGAAAATCAGCCTTCTGGGCGACAGCATCACCTGGGGCCAGACGCTTCCCGAGAATGGCGCGGACGCCCCGCGCGATGCGACTGGTTCGGATGCCAGGAACCTTTACAACACGGCCTCCTGGGCCAATGAGCTTAAACGCTGGATCGGCAAGCAGTATGCGAATGGGGCCGCGCCGGTCCTCTCGAATTGGCCCGCCAGCCCCTCGGGCGAAAGCATCGCGACCTTCTCCCGCACGGATGGGGTGTTCCCGGCCGGGCCGAAATTCACTGTCACCATCACCGGGGGCAGCTTTACGCAGCAGACCCTTTACAACGCCGCCTATCCCTATGGCGCACAGCATAGGTTTACTGACGGATCTGGCGGCACAAGCTCTGGCAAGTATGCCTTCAAAATGACGGGCAAAGAGTTCACGTTCTGCTTTGCTGCACTGGCCTCCGGCTGTCTTGATTATACTGTCTGGGTCAATGGGGTGCAGCTTGGCGGTGTCTATTCAACCACACTGGGCGAGGATGGAAATACCGCGCTCACCCGCCGCCACCATGCCCTTGCCGCCTATACCGTCGATGCGAATATCGAGATCCGCACGGTGAACAATGCCGGGGCCGGGGCGACACAGTCGCTTTACACCTATGCCATCGAGTTCCGCCGCCAGATCGTGATTTCCAATCAGGGGATCAACGGCACGTCCTTTATGACCTATCGCAACAATATGCTGACCTCGGGCGGCCATGGCGATGGTCTGGCGGTTGATGCCGAGGATGGGTTTATCTTCATCCAGCTCGGGACCAATGACCGGGGCAAGCGCCCGGACCTGTCCTATACTCTGTCCGAGGCGCGCGGACATGCGCAGGCGCTGATCGACACGGTGAAAACCCTCTCGCCCACCGCCAAACTGATCATGATGTGCGCCAATCGCCCGACGCTGGACGGGCCGCCGGACTTCAAATGCACGATGGGCGACATTCGACAGATGCTGCTGGAGGCGGCGCAGGATAACACGCTCGACCTGATCGACAACTTCGCCCCCTTCGCGCGCCTCGATGCCGGGAAATACCTTGCTGATGGCCTCCACCCCAACCGGCTCGGTCACGCGCTGATGGCGCGCAATGTGATCAACGCCATCCGGGGCATGTGATCCTTCCGCAATCCGACCTGACATGCCCCGCCTCGCGCGGGCTTTTTCATGCGCAATAGTCCAGAGCGCCTCACTGAAAAGCTGAGCGGCGGGAGGGCATGGGGGTGCCTCTCCCGCCTGTTCGCATTGCCCCGACCGGCCAGAGAACCCCGGGGCAGCGCGTCGGCACCAGGTTGAGCCCCGCCGACGTGACCATCAAGACCGCGTCGGTCTTCTCCCGATATTCGTGAAATCCCGTAGCGCTGGAGGCGGGGTGGCCGGCGGCTGCTCAGGTTGGGCCTAGCTCAACCGCCGGTCTGCCGCGATCTCCGAAAAGATCAAGCGACGACTGACCATATGCCACGCCCTGCAAAATGAAAATGCCCCACCGGGTTAAGGGCGGGGCAGTGAGGCGGATCCTGCAGTAGTATTGGAGGAGCCGTCTCAACCGTAGCGCGAGCATTGCGCAAAATCAAGAATATACGAATGCCCAGGAGGCGCCTTTGACTGATCTTCCCCCGCCCGATCCCGGCCTGATCGCCACCATCAACCAATTCATCGGTGGGGCCGCGACTGCGCTTCTGGCTGCCTTCTCTGGTCGCGCGATGTACCATGCCGGTGAGGTCCGGGCCCGGCGCCGGCCGATCCTGTCCTATGACCTGATCTGGGAAATCCCGACAGCCGTTGGCATGGCCATCGCCGGGGATGCGCCTGGCGCCCACATGGGGCTGTCGCGAGAGGTCACGGTCGGGCTGATCGCGGTGCTGTCCTACCTCGGCCCGCGCGGGGCCGGGGCGATGGTGGAGCGGTGGGCCAGTCGTAAGGGGTGATGCACCCTAAGCAGCTAAGATTTTCACCTCATAGCTGCCTGAGTTGGCCGCAAGGGTCAGCCGGTCATCTTTGAGAGAGACGGTGGCTTCGCTCTCTTGCAGGTCAAGGGTATCCTGAAACCGCTCAACGATCCGTGGCCACAACCCCTTTTCGACAAACCTCATATTTGCTGCGAGACAGTAAAGGGATTTCACCGGTCCTGGAGTCTTCATCACAGAACCTTCAGCGCGTAAGAGAATGCTGTAGCAGCGACTACAAGTGATGCCGCGCAGCAGGCGGCGTAGAAGCGAACAATATTCATCGTTTCCTCCGTCAATGAGCTGATATCTGCCTAACTCGCTTACGTGACTCTGGTTCCACCGGCCTGTCCGTCGCGCCGGTTTTTTTCCATTATGGAGAACATCATGAGCAAGATCGCTCTGGTGATCGGGCCTAACGCCGTAATCATTCCTGGATGGTAGGCGGCTTGACGCCGTCGCCCATCATCCGACCGATTTCACGTTCGATGATGTCCAGCGCCGACAGATCGCCCGCTCGGGCGGCCTGCACCGCTTCCTCGATCCTCGCCCAGCCTGGGTGGTCGTCTGCGATAAGCCGGCCTGACATATGCGCCACCATCGGCGCGTGGGCATAGACCGTCCGGTAATCCGGGGTCCGGATTGTCCGATCCCGCATGTCTCGCAGGCGCTTATGGAACGGGATAGCGAACATCCCCGGAATATGGTGCGTGGCCCTGAGTTTTCAATCCGCCCGCCCGGTCAGTGTGCCGGGCGGGCGGTTTATGACCGGACAGGCCTGGTGATTTAGGGAATGCTCAGGGGGCCGAGGCCGGGATAGAAGACCCATCAGCGACATTGGATCAAGTTGCTGATGGCTGCGCAGTTCAGACGAACAGAACGCTATTCAAGAAGGTCTAGTAGCTTTTCAAACCTGCGAGCGATGTGCTCATTCTCGCAGCGGCTACTAATCTTCTCATCATTGCGAAGATCTTTAAGATCATTCCCGATTATATCCGAATCTGAAGTAATTATATCCTTGATAATAGGGGCCGCTGAATTGCTGTAAAATACATGCCTGACATTTCCATAAGAAGTTAATCCTCCGCGTGTTCCGATGTATGTTTTCACCATCCATGTCAAAATCTCTTTTCGCGGTGGATTTGGACAGCTGGAAAAACCACCCAGATCGCTGAATTGCCTTAGAATGTCACCGTGTCGATCATGGGCGCTCCAATCAGTTCCGATCTGTTCTAACCTGCGCAGGTATGAATTAAACAGATCTCGCCTTGCGGATTGTTTGAGATACGGCATAGCTCCAGATGCTGCTGCAACTCTGGCATGGCGTTCATCTAGGCTATTTCTATTTACTCTTTCTTGAAAATTGCTCGCTAAGCTTACCAAGACTGGATTCGCTGCTCTTGGCCTGAAAGCGTGGAGGAAACTGAATGAATTCTGCTGAATGATGTCTGATTGCTTCTTGTCAAGAGCAATGCTCACCAGAAAACCTAAAATCTCTTGCTGTCGTGGCTGCGGAGCTCTTTCAAAATCGGCGAGAAGCTCATCACCTGGCTGGCTAGGAACGGAATTCTCGACAATTTGCTTTACGTCCGTAACTTTGAGAAGGTTGACAGGATCAACTGATAAGATGACTTCTATGCAAGTTGTGAAAATGTACACACAGTCTTCGATACCTGCCTCATACTCATCATCCTCGTGCTCCAAATCTCTGCGAATTTCATAACACCGACTTACTCTTCGCCATTCTGGACGAGTTAGGAGTCCCATTCGATAGCAGAGATCAATCAGCTTAGAAGCGGAGTAGTTTTCAACATCTTCGTCGCGACGCACGGGTGGCAGTTTGTGCTGCTCTGCAGCTTCACCCGCGATGTCTATACCTGCAATTATAACCTTTTCCCGAAGGTCGTGTATCGAAGCATTGAAAAGCCGCTGGCAGGCACTACTCGGATCCACGCCAACAAGCCTATTAACTCTGTCGATAAGAGATTTCGCTTGCCACTGTGGCCTTATCTTTCGGAGCAGTGATGGCATACCAGATGATGCCATGAGTTCCACATTCGCTGCAGGTATCAGATCATTCATAGAATATCGCCAGAAAATGTAATGCCTCCCGGAGATTGTGGCGAAGGTTGATTGGAGTCAATAGTGTTGCGGCACTCGGTGAACGTAGCTTTCCGCGTGCAAGAGACCAGACATGTCCATCAGGGCATGTCATATGAATGATCGCATTCTCGGCGTTGATGCGGCTTTTATGCCACATCTGCGACAGCCCGATTTCTCACCTTCTTTTGGGGGCGAGCGTGCTTAGGCGCATGCAATTTCCGTGCTGCAGCTGCAAACGGTAGCAACCGCCGTATAACGGAAGCTCGCCACTCCTGAAATGCCGCCTCATCCCAGCGAAGCCCCACCATGCAGCGGGGCTTTTTCACATCCAAACATGGAGATCGACATGATCCAGTTCCTGACCGGGCTTCTGGCCCGGATCGGTGCGCTTTTCCGTGCGCGCCCGAAATCCACTACCACAGGCGGCCTCACGGCCATGCTGGCCGCAGCCGCCATTTTCGTGGCGCCCTGGGAGGGCGAGCGGACAGAGGCCTATCTCGACCGCATCGCTGTCCCGGCGGTCTGGACCGTCTGTTACGGCGAGACGAAGGGCGTAAAGCAAGGTGACAGCTACACCCCGAAGCAATGCCTCGACATGCTGACCGCCTCGCTGGCCGGATATTATGCTCAGCTGGTCAAATGCGTTCCCGGGCTCTCGCAGCAGCCCCAGGGCGTCCAGGTCGCGCTGACCAGCTGGACCTACAATGTCGGCGCCGGCGCGGCCTGCAGCTCGACGCTGGCGAAGCGGGCGAATGCCGGGGATTGGGTGGCCGCCTGCAACGAGCTTCCGAAATGGAACAAGGCCGGCGGCAAGGTGGTCAGGGGCCTGACCAACCGGCGCGTCGATGAGCAGCGCCTTTGCCTCGCCTCGCTGAAAGGAGCCTGACATGCGCCCGATCTTCATTCTCTGGACCCGCAGCTTCTGGCTCGGGATCTTCCCCTCGCTGCTGATCGTGTTGGATCTCGCAGTGAACATCGTGGCGGCCGTCGCCTCTGATCCCGCCCTTGTGCCGCCGGTGGCCACGCTGATCGGCTGGCTGTTCGGTGGTGACCCCGTGGTGATCGAGGGGTGGATGCTGCGGATCGCACCGCTGCTGGCGCTGGTGATCGCTCAGCAGCGGGCTGGGTCAGCGCGGCCCTATACCGCCAACCCGAGGGCGCGGCAGTGATCCGCGCAATCCTCGCCGCGCTCTGGAAGCCCGTCGCCGTGCTGCTGGCCCTGCTGGCAGTGTGGTGGCGTGGCCGGGCGAGCGCAAAGCAGCAGGCCGCGCTGGAAGCAGCGGAAGGCTACGGCAAAACCCTGAAGGGAATGATCGATGCGGACACTGAAATTCATGGCGCTGATCCTGATGCTGCCCGCCGGCTCATGCGTGAGCGGGACGCAAACCAGCGGTGAGGCGATCTGCGACGGGTCGAGGGCGGCGCGGGCCGATCATGCAGCGGCCCTTGCGGTGTCGCCGGATGATCGGTCGGTGGTGAGCGGGGCGCGGCTGATCGCGCTGATTGATGCGGGATGTGGCCCCGCCAGCTGATTTTCTGATCGGGCTGGAGGGGCGATATTTGCGTGTCGCCAAGGAGCGATCAGCCTCAACAGCAATCACATTATCGCCCGGTGCGACGCCACCACACCAAGTGTGTCTGCGGAGATCTGGTCGTTACCAAGGGGCGGCTACTTCGATCATCGCCAAGGTTGTGCGGAGCAATATCGGTCAGGTTCCAACTCGGGTTTGGCCATGGTGAGCTAAGAGCGCCCTAATTCTGCTTACCGCTAGCGTTGGTTCCGAGGATGCGGTGGATCTCTTCTGAATAATCATTTCGGATGCGCATTGCAGCCTCAAGTGCTCTTTTTGCCTCATCCATCATGCCTGACCAGTGCTGGCTTCCGTTAGGGGCGCCGCCATCGGAATTGCTGTTATCCGCCGAGCCGTCAGCGGCTTCATCACGTCCAGCATTGGCTGATTTTTCTTCTAATTTTTGTGTGGATATCAGGTCATCGAAATCTCTCTTCCACTCTTCCACATATGCCTCATAGTGAGGTGGTGGCTTCGGGTCTGGAGAATGATCTGTCAATTTCAAAACAGGGGCCTCGATATCGTTTTGTGCAATGAAGCGCTCAAGATAATCAAGAAGCTCGTCGGTCCTCGCTTCTGCGGGTTTCTGAAGTAGCGTTGCTTCCAGCTGCCTCATTTTATCTGCATTTACGTCTCGACTGGTGCTTAGAGATACAACAGGGTACCTCGCACCATTTACTACGCCTTTGAATACTTGTGGTTCATGAAAGCTGAACCTAGCGTCAAACTTGGTGACGTCGGTCATGCGTTTAGCTTTGCAAAGCAAGTAAGCAAGAGCAGGGGATAATGTTAGGTCATCGATCGATGAGTTTCTAGAGATGCGGAATCCACCATCGATACCTTTGCCCAAGAAATCATATTGGCTTGGTGTCGCGTCTACTAGGAGTTCCCGTTCCTCCGAGGGCAGTGATGCATCGCCAGTCAGCGGATCAGATCCACTCTGAGCGAGCTTAATGCTCATGTTTGGAGTTGGAAATGCGGCAACCCACGCATTTCCTTTTGTGTCCAAGCCGAAGCTAGAGATGACCCTGCCAAAATCAATCAATGTTTTGGAGAAGGCAGTAATGCAAGCACCTAAATGCGTCACGCTATTGACGCGGGTGACGAATAGTATCTCATCACCAATAGTCTTCCACACCTTTGGTTCGTACGATATTTCGCTTCCCGCGATTTCGTCGATACCTCCTGCAGTTTCCTTGAAATTCTTAGTTAAGTGATCCGGGAATTCGGCGTAAAATTTCTGAAATGCCTTTATCCATTTCAGATTTGAGTTACCAGCCCTCGACTTGAAGGCGGTTGATCCAACCAAGTCAACAGAAAGGAATAAACGTAGGCGGTATTTGGGCGGATTAAGGTTCATAATTAATCTAAGTCAATGAAAGGGTTCTTGCTCGAGTTGTTGCTGCGGATTCACTAACATCAAATAGGTCGACGGTTCCCTGAAGTCCTAAATTTCTATACGTTTCAGTGAACTTTTCTTTTGGCATCAGGAAGGCTGCTGCGAACCAATTAGCCTCCCATTCCGCTCTTTGCTGTTCTGGGTCATTGTCGTCTACCCATCGTGTTGCCCTCATCACTGCCCCCGGATTCGCTTCCAGTATGGGGCCCAAGTGAAGAGTTAAATGGCCAAGCTCATGAGCAATGGTGAAGCGATCCCTCTGGCGGGATGTGTTTCTTGATATGTATATCGTGAAGTCGTTTAATGCCTTGGCGACGATGGATCCGCTTTCCCCATCTTCGAACCCGCTTGAGCCAACGACAATACGACCTCCGGCTTTCGCCACAATCTCTTCGAGCGATCCGCCGGGTTGGTAACCCCAGTATTCTGCCGCATACTCAGCAAAACTCTCGATGGAGTGCTTGGGCGCACCCAAACCTGTCGGTAGCACGAAAGTAGTCATGGGCGCCCTTTCTGTTCTGCTTCATTCACGTTCATGCGCCTTCTGGTCGCCGCGTCGCAGTTTGGCTTCGCGGCGCATGCATTATGCACACAAGGGTGTGTGTGGCAAGCATACGTTCCTCCATGTTCTGGTTTTGTCGCCGTCATGTTTCGGGCAGAAAGGCTGATATATGTATATAGGTTGCGGTTAGGTTGTAGGGACTTCACCCTCGATCAAAGAACCCTGGATGCGGCTGGTTCACCCCCAGCCTGATCGTCCCTGACTCAAACCGGCTGTTGATGAGGTCCGGGCTATCCAGCGTGATAGAACTCCATGTTGCGCCCGCTGTAGTAATCCAACGGGCCGCAGCCTGAGAGGGCGATGAAGAACGCGAGGGCGGTCATCCGGATCATTCAATGACCTCCAGAGATCCGGCCGGCAGTGGACCCTGTAAGGATCTGGCGTCTGTCCACGGCTCTACCAGCCATTCTTCCCAGTCATCCGGCTCCGTCAGGATCACCGGCATGGCTTTCGGATGGATCGCTGCCACTTCCGCATTCGGATCACAGGTCAGGAAGGCGAAGAGGTCATCGGTGGTTTCACCGTCCTTCAGCTTGCGGATGCTCGTCCAGTCTGGCACCCAGATACCGGCAAAGAACGCCGGGCGATCCTCTTTCAGCGCGAACCACGCATTGCCTGCGCCCTTGCCCTGGCGCGGCTCCGCGAACCTCTCGACTGGCACTAGGCAGCGATGCGGCGGACCCAGCCAGCGCCGCCAGTGTGGCGAGTTGGTGTTGCGCACATTGGTGACGCCGCGATCGATGCCGCTCTTGCTGTGGAACTGAGGCGGGGAGGGCAGGCCCCACCGGGCGCTGCGCAGAACATGCCCTCCCTCTCCGGCAGTGATGATCGGCGCCATGCGATCCGGGTAGATATCGCCGGGCTCGATGTTGCCGGCGGCGTTCGTCAGCCCGGCAAAGATCTGGCGCATCGCCTCGGGTGAGGTGGTCTGGCTGTAAAGATTGCACATCGTCAGGCCTTCTCGTTGCGCCATAGCCATTTCACAACCTGCCTGACCGGACGGCGGATGGTCAATCCATTCAGGAAGTCGGGTGAAGGAACTCGCCAGGAGACACTGATCGACTCGGTGCTTTTGCACCGCGCGCATGGCCACGGTGCGATGTGCAGCTGGTGATCATTGCCGACGACTTTCACGAGATCGGATGCCCAGAAGTGAACGCTCCGCCTGCAGCCATTGCACCGCATGGTGATGATCATGCCGTCCTGCGCGGCGTGGATCATCCGCCGGTTCTGGAAGGGGTTGGCCGATGGATGGACAGAGGGCATATGGCCGGTTCCGGGCTTCTCGAATCGTTAAATGTTCTGTATATGTTCTCACCATGAAGCGGATCTTTCACCTCAAATGTTCTTGCGGGCAATCTCGCCATCTGGCGGCCGACGATATGCCGCCGCAATGGCTTGAACCGGGCGGCCGGGCCATCCGTGCCGAGGCCCTCGCCATCATGAAATGCCTGCATTGCGGGAGGCGCGGCGCGCCAGCGCTTGTCGAAATGCTGATGCCTGAAGCTGCACCGCCCGCGCCAATCATGACGCCTTCTGGCTACACCGGCCTCTGATCCACCTTCAAAGACGGACCAACACCATGATCATCCTCTACACCTCGCCGGGCTGTGGCCCGTGCGTTGCGACGAAACGCGCGCTGGATCGGGCAGGGCTGGCCTATGAGGAGCGGGCAGGGGCTGACTGGCCGGATGAGGTCGAGCGGCTGGCCCGAATCGCGGGCTCGCGACAGGGGCCGCTGGTCGTGGCCGGGGATCACGTCTGGTCGGGCTTTCAGCCCGCCAGACTTTCTGAAGTTGCTTCGATGGAGAGTGAGCAGGCGTCAGCCTGTTTACAAGGCTCTTCGTAAGCCCTTGAAATTCATAAGGGGTGCAGGGTGGGCGTTTACCATTCATGTAATTGAAACATAATGGTTATTTCCATTCTGTCGGGATCACCATAAAATCAGTGGCTTATGAGGATTTGGGGGTTTTCCCTCTGGTTCGATGAACCAATCTCACACCGCCAAGCTCAAGCGAACCTGCTGCGCGGCGCAGGTGATCCGGCGAGAATCGGGCATATGTGCTGCGGGTCACGCTGGGGTTCGTGTGGCCGAGATATTGCGCAATCTCGTCAATGGTCACCCCGGCCTCGGCCATGAAGCGGCCGGCGGTGCGGCGCAAATCGTGTGGAGTGCAGTGCTCGATGCCCGCGCGCTTTACGGCGGCATTGAAGCCGGTCTTGATAGAGCCGACCTGACGCCCGCCCCATTCCACGACGAAATCCGACATTGCAGCCGCCTTTGCGCTCTGTAGTGCGGCGATCAGTGTGTCATTGATAGGCACGGTAGCTCGGCCCTTGCGGGGGCCGATTTCGTTGCTTGCCAGCCGGATTGTTCGGCGCGACAGGTCAACGCGGTCCCAGGTCAGTTCCAGAATTGCCCCGATACGGCCTGCTGTCGTCAGCATTAGCAGCATCGCCAGCCGGATATCTGCGCAACCGTCACCCCCTGAGAGGGCGCGGTCTGCTGCATGATCAGATCGCGGGCTTCGCGCTCCGCCTCTTTGGTCGTGTGTGCGTCAAGACGAAAGCGTCGGCGCTTTCCGCCCTCGTTCCACATGACGACATATCGCCCGTTGAAGCTTGCGCCCTGACAGGCGGCGCGCCAGAGCGTCAACGTGGGATGGATCGCGCAGGACCATGGTCGGCATCAGCAGGCCTCCGACACGTCAAACCAGCGCGCAAACGCCGCCTCGACTGCATCCGACACCGCAGCCTCATCATGCCCACGAGCGGTCAACGCCCGGCGCGCATGGGCCTTTGCTGCCAGATCGGACGCCTGCACGGCATAGGCTTCGCGAAGGGCGTCACGGGCGAGGTCGATCAGTTTGCGGCTCATGTCAGAACGCCCCAAACCAAATGCCGACCCCATGAACGATGGCGATGGGGAAAAGCAGCGCACCGGCAATCAGGAAGCCCCAAAGGCCTACCGAAAGGCATGTGATAATGTGTGTGAACCAGGCTGCGATGCAGATGGCGGCGATAATGAGATGGCCGCCTGCCCCGATTTCATGGGCAGATATCGCTCGCCCGCCTGTTTGATATCGTCCTCGCCTGCATTGGCATCGCGGACCTGCCGCCAGCTTTCGGCGAAGGCATCGTATTGCGGGTGGCGGATCGTGATATCTTGCATGTCCGCCCTCAGTAGAAGCCAGTTTCGATTACGGCAGCGCGGCGCGGCCCATCACCCAGCATCAATTCCGTAAGTGCCCATACCAGCGCGTCGGCCCGGTCGGGGCTGCCCTCGCCGATGAAGCCATCAGGCCCGATCAGGCAGCACTGATCCTCCAGATCGGGGAAGGCCCCGACATGGCTGATTTTGCCTTGCTCGTAGAGAGCGGCAACCGGCTCGGCCCGGGCGACCTTACCGCGGCTGGCGGTGACTTCCTTGTATGCGACCTTGGCATCCGTGGTTCGGATCACATGCTCAACCATCGCGCCGCCAAAGTTGCGCTCAGCGACGATCCGGTCGGCTGAGAACTCGTGGAAGGCCTCGACGGCCCGCCTGCCCCATCCCGCCGGCGAAAGCTTGCAGGTCCGGTCTGCCAGCACATAGCCGCGACCATCGACACCAAGGCCCGCCACCACGATCCCGATGCTGTCTCCGCCATCTCCCGACCCGCCGGTTCCGGAGGGGTCGACCGCGACCACAATCCGTTGCAGATCCGGCGCTTTGATCACCCTGCCGATCTGGCCGCTGCCATCGGGCGCATCGAACATCGCTCGCGTCCAGAGCGCGCCGGGCAGATCGTCCAGCATCTCGGCATTGAGTTCCTGCCGCCCGAGGCGCGTGCCTTCGTATCTCGCCTTCAGCTTGGTCAGGAACGATTTGGGCAGGTTGCCCGCGTTATCGAATGTCGAGCCTCGCGTGACGACGGTAGTCTTGTCTGCGAGGATCTCGCGCAGGACCGGGATCGGCCGGGGCGTGGTGGTGACGAACACGCGCGGGTCTGGCCCGCTGCGCATCGTGAATTGCAGCATATCCCATGTTTCGCGGGCGTAACGGTATTTCGCCAGCTCATCGACCCATGCGGTATCAAACTCGGGGCCGCGCAGCTGGTTCGGCTCGGTGCCGTTGTAGCCGAGGGCAATCGCACCATTCGGCCAGATCACCCGAACCGGCTTGTATCTGACCTTCGGCTCCTCGCCGGGCGGGTGGATCTTCACCAACCTGGCAACCATGACCTCCTCAAGGTCTTTCTGGGTCTCCGCCACAAGGGCGATGGATCGGGCGCCTTCCGCTACCCTCTGGCGAACCCACTGCGCGCCGGCCTCTGTTTTACCGAAACCGCGACCAGCGAGCGCCAGCCAGGTCTGCCATTCACCGGGTGGGGCAATCTGGTTCTTCCGTGCCCAGAACTGCCAGTCGTATTCGAGAGCCGCAGCCTCTTCGTCACTCAGCCCCGCCAGTATCTCCAGGCGCATCTGTTCTGGCTGCGATGCCAGCAATTCGGCGAGCGATGCGGTCACGGGCGGTCACCTCTTCCGACCGGATCGGGCCTCCATCCTTGCCGGTCACCTCAGCCTTGATCTTGGTCGGCGCATCCAGCCCGAACAGCTTCACCTTGCTGTTGATCGCACTGACGGCAGCGGCCGGCATGCCGAGCTTGATTGCTTCCGATCTGGCCTGCTCCAGCTCCTCCAGCGCCTTCTGGCGGGTAAAGATGGAGAGCTTTGCAGCCTGCTCCTGAAGCTGCTCGAGCCTTAGGGTAATCTTAGGGTGATCGAGGAGTTGGCAGGCCTCGACATAGACCCATGAATCGCGGGCGTTTTCGGCCACATCATAGGCGCGGCGGTAAGCCTCGGCGGCGTTACCGGTCTCGAAATAAGCGAGGGCGAAGGCCTCTTGCTTCGGCGTCAGCACAGCACCAGACTCTGTCGGTTCACCCATGGTGTTGCCCTATGCTGTGCGGCTCTGCCTCGTTAAGTCGAGCTATCGGCGGTGTCAGGCCGGCCATGACTCCGCGAGTAATTTCTGATATGCTGCGGCAGCTGGGGTAAGATCCGGCGATCTCGCGCCCCATGCTCAAAGCCATGGAGGAAGTGATGTTCAGGCACATACTCACAGCGACAGATGGATCGGACTGGGCACTGAGAGGGGTCACGGTAGCATTTGACATGGCTAAAGCCCTCGAGGCCCGCCTGACCGTTGTTCACGCGTCAGAATCCTACAGCAGCTATTTCTATGCCGAGGAGTTCAGCTTTCGTGACCGCGAAGATGAAGCAAGGCTTGCTCTTTCAACACGTGCCGACAGTATTTTCGCGGATCTAAAACCCCTTGCGGAAACCCGCTGCGTAAACCCTGAGTTTGTTTATGTTCCAGACAGTGCCCCGGCAGTAGCAATTTACGAGAAAGCCGAGGATTTGGACTGCGATCTGATTGTCATTGGGTCGCGAGGCAGGCGAGGCTTAACAAAGCTGCTTTTGGGCAGCCAGGCAGCAGAAGTTCTTGCAGGCACCAAACTGCCCGTGCTCATAGTCAATAATCCCGAGATCTTCTTGCGTTGATATATGTTGTGCAAGCCCGATTGCCCGCATTCGCGGCCTGCGGGCCCGCATCAGCCCTTAACAAGGTTTGACTCCTTCGGCGCTCGTGGCAGACTTCGAGGTAATCGATACTCGCTCCAACCGAACAGGAAGGATGAACGGAATGCCTCGCAGATTCCGGCGCTACCGGCCCAGGCTGTCAATCGGCATCCAAACGGGCCCCCTGATCGGCGTCCAAAAGTAACCCCTTCGGCGCGCGGGTGAGCAGGCCCGTGGCGGCGTAGCTTTTCAGCTTGCGCAGCCGACGCGGGCCTGCGTTTTGGAGGGTGTTCAGACTCGGGTTTTGATGCGCCAACTGTCGTTGCCGGTCTCGACGATGTCGCAGTGGTGGGTGAGCCGGTCGAGCAGCGCGGTGGTCATCTTTGCGTCCCCGAAGACGGTCGGCCACTCCCCGAATGCGAGGTTGGTGGTGACGATGACGGAAGTCTGCTCATAGAGCTTGCTGATCAGATGGAACAGCAACTGGCCTCCGGATTGGGCGAATGGCAGGTATCCGAGTTCATCGAGGATAACGAAGTCGAGCCGCATCAGATGTTCTGCAAGCCGGCCCGCCCGTCCAGCACGGGCCTCGGCCTCCAGCCTGTTCACCAGATCGACGACATTGAAGAACCTGCCCCGGGCACCATTGCGGATGACCGCGCGCGCGATGGCCACAGAGATATGGGTCTTGCCGGTCCCCGTGCCACCAACCAGCACGACATTGCGCTGTTGGCTGAGGAACTCCCCGCTGGCCAGATCTCGCACCAGGGTCTCGTTGATCGGGGTGTCATCGAAGGTGAACTCCTCGATCTCCCGGGCATAGGGCAGCTTGGCGGTGGTGATCTGGTATTTGACCGACCGCGCTTTCTTCTCGTTGATCTCGGCGGCCAGAAGATCTCCAACGATCTGGCGGGGTTCATGCTGGCGGCGCACAGCCACCGCCATGAGTTCATCATAAGCGGCGCGCATCCCGTAGAGCTTCAGCTCGCCCATTGCGGCCATGATGTCAGCACGATCCATCAGCTGGCCCTCCGCAGCAGGTCATAACGGGCGCAGTCCGCCACCGGTTCGTGGGTCAGGCGCAAGGCCGGGGAGGTCAGCAGGAGAGGCGGCGGTTCGGGATCGCGCCTGCGGGATATAATATTGAGGATCACATCGGCAGAATGGACACCTTGCGAGAGGGCTTCGGCGCATGCCTTTTGCACCGTAGGCATCCCTTCCGTCAGCACGGCGCCGAGGACCTTCACCATCTGGCGGTCGCCATCTGATGAGCCCTGCAGCTTACGGCGGATCTGTTCGAGAGCTCCGGGAAGAACCCAATCCTTGAACGGTGCGCCGTTACGCAGCGCTCCGGGTTTACGAAGCAAAACAGGCACATAATGCCAGGGATTGTAGACCGTTCGGTCTCGGCCGAAGTGGCGCGGGTGGTCTCCGACCAGTCGGCCCTCCTGCCGGATCTCGATCCGCTCAGCATAGGCCCTGATCTCGACCTGCCGCCCGACAGCCGTTGCCGCAACCGAGTATTTGTTATTGTCGAAGCGCACGAGGCAGGTCTTCGACACCGCCGCAGGCAGCGAATGGAACCCGTCGAAGCGCCCGGCATAGGGAACAAGGTGTGGGCGCTCTTCCTGGAAGACCTGCCAGACGGTTTTGTCCGTCAGCTCCGGATGCTTGCTGGTTCTGGCCGAGGCGATGCACTTGTCCAGCAGCCAGGCATTCAGTTCCTCGTAGCTTTTGACCCTGACGCGCGGCGCGAAGAACCGCTGGCGAACTGTGCCAACTTGGCTCTCCACCTGGCCTTTCTCCCAACCCGCAGCAGGGCTGCAGGCAACAGGTTCTACCAGATAATGGCTGACCATCTGTAGGAACCGACGATTGTAGAGACGCTCTTTGCCGGTGAAGATGGTCTCCACCGCTGTCTTCATGTTGTCGTAGATCCCGCGGGTGCAGGTGCCCTTGAAGAAGGCGAAGGCCCTGTCGTGGGCATCGAACAACATCTCCTGCGTCTCGCGAGGATAGGCCCGCACGAAGAACATCCGGCTGTGACACAGGCGAACATGAGCCACTTTGATGGTGGTCGTCGCCCCATCAATGACCACAACCTCGTGGCTCCAATCGAACTGATAGGCTTCGCCGGGCGCAAAGCTCAGAGGCACGAAAGCGGAAGAGGCACCCCAGCTCTGATTGCGCGCCCAGTTCGAGGCGTAGCGGCGCACCGCGTCATACCCACCTTCATAACCGAGACCGCTCAGCTCTTCGTAGATCTGTGTCAGAGACTGCCGTTCCCGGCTGGCCCGCGCGGCGTTGACCTCAAGCAGCCGGTTGAGTTCACCCAGCCAGGCACCCAGCTTCGGGCGCGGCTGCACCGTCCGGGTATAGGTGAACTCGGTAATCCCGGTGCGGACCACCTTCCGCACCACCTTCTTCGACAGCTTCAGGTCACGGCAGATCGTCTTGATCCCCTTGCCCTCGGTGAAATGTAGCCGCCTGATTTTTGCTATTGTCTCCACGATCAGCATCCCGTGCTCGGCCTCCGATAATCATCGAAGGCACAATGGACCCAACCCCCGGTCGGTGGGGTCCCTTTTGGACGCCGATCACCCCAGAAGCGGGGTCCTTATTGCAAGCCGTTCAACACCCAGGCGGCTTCCTTCGCCGCCGCCGCCGCCATCAAGGTCGCAACCAAAGCCACCGTCACGAATAGTCGGCCCGCAAAGGCGATCAACACCCAACAGAGCGTAACCGTGGTCGGTGAGCATCTGGACGGTTCCATGACTGAGGCCCATCAGAGATGTTTCGACTGGCGTGGTGGCCGAGGGAGGTGCGGGCCGATGAAAGGGTTCAGGAAGCCGGGGTAGTGACGGCCCTTGCTGTAATAGGTGCGTGTGGCAGAACTTCGCTCGAATTCTTGCTTCATTACCCGCCATGGTTGCACGAATCGTCTGGTCACACTTCGATCACCGCACAACAAAAGGAGGAGGTCGCGATGGGTCAGAAATGGACGACAGCGCATAAGCTCGCCTGCCGTGATGAGAATGGCGATTTAACTCGCGTTTTCCATCAGGTGTTGAAGGACGGGGCGAACGAAGTTGTTGAGGAAAGGTTCGTTCTCGGGAACTGCGAGCCGGTGTCGCGGGTGCAGGGTCTGTATCATCGGGAGAATGGCAACATCATTTCCCCACCGCCGGTTTCACTTCCCTAGAATAAAAATGCCCTCGGCAATCCGGGGGCGTTTCTCACTTGAGCACCATCATCGCCCGCGCATTTGTCGGACTTCGCCATGCGGAGTTCCCCGTTTTTATGAACGTGAGGCGGATCATCCCCGCCGGCCTGGGGGCGTCACCAGTCAGACTTTTCCGGAGGGTCTTCTCCTTCGAGGAAGTTTCCAAACTTCTCCCAGCCTTTTATGTGTTCGGACAAGACTCTCACGACAACCAGAACTGGAACAGCTATCACCATACCGATGACAGACCACAGCCAAGCCCAAAGTGTAACGCTCAGAAACACAACGACAACGTTCATGCGCAGCCTGCGCGAGACAAAGTAAGGCGTGATGATCTGCCCCTCTAAAGCTGTCAGGGCGAAGTAGGAAACAGCCACCAAGACCGGAACGAAAAAGCCGTCAAAGACCACCAGCGCAACCAGTGCCGATGCTGCAATGCCGGCCAGAGAGCCAAGGTAGGGAATGAAGTTCAGTACAAAAGCCGCGATCCCAAACAGGATGGGCGCGGGCATGCCCCAAGCCCACATCAACAGACCGACAGCGATCCCGAGCGCTAGGTTAATAAAGGTGATGGCACTCAGATAGTTGCCCAGCGACTCTTCAATTTCGCGAAGGGCGAGATAGGCTGCTTTTTTGTCCGTCAGCCTGTCGAACGACTGAACGATCTTAAGATAGAGCAGATCTCCTGAGGCCATCATAAAGAAGAGCAGAAACATCACCAGGGCGAACTGACCAACCATAAAAGGCGTGGAAATGGCTAACCCTTGCAAAGCTGCCATAGTTGCACTTCCGCTCTCCGGGGCAACGGGCGCGACGTTATCGGCCAGAACGGGCAGTGAAGCTCCACCGGCATCAAGCTCCGACGCTACGCTTTGAACGCTTCGGATGGCATCACGAATGAAGGCAAGCTTCTCGCGCACAGCATCTGCTATCGCCGGATAGTTTTTGATCACTTCGCTTGCTGGACCGGACGCGATGAGGAAGATCGCGCCAATCGAAACCAGCACACCGAGGCAGACCACGGTGGCCGTCAGGGCGTTCGGGATACCTTTCTTCTCGGTAAAGCGACGCAGAGGCGTGAAGACGAAGAACAGCAGCACAGCCAGAGTTACAGGCATCAAGAAATCGCGCGCTGCTGCGACAGCCGCAAACAACAGTATCAGGAAGATGCCGATCACAGCCCAGTTCGACGCCCCGCCGACGCGAGGCTTGGCTTCAGCTTCTCCACCGAAAAGGTAATGGTGTTCCTTTGTCACGTTCCGAATGCCTCAACTGCCCACATTCCATGCGAGCGTATATCAAATGCAACTTCGGGACAGTCTGTATTTCTGCAGCCCCCGGCTTATCCGATGATCGCAATTTGGGCCCATGACTGGACCGGCCAACAGCGGCTTGAGGCTTTCGTCCATCGAGGATGTTCTGGATAGCGGGGTAGCAGGTTGAAAGTCCGGGCAGATGAAAACGTGATCAAGCTTTTCGGAACCATTGGCTGTGCGATCTGGTTGTCCTCACATCGATAGGAGGACGCTATGACAAAACCCGATTTCGACAAGGAAGCCGAGAATACGAAGTTCAACGTCGAGGAAGAGGCGCAGAAACAGAAGATGGGCAACGCTGCCCAGCCCTTCAATCCGAACAAGGCTCCTCGCACGAACGAGCCCAATGCTGGCGGGGCAAATCGCGAGAGCGGGCACCGAGGCTAAAATGACAAGCGCCCGGCAGGATTTCTCCTCCGGGCGCAATTATTCTACTGGCAAAATATCAAGGGGGCTAGAATTTCGCAAGCATTATCTTGCGTTCCATGGCTGCAGAGCGGGCATATCCAGGGTGATATCGATCCCCGCGAGAATACCGAGGCCATCCAACTCCGCCCTAATCCACAGAAGCGCCCCATACCATGCCAGATACCGGCGATGCGCCGCGGCAATCTGTGATCTGGTCGGAGTCACGACCACAGGGCAATACAGAACCGGCTCCTCATGCACCCTTCCCTTGCGGCCGATGCGCTTCTGGATCGGCCAGCCCTGAGATCCGAGGTGATGCGCCTCCTCGGTCTCTGCCCGCTCTCCATGCCGATTGGTCCGCGTCCCGCATGGCTGGATCGTCGGACGCGCACCCTGCATCCAGTCAGGCGCAATCCCGGCCCGGGCATGTTGAGCCACGAATACCGCCATCTGCCGCCCGCCATGACTGACCGGCAGGCTTGCCACCGTCGAGGCGATGATCTGTGCATCCCAAGCTGGATCCGACCGGCCGCCACCGTCGATCTCGCAACCGATGGCGCCGCGCTGCATCATCAGCCAGATACCATCGACACCCATGCGCTGGCCGCCGGAGGTCTCGCCCATCTCGTCAAAGTCGAGGCCGGCGCGCTCGGTGCCGAAGGCCCATTCCAGCGCGCGCTGGATTGACATGCTCCGGAAACCGACCCTGCTCAGATCGGCGCCTGGCGGTTTTGCCGCTGGCTTCGGTTGAAGCACGATCTCCGAACTGATGGCAGGCGGTGCGGGCGCATCACGCCTTGCGCGGGGCCGCACAACCCGACCAGCGGCAATCGCGTCATCGCGCAACCTGATCTCCTCTGGTGTCATCCTGCTCATACCGCTCCCTCCTACTCACAACTGGTTGAGGTGGGAACCAAGTCGCCCACCACACGTTGTTTCATCAGACCGTCACAACGTCCTGTGACCTGTCTGTTGAACTGCCTGTATGACTGCCGGGGCGCCAAGCTGCGTCCCGGTTTTTTTTTTGATCTCTTTCATGGGAACCATTCCACCCGCCGCCAGTTTGAACATCAGGCGGCCGCAATCTCCCTCGGCCTGTCGTGTTCCCTGACCGACCGGGGCGCTCAGGGAATGGGGCGCCCCGTTTCCCGGGGCTCTCGCCACAATCGTGACGCAATCATGGGCTGAATTAACCTTGCCGGGCGCGGGTTGAGCCGGGCTGCCACCTGCGATCCTCGCGTCCGAAACAACTCTGTCCCTTTCGTGCCGGACACTCCGCCCTCGATGGATCAAGCTCACTCTCGCGCCCGCACCCTTCAGACGTAGGCAGAAATACCTACGCAACAGTGCCGTCTTTCCAGAGCGCCAACTCGCCTCTAAATTGCAGTTATTGTTGGTGTTTACGATTTCCCTGTTGAGCGTTTTATTCAGTGACGAGAGAGCCGCCCTTGCGCATGTCGCGATGGCGGCTTTTTTGTTTTGGTCCATCACTCCCCCTTGTCCTGACGGGTGGCGCAGACCCGCTCGAAATGGAAAACGATGGGCCGATCCTCGACGGTGACGACGCCGAAGCGCACCGCAGCCCGGAATATCGACTTCTCCCGCGCGACGATCTGCGCCGACCGGGCGAGCAGGTCTCGCCAGCCCTCAAGGCTGTATCCACCCTTGCTCAGGTTGCAGGGCGCGCAGGCCGGCATCATGTTCGCGACGGTATTGCGCTCCGGCCTGATCATCCGACACTCAGCAGCAGGCAGGGCGTGCCCATATGGGTCGGTAGTGATGCGGATAGTCATACATCCAGTTATCTGTGAAAAAATGCTGCCGGTGGAGCGCCACCTCAGAACCAGATATTGGGCTGCTGCCGGCATCGCGGCTACGAGGACAAGTTCGCGACGAATGAACCGGGTGGCGGATATGGGACGGATGTCCAGCCGCTATTTCGTGATCCGGGCGGCAGAGCCGGCGCTGGCCGGTCAGCAACCCGACCTGCACAACATCCGGAGCGGGATCAGCCGGATCGAGGCGCAATTGGAGAAGCTGCAGCCGAGGCCGTGATATCTCACCCCCGCTCTGGGGTGGGCGGGGGTGAGCCGTGATCGCTGGTAGGGCTTAGACAGCGAACGGTAGAAGTTACGGATTTACTAAAGAATATGGCGAAAATCGGAAATTTTGATCCGGAAACTGTGTCGCCTCATCAGCATGGCGGGCGCGTCCGCACGGCAAAAATACGAAAGCCCGACGGGCTTTCGCACCGACGGGCTTCAGCGGTTAATTCCGCATAACTCGTAAAATCTCAATGACACAACTGTTTACGCGATGTGCGGGTAATGCCGCCAACTGATTAAACAACAAGATTACAATCGGTTACTCACTATGTGGATTTGATAGCCGCAACGCCGCCGCGAGGATAGACGGCGACATTGCGTAGGTGTTTTTACCTATGCCCCGCCCGGCCGTCGCGCCGGGCTTTTTCATACCCATGGAGATCGTCATGACCGAGGCATTCTTTGCCACGAGCCGACCGCTGTCTGGCGGCAGCCTGCAACTTGCGCAGTTGGATGGCCTGAGCGCCATCCTCGCCGCCACCAAGACCTTTCCGCGCCTAAATCCTCGCCACGGCCTGTCACGAAACGGCGCATAGCATGCAGCCGATCCGTGAAAATGGGCGCGGTAAGGACAGGAAATACGGCGAGGACGACCTGACCGGCAAGGCGCCATATGGCGGGGGCTATGTCCGCTTACCTGGCGCCAGAACTACCAGCGCGCGGATCGCGAGCCTGGCCAGGATCGCCGGGGCGCGGCAGGGGCCCTGGTATTGGCCGGTGATCAGGTGTGTCGGGGTTTCAGCCGGCGAGATTGGCTGAGATAGCCACAATGGGCGGCGAGCAGGGGGGCGGAGTGTTTACAAAGCCATTCGTAACCCTTTGAAGTCCGCAGAGTGATCAGGGCTGGTGTTTACGGCTTATGTGATTGAAATATAGTCATTGTTTTTATTCTGTCGGGGTCACTATTTTATACTCAGATATCAACATCTCGTTTTTTGATGTCAAAGTGGTGATATCCGCCCATTCACGAAATAACGCGAACGAAAGGCCCGTATTCGCGACGCACTCGTCCAAATCCCATACACGGTGTACGGCTTTCCTTCTGCCAGCTACCTGAGTTCGGGGACATATCCGCCCGAAACCCTGACCATACCTCATCCCTGGCCTCCACAAGCGGCCCTTGGCCGGGATCCCGCGATCCGCGCCAGCCGCTCGACCCCCTCCGGCAAGTCAGCCCCCCGTTCTTCACAGGCCAGCCCGGCCCGGCGCAGCGGGCAAGGGTGAAGACTGCAACACAGGTTGCGACACAGATCCGCAGGTACATTCCGGTTCGGATCCTGTGCTATGCTCTGAGGCCCGCATCCTTCGCAGTTCGCGACCGGGGCAGACCTCGCGAATTTGACCGCAAGGATCGGAGTGGGGATGCCGGATGACGGGGTTAATCTGATCCTGTAATGAACAGGACCGCGAGGGGCATCATGATGGCGACCCGTAATTCAGCTGTCGCAACCACGTCTGCGACCGAACAGGATCCGCGCTGGCAGAGCGTGGTGGCACGCGAGGCGGCGGCGGATGGCCGCTTTGTCTATGCGGTCAGGACCACGGGCGTCTATTGCCGCCCCTCTTGCCCGTCGCGCAGGGCGAAGCCGCAAAATGTGCGTTTCTTCGATCTTCCGGATGAGGCGGAGGCGGCGGGTTATCGCCCCTGTCAGCGTTGCGCGCCGCACGGGCCTTCGGTGGCCGAGGCAAATGCCGCGCTGGTCGCCGCCGCCTGCCGGCTGATCGAGGCCGCCGACGAGGCGCCGAAGCTGCAGGATCTGGCGGCAAAGATCGGTATGAGCCCCTGGTGGTTCCACCGTCAGTTCAGGGCAGTAACCGGGCTGACCCCGGCGCAATGGGCCAGTGCTCATCGCCGGAGGAAGCTCAGGGCCGGGCTGGCCGACAAGGGCAGCAGCGTGACCGGCGCGATCTATGGCGCGGGCTTTGGCTCCGGCAGCCGGTTTTACGAAGGCTCGGACGCGGCGCTTGGCATGACCCCGACCGCTTTTCGCAATGGCGGCAGGGATGCCGAGATCCGGTTTGCCGTCGGGGAGAGCAGCCTTGGCGCGATTCTGGTCGCGCAAAGTGACCGGGGGATCTGCGCCATCACCCTGGGCGATGACCCTGAAACGCTGATCCGCGATCTGCAGGACAGCTTTCCCCGCGCCAGGCTGATCGGCGATGACCCGGATTTCGAGGCGCTGGTGGCCCGGGTTGCGGGCCTGGTTGAGGCGCCGCAGACCGGGTTTGATCTGCCGCTCGACATTCGGGGCACCGCGTTTCAGGAACGGGTCTGGCAGGCCTTGCGGCTGATCCCGCCGGGAGAGACCGCCTCTTACGCCGATATCGCCCGCCGCATCGGCGCGCCAAAAGCGGTGCGCGCGGTCGCCCAGGCCTGCGGCGCCAACCGGATCGCGGTCGCCATCCCCTGTCACCGCGTGATCCGCAATGATGGCGCGCTGTCGGGCTATCGCTGGGGCATCGCTCGCAAACGCGCGCTTCTGGAAAAGGAGGGTGGATTGTGAGCGGTCTGCCTGAGGTCAGTACGTCGCCGGATGTCGCGCCCGATCCCGTGCCTGGTGTTGCATCCGGCGCTGTGGACAGGCTGCGCCAATATGACTGGGCTGCCTTTGCCGCCGGGATGGACAGTTTTGGCTGCGCGGTTCTGCCAAGGCTTCTTTCACCCGGGGAATGCGCGGATCTCGCTGGGGACTATAGTGCAGAGGCGCCGTTTCGCAGCCATATCCACATGGCGCGGCATGGCTTTGGCCGGGGCGAATACAAGTATTACCGCTATCCGCTGCCGGATCTGATCGCGGGGCTGCGGAGCGCCCTATATCCGCATCTCGCCGGGCTTGCGAATGGCTGGAACGCGCGCCTGGGGATAGGGCGGGTCTATCCGGACCGCCATGAGGACTTCCTGCGCGACTGCCATGCGGCCGGCCAGACACGGCCGACGCCCCTCCTCCTGCAATATGGGCCGGGCGATTTCAATTGCCTGCATCAGGATCTCTATGGCGATCTGGCCTTCCCTATCCAGGTGGCCTTCCTTCTGTCCGAGCCGGGGCGCGATTTCACCGGCGGCGAGTTTGTGCTGACCGAGCAACGCCCCCGGATGCAGAGCCGGGCCGAGGTGGTGCCACTGGCGCAGGGGGATGCTGTCGCCTTTGCGGTGCATAACCGGCCGGTCGAGGGTGCGAGAGGCAGCTACCGCGTCAACCTGCGCCATGGCGTCAGCCGCATCCGCTCGGGGCAAAGGCATACGCTTGGGATCATCTTCCATGACGCCCGGTGATCTGACCGGTAAGTATGCCGGTGCGCTGACCATCGGCCGCGTCGCCACTCCGCTCGGTGCACTGATCATGGTCACAGATGCGACGGGCGGGCTGATGGCGTCGGAATATGCGGACCATGAGGACCGGCTGCACCGGCTGCTCTCGCGCCGTATCGGACCGGTCGATCTGCGGCCCGGCGCGATCCCGCCCAGGCTGGCTGCGGCGGTGGAGGCCTATTTCGCGGGTGATCTGGCAGCGACAGACCGGATCCCGGTCCGGCTGACGGGCAGCCCGTTCCAGAACCTCGCCTGGGCGGCTTTGCGCCGCATCCCGCCCGGCAGGCCGGTGACCTATGGCGAACAGGCGCTCCGGATCGGCAGGCCGGGAGCCGCGCGGGCGGTGGGGCATGCGAATGGCAGCAACCCGTTCAACCTGATCCTGCCCTGCCACCGGCTTGTCGGTGCGGATGGCGCATTGACAGGCTATGCTGGCGGGCTGGAGCGCAAACGCTGGCTCTTGGATCATGAGGCACGCTTTGCCGCGCCAGGGGGATGTCACAGCAAGGCTTCACCTCATCGGCAAATGGCGGCAAGGTCCGCCGGTCAGATTCCCCGACCGCCCGCGCTTTCCGGCAGGCCGCGACAGGGGGTCTGCGCCGCAAAGGAGAGCATGATGACCGATAAAAACACCGCCGCGCTGGATTTCCTGGCCACCCGCCTGTCGCAGCCGGCCAAGATGTTTCGCCCGCCGGTGCCGTCGCGGGACGAGCTGACCGCGATGCTGCAGCTGGCGCTGCGGGTGCCCGATCATGGCAAGCTGGAGCCCTGGCGCCTGATCGTGCTGGAGAGATCCGATTTCACCCGCCTCGCCGACCTCGTCGAGGCACGGGCGAAAGAGCTGGGGGCGGATGCGGAAAAGCTTGAAAAAGGTCGCGGCCAATATGATCGCGGCCATCTGGCGGTGGTGGTGATTTCCGCGCCGAAAGCCTCGGACAAGATCCCTTTGGAAGAGCAGGTTCTGTCTGCGGGCGCGCTGTGCATGTCGCTTTTGTCGGTGGCGACGGCCTCGGGCTGGGGGGCGAACTGGCTCAGCGGCTGGCCGGCACATGATGCGGTGTTCCGGGCGCGGGCCTTTGGCTGCGAGGGCGCCGAGACTGTGGCCGGCATCATTCATATCGGCACGGCCGCCCATGTGTTTCCGGACCGTCCGCGCCCGGATCTGGCGCGGGTGGTGCAATGGGGGCTTGGGCCGAAATGATCCCGGCCTGATCCCCTCAGACGCTGCTGGCCGTGCTGATTTTCTGGCCGTGCTGTTTTTTGTCCTGTCAGCGCCGATCCAGGCCGCGCCCGTCATGGGCCGGGCCTGGATCACGTCTGCTTTCCACCGCTTGCGCGCGGTGTGGGCCTGTCAGGATGCCGGCGTTTCCACGCTGTCTTTCGGCTCCAGAATGCCCCGGAAATCAAGGTCTTCGATGGTGATGCCTCCCCAGAGGATCACCGCCGCCATCGCCCCCCAGATCACCAGCGCAAAGCCCGTGGCAATCAGGGCCGAGCGGCCGATATTTTCCTCGGCCGGCGCCCCGGCGGGGGTGCCCGGCACTATCTCGCCCGCCTCGGCCTGGGTGCGGGTGCGCAGCATGAGCACGATGTAAAAGGTCAGAAACCAGGTGACTGCGAAAAGGACGATGCCAGAGGTGAGGTTCATACCTGTTCAAGCTCCACAAGGCAGCCGTTGAAATCCTTGGGATGCAGGAAAAGGACGGGCTTGCCATGGGCGCCGATTTTCGGCTCGCCGCTGCCCAGCACCCGCGCGCCCTGTGCCTTCAGCCGGTCACGCGCCGCGATTATATCCTCGACCTCATAGCAGATATGGTGAATGCCGCCCGAAGGGTTCTTTTCCAGAAAGCCATTGATCGGGGAGTTTTCGCCCAGCGGATACAGCAGTTCGATCTTGGTATTCGGCAATTCGATGAAGATCACCGTCACGCCATGATCGGGCTCATCCTGGGGCGCGCCGACTTTTGCGCCGAGCGTATCGCGATACTGGCGCGCGGCGGCTTCAAGATCGGGCACGGCAATGGCGACATGGTTCAGACGTCCGATCATCGGCTTCTCCTGCTGCATGTAGGGTCTCCTGGACTTATGCGCGCGGGGGCGGGGCTGGGCAAGGGGGAGAGAGGCCTCTGTTAACGCAAGCTTCACCAGAGTTCTGCGAGGCTGGAGGCCGCGAATCATCCCCGACCGCTGCCGCGAAAGGATCAGCCCCATGGCCAGCCGCCTCCCCGCCAGTCCGGTGGTATTGCCCGGTCTGCTGCCTGCCGCCCTGTCGCTGCCGCTGCGGGGGCTGACGGTGCTCGCGGTGGAAGACAGCCGCTTTGCCAGCGAGGCGTTGCGGCTGATGTGCCAGCGCTCGGGCGCGCGGCTCAGGCGGGCGGAAAGCCTGGCGGTTGCAGCCGCGCATCTGGGGATCTACCGGCCAGATCTGGTGATTGTCGATCTGGGGCTGCCCGATGGGCGGGGCGAAGATCTGATCAGTGGCCTGAGCCGGACAGGCGGGCCGGTGGTGCTGGGAACCAGCGCCGACAGTGACGGCAGGCTGCGGGCGATGCGGGCGGGGGCTGCGGGCTATCTCGGCAAGCCGCTGCCCGATCTTGCCGGGTTTCAGGCGGCGGTGCTGGCGCATCTGTGCGACCGGCATCTGCGCGGCGCGCCTGGAAGCGGGGGAGGCAATGGCGCGGTGGAACCCGATCCACTGGCGCTGTGCGATGATCTGCGGCTTGCCGAGGCCAGGCTGCAGATTGCCCCCACGGCGCAGGCCACCCGCGACTGGCTGCGCGGTTTTCTGTCAGGCCTTGCGCTCCAATGCGGCGATGAGGCGCTGAAATCCGCAGCTGAAGCGGTCAGCCGCAACGGCGATCCCAATCGCATCCGGGCGATCCTGAACGAAAAGATCCGCCAGATGCCGGCCTTTCGGCCGCCCGGACCCGGCTTTGGCAGCGCGGGGCAGAGCCTGGTCTGAGGGCAGCGGACATCCGGCGCGGTTTGCTGCGAGACCTTGGCGGATGAGTGCTGCGGCACCGAACGCCCTTCTGGTTTGGGCGGCACGCAGGGGTGGTCTGTCGCGCGCCCGCAGACATGTCTGTCGCGGAGCCAGTCCGGCCCCCGCCGCTACACAGTCACTGCCAGGCAGGGCCGGAAAGAAAGCCGAAATAATTGTATAGCGGCACGGCGTTTCTAACGGCGCGCCGGCTCAACGGCGCTCCGGCAAGAGCGGGGTGGAACAGGCGCGCCGCCTGGTGCAGACCTGTACAGGGGCAGACCTTACCGACCGGAGCTTTCGCGTTATGCCCCGTCCCGGTTCACAAAAGCCCCGGATCCCGGACCGCCAGCAAAGGGCGTGTCAGATCCGAGAGGCGGGTCTTCTGCCGGCCTTCGATGTCGAAATTCGACGGATCAAGCCAGGCCTTATGCGCTGCCTCCAGCGCCGGCCATTCCTTGTCGATCACCGAGAACCAGGCCGTATCGCGGCTGTGACCCTTCACGATCATATGCTGGCGGAAAACGCCCTCAAAGCTGAAGCCCAGCCGCTGCGCCGCGCTGCGCGAGGGCAGGTTCAGCGCGTTGCATTTCCACTCATAGCGGCGATATCCGGCGGCAAAGACCCAGCCGATCATCAGATGCATCGCTTCGGTCACCGCCACCTTGCGCTGCAAAGCGGGCGAAATGCAGATATGGCCCACCTCGACCGACCCGCTGTCCGGGGCGATCCGCAGGAAAGAGGCGACACCACCGGCGCGTCCGGTCTCCAGATCGCGCAGCACAAGGAAATACGGATCCCTGTCTCCCTCAGAGGCTTCGGTCCAGCGGTGATAATCCGCCGCCGTGGCGAAAGGCCCATAGCCCATATAGTCCCAGAGCCGGTCATGTCCGGCGAAACTGTCATGCAACTCGGCCGCATGGTGCCAGGCCGAGAGCGGCTCAAGCCGCACGCTGCGCCCTTCAAGCGCGAGACCCGCAGGCAAAGGCGGCGGTGTCCAGCCGGGCAGGGCTTCGCCCCAGACCGGTCCTGTCCTGGTCTGATCATTCTGCATTGCTCGCCCTCCATTGACTTACCAGAGCGACGCTAGGCAGCGTCCTTGCAGCGGGCAAGCGCCCATGCGATCTGGACTGATTTCCAGCGTGTGACTGGCCTTAGGGTGACGGAGGGCCGAACCCGTTGAAATCCGCCTCGCTCAGCGCAACACCGGCCGCGCGGAGCCCGGCATAGCCAAGCGCGATCTGAAAGAAAAACGACGGCATGCCAAAGAGATGCAGGAAGTCACCGGCTGAAAGATCCAGCAAGATCCCGTTGATCTGCCGCCGGATCCTGCGAGACGGGTCGGGGTCAAACTCGGTTGGCTTCATGCCGCCCAGCAAGGCCCGCGCTACCGCAAGACGCGGCCCGAGCGCCTCTGGCAAATCCGGCAGATCACGCCCCGCCAGCGGAAAGCTGATTTCAATGGAAAGGCCCGCCGCGATGGAAAACCGCTGGCGGGCCGTCATGTCCTGGAAAGGCTGATCCAGCGCCTCGGGCCCCGCAATCGCCACCATATCCGCAATGCGCGAAAGGGAATGGCGAAAGACGGGGACCGTGGCCTGATACATCATGCGTCCTTCGGGATCACCCTGAGCCGCAATTCGCGCAGCTGATCATTGGTCGGGTCCGAAGGCGCGTTCATCAGCAGGTCTTCGGCGCGCTGGTTCATCGGGAACATGATGACCTCGCGGATATTGGTGGTATCTGCCAGGAGCATCACCAGCCGGTCGATCCCCGCCGCACAGCCACCATGGGGCGGCGCGCCATATTTGAACGCCTTGACCATGCCGCCGAACCGCTTGTCGACCTCGGAATTCGGGTAACCGGCGAGTTCAAACGCCTTATACATGATTTCCGGCTTATGGTTGCGGATGCCGCCCGAGATGATCTCATAGCCGTTGCAGGCCAGATCATACTGATAGGCATAGACATTCAGCGGGTCGCCCGACAGCGCCTCAAGCCCGCCTTGCGGCATCGAGAAGGGGTTGTGCGAGAAGTCGATCTTGCCCTCCTCGGTCTTCTCATACATCGGGAAATCGACAATCCAGGCAAAGCGGAAGCTGTTTTCTTCGGTCAGCTTCAGCTCGCGGCCGATCTCGTTGCGGGCGCGGCCAGCGACGGATTCGAACACATCGGGCTTGCCGCCGAGGAAGAAAACGGCGTCGCCGACATCCAGACCCAGCGCGGTGCGGATGGCTTCGGTCCGCTCTGCCCCGATGGCTTTGGCGATGGGGCCGGCGGGTTCGGTCGAGCCATCTTCGGCTTTGCGCCAGAAGATATAGCCCATGCCCGGCAGGCCCTCTTTCTGCGCAAACGCGTTCATGCGGTCGGCGAATTTGCGCGAGCCGCCGGTCGGCGCGGGGATGGCGCGCACTTCGGTGCCTTCATTTTCCAGGAGGCTTGCGAAGATCGCAAAGCCGGAACCCCGGAAATGCTCCGACACATCGACCATTTTAATCGGGTTGCGCAGATCCGGCTTGTCCGAACCATACCATTTCAGGCTGTCGCGATACGAGATCAGCGGCCAGTCGGCATAGACCTTGCGGCCACCCCCGAATTCTTCGAACAGCCCCTGCAGCACTGGCTGCACGGTCGCGAAAACGTCTTCCTGGGTGACGAAAGACATCTCGATATCGAGTTGGTAGAAATCGGTCGGCGAGCGGTCGGCGCGCGGGTCTTCATCACGGAAGCAGGGCGCGATCTGGAAATAGCGGTCAAAGCCTGCGACCTGGATCAGCTGTTTGAACTGCTGTGGTGCCTGGGGCAAAGCGTAAAACTTGCCGGGATGCAGGCGCGAGGGCACGAGGAAGTCGCGCGCGCCTTCGGGGCTGGAGGCCGTGATGATCGGGGTCTGGAATTCGTTGAAGCCCTGGTCCCACATCGCGTTGCGCAGCCAGCGCACGACGTTGGAGCGCAGGATCATGTTCTTATGCATCGTCTCGCGCCGCAGATCGAGGAAGCGGTAGGTGAGACGGGTTTCCTCGGGGTATTCGGTCTCGCCAAAGACCGGCAGCGGCAGGTCGCCGTCAACCGGGCCGAGCACTTCGACGCCGGTCGCATAGACCTCGATCTCGCCGGTCGGGATCTTTGCGTTCACGAGGCTTTCGTCACGCGCTTTCACACGCCCGTCGATGCGGATCACCCATTCCGAGCGCACCTTGTTCAGCTCGGCAAAAGCCGGGCTGTCGCTGTCGGCCAGCACCTGGGTGATGCCGTAATGGTCGCGCAGGTCGATGAACAACACGCCGCCATGATCGCGCACACGGTGTACCCAGCCCGAGAGACGCACATTTTCGCCGACATTGGCGCGTGCGAGGCCCGCACAGGTATGGCTGCGATAGGCGTGCATCATCAGTCCCCTTTCCGAGGTGTTTTTCCAGGCCCCGGTAAAACGCGCCTCATGAGAAGAAGTCAAGCCCGGCCCCGTTGTCGCGGCCGCATCGGGTGGCAGTCGCGCAGGGCGCGACGCCAATGAAAAGGCCCGCCGGAGCGGCGGGCCTCAGGGGAGAACCCCGATCAGTTCTGGTTCGGGATGTCGCCGGTGATGCCTTCGACATAGAAGTTCATCGTCGCGAGCACGCCGTCATCTGCCACTTCGCCCTCGGCCAGCCAGGCCGAGCCATCCTGCTTGTTCAGAGGGCCGGTGAAGGGGTGCCAGGTGCCGGCAGCGATATCGTCGCGAACCTTTTCGGCAGCGGCTTTCACCTCGCCCGGGACGGCGTCGGTGATCTCGCCGATCTCGACTTCGCCGCCCGCGATGCCTTCCCAGGCTGCCGATTGCTCATAGGTGCCATCCATCAGCGCGCCGACGCGCTTGATGTAATAGGGCGCCCAGTTGTCGATGATGGCCGAGACGCGGGGGCTGGGTTTGTAGGCCGACATATCCGAGGCCTGACCAAAGCCGATCACGCCCGGAACCTTGGCGGCTTCGGCCAGCGGTGCGGTGGAATCGGTGTGCTGCAGGATCACGTCGACGCCCTGGTCGATCAGGGCCTTGGCGGCATCAGCCTCTTTCGCCGGATCGAACCAGGTATAGGCCCAGACCACCGAAATGGTGACATCGGGGTTCACCTTCTTCGCATGGATGAACGAGGCATTGATGCCCTGGATGACCTCGGGGATCGGGAAGGAGCCGATATAGCCGATCTTGTTCGATTTGGTCATGTGGCCCGCGATGGTGCCCATGACCGCGCGGCCTTCATAGAAGCGTGCGTCATAGGTCGAGACATTCGGCTGATCGCGTTTGAAGCCGGTGGCATGTTCAAATTTGATATCAGGGAACTGAGCGGCGACGGCCTGGGTCGCATCCATGAAGCCGAAAGAGGTGGTGAAGATGATATTGCAGCCGTCCAGCGCAAACTGGGTGATCGCGCGTTCTGCATCTGCACCTTCGGGGACCGATTCCTGCCAGGCGATCTCGACCTTGTCGCCATATTCCTCGACCAGGGCCAGGGCGCCCTGATGGTGCTGATAGGTCCAGCCGCCATCGCCGATCGGGCCGACATAGATGAAGCAGGCCTTCACCTTTTCCAGGCCCTGGGCCATGGCGGCGCCGCCTGACAGCGCGAGGCCAAAGGTGAGGGCGGCAGTTGCCAGCAGGTTTCTGCGTTGCATGGGTAGTCTCCCCGTTCGGGCCGGGGCGGCAGGCCCCGGCAAGAGATGCCTCAGCGTGAGGCGTGAAAATTTTGTCCCAGAGAGGCCGGCGCGCCAAAGCTGCGGCCGCGCCCCGAGGACATGATGACAAGCACGATAATGGTGATGACATAAGGCGCCATCGTCAGATACTCGACCGGAATGGCATAGCCTGCGGCCTGGAGGTTCGGCCCCAACACCATCAGCCCGCCGAAAAGCCAGGCGCCAAAGAGCACGCGCCCGGGCCGCCAGGAGGCGAAGACCACAATCGCCAGGGCGATCCAGCCGACGCCATTGGTCATTTTGTCGGTCCATTGCGGCACCCTCACCAGGCTGACATAGGCACCGCCCATCCCGGCCATGGCGCCGCCAAACAGGATGCACAAAAGCCGGATCCGGTTGACCTTATAGCCAAGCGCATGCGCGGCTTCGTGATTCTCTCCCACCGCGCGGATGATCAGCCCGGCGCGGGTGCGGTTCAGCAGAACCCAGGTGACCAGCACCATCAGCAGCGAGAAATAGACCACCCAGTCATGGCGAAAGAGCATCGGGCCGAGGAAGGGAATATCGCGCAGGGGCCCGAGGTCTAAAGGCGTGGTGACCGGCGGCTTGATGCCATTATAGCCCTGGCCCGCCAGCGACGAGACCCCGATCCCGAAAAGGGTCAGCGCAAGGCCGGTGGCGACCTGATTGGCCTGGAATACCAGGGTCAAAAGCGCGAAAACCAGCGAGAAGGCGGCGCCGCAGGCCGCTCCGGCGGCAAAGCCCGCCACCGGGCTTTGCAAGGTCACGGCGGCGATAAAGCCGGTAACCGCGCCGATGATCATCATCCCCTCGACGCCGAGGTTGAGCACGCCCGAACGCTCCACCACCGTCTCGCCAAGGGCCGCGAGCAGGATCGGCACCGCGCCCACCATCAGCGAGGCGAGCAGGATCGCCACATCAAGACCACCGATGATCATGCGCCTGCTCCTTTGCGAAGGCTCCGGCCGATGCGGATGCGGTAATTCGTCAGCATATCGACACCCAGCAGGAAGAAGAGCAGCATGCCCTGAAAGACCTGGATCGAGGCTGCGGGCAGGTTCAGCCGCGACTCGGCCAGGCTGCCGCCGACATAGGTCAGCGCCATCAAAAGCCCGGCCAAGATGATCCCCAGCGGGTTCAGCCGGCCCAGGAAGGCCACGATGATCGCGGTGAACCCGTAGCCGGTGGCGAATTTATCGGTGATCTGTCCGGACGGGCCGCTGGCCTCGAATATCCCCGCAAGACCCGCCAGCGCGCCGGCAAGTCCGAGGCAAAAGATCACCAGCCGGGCAGGGCTGACACCGTGGAACCGTGCGGCGCGCGGGGCCTGGCCGGCAAGCCGGATGCGAAAGCCGATACCGTGGCGGGTCAGCAGCACATAGGCCGCCACCGCCACACCAAGCGCTGCCACCGCCCCCCAGTGGAACCCGCTGCGCTCGATCAGGTCGACATTGCGCGCGGCGGGATAGGTCGAGAAATTGCGGCTGCCGGGAAAGCCCATGCCGTCGGGGTTTCTCAGAAAGCCGAACGCCGCCTTGGCGAGGATCGCCTGGGCGACATAGACCAGCATCAGAGAGACAAGGATCTCATTGGTGTTGAATTTCGTTTTCAGGATGGCCGGGATCATGGCCCAGGCCCAGCCGCCGAAGGCGCCGGCCACGACCATCACGGGAAAAATCAGCCGGTTTTCCGTCGGGTAGAAGGCGAGGCCGACCGAGGCGCCGATGATTGCACCCATGATATACTGGCCCTCGGCGCCGATATTCCAGATGCCGGCACGAAAGCCCATGGCAAGGCCGACGGCGATCAGGATCAGGGGGGCTGCCTTGATGAAGAGCTGGGCGCGGAAATAGGAGGCATTGGCCCCCGCGAGCGGCTCCCAGAATATGGTCCGGATGACGGTAAAGGGATTGGAGCCGAGCGCCGCAAACAGCAGCCCCCCGCCACCATGGTCAGGAAAACGGCCAGTACCGGCGTGAACCACAGCCAGAACTGCGACGGAGTGGCGCGCCGCTCGAGCCTCAGCATGGGACGCCCCCGCCCGCCTGCCGCACCGACCAATTCCTGCACAGGAATTGGCACGATTTCTGTGCAGAAATCGGTCCTCTGGCCGATGCCGGCGCTTCAGGTCGCATGATGCGCCTCCTCCATCCCATGGGCCCCGCCCATCATCAGGCCGATCTCTTCGGTGGTCAGCCCCTCGACCGGGCGCGGCACCGAGAGACGGCCTTCATTCAGCACTGCAAAGCTGTCGGCGATCTCCATCAGCTCGTCGAGATCCTGGCTGATCACCACCACGGCCGCACCCTGGCCCGCGCAATCGAGGATCTTCTGCCGGATCGCGCTTGCGGCCGCGGCATCCACCCCCCAGGTCGGCTGGTTGATCACGATGACATCGGCCCCCTGTTTCAGCTCGCGCCCCATCAGGAATTTCTGCAGATTTCCCCCCGACAGCGCCCGCGCTGCCACATCGGGCCCTGGTGTCCGCACATCATAATCGCGGATCACCTCTTCGGCGAAGTCCCGCGTCCTGGCGCGGCGGATAAAGCCGCGATCCGAGAGGTCCATCCGCACTGACGCGGTCAGCCAGGCATTGTCGACAAGGCTCATATCCGGTGCCGCCGCATGGCCGTAGCGATCCTCGGGCGCGGCCACCAGCCCCGCCGCACGCCTCCGGGCCGGGCCAAGCGTGCCGATCCCGGTTCCGCCAAGCCGGATCGCGCCTGCCGGCGCCAGTATTTCGCCCGACAGGGCCAGCAAAAGCTCGTCCTGGCCATTGCCCGCAACTCCGGCGATCCCCAGCACTTCACCCTTTCGCACGCCGAAGCCCACCGCTTTGAGGGCAGTGCCGAAAGGGATCGGCGAGGCCAGTGACAGATCATTCACCTCCAGCGCGATCTCGCCCTTCTGGCCCTTGCGTCGCGCCGGCACCGCCAGCGAGGCGCCCACCATAAGCTCCGCCATCTCACGCGCTGACCGCTCGCGCGGCGTGCAGGTTGCCACCACCCGGCCACGCCTGAGGATCGTCGCCTCATCACAGAGCGTCCGGATCTCTTCCAGCTTATGGCTGATATAAAGGATCGAGGTCCCCGCCGCCGCCAGCTGCCGGAGCGTGCGAAACAGGATCTCCACCTCCTGCGGGGTCAGCACCGAGGTCGGCTCATCCATGATCAGGAGTTTCGGATCCTGCAGCAGGCAGCGGATGATCTCGACCCGCTGCCTTTCCCCCGCCGAGAGGTCGCCCACATTGCGGCCCGGATCAAGCGGCAGGCCATAGGCTTCGGAAACCTCGCGGATCCGCGCAGAAAGGGCGCGCATCGGCGGCGGATCCTCCATCCCGAGGGCGACATTTTCGGCGACTGTCAGCGCCTCGAACAGGCTGAAATGCTGGAAGACCATCGCAACGCCAAGACGCCGCGCCTCGGCGGGGCGCGCTGGCGCATAGGGCTGGCCGCGCAAGGTCATCCGCCCCTGGTCGGGCCGCACGAGGCCGTAGATCATCTTCACCAGCGTCGATTTTCCGGCGCCATTCTCGCCCAGAAGCGCGTGAATCTCGCCCGCGCGGATGGTGAAAGACACATCGCTGTTGGCGATGACACCCGGATAGGCCTTGGTCAGACCCTCCAGCCGCAGAAGCTCATCCGAACCGGCTGTCATCCGTGATCCCCGCCCTTTCCACCGCTGCCGAACCGGAGGCCAATCCGGATTCCCGTTTCCGTTTCAATAGTTGCACCGCCACACCAACCGCAATGGCCTGTGGGTGTTTGCCAAGGCTCATATCACCAATCGGCGAGGTGATGCGCGATATTTCAGCCGCACTATGCCCAAGGGCCAGGAGCCTGCTGCGAAACCGCGCCCCTTTCGTCGCCGATCCGATCAGCCCGATTCCCGCGGTCTCCTGCCCCAGCAGGAGGTGGCAGAGATCGAGATCCAGTGCATGCGAGAAGGTGACGATCAGATGGTCAGCGCCCGGCGGCACGTGACGCACCAGCTGCGCCGGATCCTCCGCCCAGATCGCATCGACGCCTTCGGGCAGGATGTCGGGAAAGCGCGCGCGCGCCGTGTCGATCCAGGTCAGCGCGAAATCCGGCAGAGGGTCCAGGACCGCGACCAGTGCCCGTCCGACATGGCCCGCCCCCCAGATCCAGAGCGGGCTGGCCGCCGCGCTCAGGGGCTCCGCCAGCCAGCCGCCGGCGCAGATCGGGCCGCCCTCCCAGCCCTGGCCATTGCGCGCCCGGGACAGGGCACGACGAACCCGGAAAGGCATCGCGCCCGCTTCCGGGCTGACAGGTCGCGCAACGATCGGGCCGGTCGCACCGGCAAGCCGCGCCTCGTCCCAAAGCTCGCTGACAAGATCGACCACGCCGCCACAGCATTGCCCGAGGCCCGGGCCAAGTGCATGGCGTGTCAGCCCGCCATTCCCGGCCCCCGCCAGCATCTGCCGCGCGCCGGTCACGGCGAGATATTCCAGCGCGCCGCCGCCGATCGTGCCCAGCTGGCCGCAGCCCCAGACCAGCATCGCCGCCCCGTCCTCGCGCGGGGAAGACCCCTGATGTCCGGCGATCACCACCCGGATCACCGGCCCATGTTCCGCAATTATTGCCCGCAGGATTCTCGCGTCAAACATCGCGCCTGACCCTTTCCACCGCGGCCAGCACCGCCTCCGGCGTTGCGGGCGCTGCCAGATCGGGCCAGACCCGTTTATCCCCGCCATCTGCACCACAGGCCGCCACAGCCGCCGACAAAGCGGCATGGACCGAGATCCCCAGCATGAAAGGCGGCTCGCCCACTGCCTTTGAGCGCCCCACCGTCGCTTCACGATTGGGCCGGTTCCACAACTCCACATTGAAGACAGGCGGCCGGTCGGAACAGGCCGGGATCTTATAGGTCGAGGGCGCATGTGTCATCAGCCGGCCCTTGCGGTCCCAGACCAGCTCTTCGGTCGTGAGCCAGCCTGCGCCCTGAACATAGGCGCCCTCGATCTGGCCGATATCAATCGCCGGGTTCAGCGGCGATCCGGTGTCATGCAGGATGTCGGTGCGCAAAATGCGGTTCTCGCCGGTGAGGCAATCGATCACCACCTCGCTCACCGCGGCGCCATAGGCGAAATACAAAAACGGCCGCCCCTGGCCCTTCACCCGGTCCCAGGTGATTTTCGGCGTGGCATAGAAGCCGGTCGAAGACAGCGAGATCCGCGCCTGATAGGCCCAGGCCGCGACCCTGGCAAAAGGATATTCTTCGCCCGCCACCCGCACCAGCCCGTCCTGGAACCGCACCGCCTCCACCGCGACCTGGTGCTTTTCGGCCAGAAAACCGGCAAGCCGCCCCCGGATCACCAAAGCCGCCTCGCGCGATGCCATCCCGTTCAGATCCGACCCTGACGAGGCTGCCGTGGCCGAGGTATTGGGCACTTTCGCCGTATCAGTCGCGGTGATGCGGATATCGCCTGCCTCAAGTCCGAAGACCTCCGCCACCACCTGGGCCACCTTGAGGTTCAGCCCCTGACCCATCTCGGTGCCACCGTGATTGAGATGCACCGAGCCGTCCTGGTAGACATGCACCAACGCCCCCGCCTGGTTCAGCCAGGTCAGGGTGAAGGAAATCCCGAATTTCACCGGCGTCAGCGCAATCCCGCGCTTAAGCACCTGTGATCGCGCATTCCAGGACGCAATCTCCGCCTTTCGCGCCTGATAATCCGAGCTTTGCACCAGTCGCGCCACCAGCTCCTGCCCGACGAAATCCTCGACCGGCATCTGATAGGGTGTGGTCTGAACTCCGCCCTTCTTCCTGCCCGGAATACTCCGTGACGCGCCGGGGGGCTGGCCACCCGGTTCCTCTGCTGCAATGGCCGGCTCGTAGAAATTGATCCGCCGCACCTCCAGCGGCTCGCGCCCGAGGGCGAATGCGATATGATCCATCACCCGCTCGATCCCGATCATCCCCTGCGGCCCGCCAAAGCCCCGGAAGGCGGTGGCGGATGCCGTATTGGTTTTCAGCCGATGGCTCTCGATCCGGATATCCTTCAGGAAATAACAATTGTCCGCATGCAGCATCGCCCGGTCCGCCACCGGCAAAGACAGATCCTGGCTCCAGCCGCAGCGGAAAAGATGCGTGACCGCTATCCCGAGCACCCGGCCATCATCATCGAACCCCGCCTCGTAGCGGATCTCGAGATCGTGGCGCTTGCCGGTGATGACCATATCGTCGTCGCGGTCATAGCGCATCTTGCAGGCCTGACCGGTCAGGCGCGCCGCCACCGCGCAGGCAATCGCCAGCGCATTGCCCTGGCTTTCTTTGCCACCGAAACCGCCCCCCATCCGCCTTGTCTCGACCCGGACCGCGGCCATCGGCAGATGCAGCGCATGGGCGACCTTGTGCTGGATCTCGCTCGGATGCTGGGTCGAGGACAGGATATGCATCCCGTCTTCCTGCGGCAGTGCCGCCGCGATCTGACCCTCAAGGTAGAAATGCTCCTGGCCGCCGACCGGGAAGCGGCCCGCGATCCGCCGCGGTGCCGCCGCCATTGCCGCCGCCGCATCGCCCCGCGCCCAGATCACCGGCCCCTGTTCAAAGCGGCTGTCTGCTTCCAGCGCCTCTTCAAGGGTCAGGATCGGGCTTTCCTCGTGGTAATCGATCCGGGCCAGCCGCGCCGCCCGCCGTGCCGCGAGATGGCTTTCCGCCAGCACGATAAACAGCGGCTGGCCGTGGAAATGGATGGCATCCGGGCTCAGCAGCGGCTCGTCATGGGTCGAAGGGGAACAATCCGGCACGGCGCCGAAAGCGGCGATCAGATCATCCGCCGTAATCACCCGGACGACACCGGGCGCGGCCAGCACGGGCGCGAGGTCGATGCTGTCAACCCGCCCGCGCGCTATGCCGGCCAGGCCAAAAGCCAGATGCAGCGCGCCCTGGGGCAGGGGGATGTCGTCGAGATAGCGCGCGGTTCCTGCCACATGCAAAGGCGCGGAATCGTGGGGGAGGGGTTTCCCGATGCTCATGGCGCCACCTTCAGCACCGAGGTCTCGATGCCGCAACGCTCAAGATAGCAACGCAGCAAGAGGTTTTGCGCGACAGTAAGCCGGTAGCCCGCTGAGGCGCGCATATCGGAAAGCGGCTGGTAATCCTGCGCCATGGCGCGCATCGCATGGCGGATCGTCGCCTCGCTCCAGTCCGCGCCGATCAGCGCCGCCTCGGCCGCGTGGGCGCGTTTCGGGATGGCGGCCATGCCGCCAAAGGCGATGCGGGCGGCGGTGATGCGGTCCCCGGTCACCGTGATGTTGAAACAGCCGCAAACCGCCGAAATGTCCTGGTCGAAGCGTTTCGAGACCTTGTAGCAGCTCAGATCCGGGGCGGCGGGCAGGGTGATCGCCTCGACAAATTCGCCGGGGCGCCGGTCTTGTTTGCGGTAATCGAGAAAGAAATCCTCAAGCGCGAGGCTGCGGCTTGTGTCGCCCTGGCGCAGATGCAGCCTGGCGCCGGCGGCGATCAGCGCGGGCGGCCCGTCGCCGATGGGCGAGCCATTGGCGATATTGCCGCCGATTGTGGCGGTGTTGCGGATCTGGGCCGAGGCGAAGCGGCGCAGGAGCTCTGCGAGGCCGGGATGGCTGGCTTTCACCGCGTCGCGCAGGCGGGTGATGGTGACCATGGCGCCGATGCGCAGGCCTTCGGGGGTTTCGGTGATGCTTTGCAGGTCTTTGATCTGGTTGAGGAATATGACCGGTGAGAGGGAGCGGAGCTGTTTTGTGACCCAGAGGCCGATATCGGTGGCGCCGGCGATCAGCGTGGCCTCGGGCGTCGCGGCATAAAGGGCTGCGAGGGCGTCTGTGGTGGTCGGGGTCAGGGGGGCTGTCTGCCCCCTCGGCCTTTGGCCTCACCCCCGAGGATATTTCCGGACAGATGAAATCGGCATCTTTTTCAAGCCAGTCGGGGATGGGGGCGGTCTCGGCAGCCCGGGCGGCGCGGAGGATCGGCGCATAGCCGGTGCAGCGGCAGAGATTGCCGGCGAGGTTGTCATCGTGGCTCCGGTCGCCGTTCAGATGGGCCGCGGCCATCGAAGCGATGAAGCCCGGCGTGCAAAAGCCGCATTGGCTGCCGTGATGGGTGATCATGGCCTGCTGGACGGGATGCATCTCGCCCTTGGGGCCGGTGATGCCTTCGACGGTGCGGATGGCTTTGCCTTTGAGTTGTGGCAGGAAAAGGATGCAGGCATTGACCGCGCGGGCGCCGGTCTCGTCGCGCAGGATGACGGTACAGGCGCCGCAATCGCCTTCGTTGCAGCCCTCTTTCGTGCCTTTCAGCCCGCCTGTGTCGCGCAGCCAGTCGAGCAGCGTCCTTGTGGGGCTTTCGGCCTCCGGGATTTGGGTTTCAACTCCGTTCAGCCAGAAACTGATACCGGTCATTCTTCAATCCGCCGCGATACTCCCTGTGGCGGGGTCTGTGCCTGCCGGCCCGATGCGGCGTAGGGCCAGGCGGTGCGCCCCTTTGCTTATCACCTCATCAAGCCGGGCTGCGGATGGGCTGGCAAGAAAAATTATTAATCGGATGATAGAAAGAGTTTATCGCGAGACGCGAAAGCGGCTGCCGGTTTTCTGCGCAGGCCGCCGCGCCTGTCTTTCGACCCTTCCTTGCGCGGCGGGGCGGGGTTAGACTGGCGCCATGTCACGCGCCCCCAAATTCATCCATCTTCGCACCCATACCGAACATTCGCTGCTGGAAGGCGCGATCCCGGTCAAGAAGCTTGTGAAACTGGCGGCGGGCGCCGGGATGCCGGCCATCGCGGTCACCGATTCCAACAATATGTTCTGCGCACTGGAGTTTTCCAGCCATTGCAAGGATGCCGGGGTCCAGCCCATCGTCGGCTGTCAGGTGGCGCTGGAATATGATCCGGCGGCGCCGGGCGAAAAGCCGCGCCTGCCGGCCTCGCTTGTGCTGCTGGCGCAGACCGAGGCGGGCTATGAGAATCTGATGAAGCTGAATTCCTGCCTCTATCTGGGCAAGGCGGGGCAGCTGGTGCAGGTGACGGTGGATCAGCTGGCGGCCCACAGCGCCGGGCTGATCTGTCTGAGCGGCGGGCCGGACGGGCCTTTGGGGCGGCTGTTGCAGGGCGGGCAAATGCCGAAGGCGCGGGCGCTGGTGGAAAAGCTGGCGGCGATCTACCCCGACCGGCTTTATATCGAATTGCAGCGCCATCCGGGCGAGGGCGGGCGGCTGCCGCAGGCCGAAGCCCTGTCCGAGCGCGGCCATATCGAGCTGGCCTATGAGCTGAACCTGCCGCTGGTTGCGACAAATGACGTCTATTTCCCGAAAACCGACATGTATGAGGCGCATGACGCGCTGATCTGCATCGCGGAAGGCGCCTATGTCGACCAGCTGGAGCCGCGCCGCCGGCTGACGCCGCAGCATTATCTGAAATCCGAATCCGAGATGTGCGCGCTGTTTGCCGATCTGCCGGAGGCGCTGGAAAACACCGTCGAGATCGCGCGCCGCTGTGCCTTCATGGCCTATAAGCGCAAACCTATCCTGCCGGTTTTCGCAGAAGATGAGGTCGAGGAACTGCGGCGCCAGGCCTGGGACGGCCTGGAGAAACGCCTCGCCGTGATTCCGCTCGCCGCGCCGCGCGAGGAATATGAAGAACGGCTGAAATTCGAACTCTCGATCATCGAGCGTATGGGCTTTCCCGGCTATTTCCTGATCGTGTCCGATTTCATCAAATGGGCCAAGGACCATGATATTCCGGTCGGGCCGGGGCGGGGTTCGGGGGCGGGCAGCCTCGTCGCCTATGTTCTGCTGATCACCGACCTTGATCCGCTGCGCTATGCGCTGCTGTTCGAGCGGTTTTTGAACCCAGAACGGGTCTCGATGCCCGACTTCGACATCGACTTCTGCATGGATCGCCGCGAGGAGGTGATCCGCTATGTGCAGGACAAATACGGCCATGACAAAGTGGCGCAGATCATCACCTTTGGCGCGTTGCTGTCGAAAATGGCGGTGCGCGATGTCGGGCGTGTGCTGCAGATGTCCTACGGCCAGGTGGACCGGCTGGCGAAGATGATCCCGGTCGAAGGGGTCAAGCCGGTCTCGATCACCAAGGCGCTGGCGGATGAGCCGCGTCTGCGCGAGGCGGCGAAAGAAGAGGTTGTCGCGCGGCTTTTGAAATATGCCGAACAGGTCGAGGGGCTTTACCGCTCTGCCGGCACCCACGCTGCCGGTGTGGTGATCGGCGACCGGCCGCTGGATGAGCTGGTGCCGCTTTATCAGGATCCGCGCTCCGATACCCCCGCCACCCAGTTCAATATGAAATGGGTCGAGGCGGCGGGGCTGGTGAAGTTCGACTTCCTCGGGCTGAAGACCCTGACGGTGATCAAGGATGCGATCCGCCAGGTGCTTGAGGCCGGGCGGCCTTTGCATATCGGCCCGGATGGCACGCAGCTTTACGAGCCGCCAAAGGGTGCGGAAAACGACATCGGGCATATCCCGCTTGATGACAAACCGACCTATGACCTCTATTCCGCCGCGCGCACGGTTGCGGTCTTCCAGGTGGAAAGCTCAGGCATGATGGATGCGCTCCGGCGCATGAAGCCGACCTGTATCGAGGATATCGTTGCACTGGTGGCTCTGTATCGACCCGGCCCGATGGAAAACATCCCGACCTATTGCGAGGTGAAGAACGGCACCCGCGCGCTGGAATCGATCCACCCGACCATCGACCATATCCTGAAAGAGACACAAGGAATCATCGTCTACCAGGAACAGGTGATGCAGATCGCCCAGGTCATGGCGGGCTATTCGCTTGGCGGCGCCGACCTGTTGCGCCGCGCGATGGGGAAAAAGATCGCCGAGGAAATGGCGAAAGAGCGGCCCAAATTCATCGAGGGCTGCACCGCTACCCACCAGATCGACACCAAAAAATCCGGCGAGGTCTTTGACCTGCTGGAGAAATTCGCGAATTACGGGTTCAACAAATCCCACGCGGCCGCCTATGCGGTCGTGAGCTACCAGACCGGCTGGATGAAGGCGAACCACCCGGTCGAATTCATGTCCGGCGTGATGAATTGCGATATCCATCTGACCGACAAGCTCGCAGTCTACAAACGCGAGCTGGACCGGATGGAGGTCAGGGTCGTGCCGCCTTGCGTCAACCGCTCGCTCGCGGTTTTTTCCGTCAAGGATCAGCAACTGGTCTACGGGCTTGGCGCGCTGAAGAATGTCGGTGTCGAGGCGATGCGGTCTATCGTCGCCGCGCGTGGCGACAGGCCTTTCGCCACGATCTTCGATTTTGCCCGCCGGGTGGATCTGAAAAAGATCGGCAAGCGCCCGATGGAGATGCTGGCCCGTGCCGGCGCCTTTGATCAGCTTGACCCCAACCGCGCCCGGATCTTCGAGGCGCTCGATGGTCTGGTCGCCTGGTCGGCGGCGGTGCATGAGGCGGCGGCATCCGCCCAGGTCTCGCTGTTTGGGTCTTCGGGCTCGGATATCCCGGAGCCGCGCATCCCCTTCCGCGATGACTGGCTGCCGGTGGAACGGCTGGGCCATGAACATCAGGCGGTGGGCTTCTATCTTTCCGGCCATCCGCTGGATGATTACATGCCCGCGCTGAAACGTCAGAAGGTCGAGACCCTGGCCGAGATCACCAAAAGGGCGTTGGCGAAAGGCACCTGTATTGCCAAGATTGCGGGATCGGTTTCGGCGCGCCAGGAACGCAAATCGGCCAAGGGCAACCGATTTGCCTTTGTCTCCCTCTCGGATCCGACCGGGCTTTACGAGGTCACCTGTTTCTCGGATGTGCTGGAGGCCTGCCGCGAGTTTCTGGAACCCGGTTGCAATGTGGTGCTGACGGTCAAGGTTGACCCGGAAGGCGAGGGCGTGAAGCTTTTGGCCAATGGCGTGGAACCCATCGAGCGCGTGGCGGCGAAAGCCGAGGCGGCTGACATCCGCATCCATATCGACCGGCCCGAGGCGGTGAATTCCATCGCGCTGTTGCTTGGGAAATCCGAAGGCAGAATGCGCGGCCGCATCACGCTTTGTGTGCCGGATGAAGAAGGGCGCGAGATCGACCTCTTGCTGCCCGACCCTTACCCGGTCAGCCCGCAGATACGGGGCGCGATCAAGGCGATGCAGGGCGTGGTGATGGTCGAAGAGGTCTGAGACCTATTCTGCCAGCACCGCCCAGCCCGCATTGTCCCAGAGCTGTGGCCCGATGCGGGTCATGAGATCGGCTGAGAGATTCTGGATGATGATCAGTCGGGGGGGAAATCTGTCGGGTGACGCGGCATGCCGCGCCCAGAGATCGGCCTTGTATCTGGCCTGGACTGCATCGGCGTCCTTTGCGTAGCTCATGGCCCACCCCGTGAGTTGCCGCAGATCGGCAAGATCATTCCCGTCAGGGTCCGTGACCCATAAGATCAGATCTGTGCGAGGCATTGCGGCGACGATCCGCGAACCAGGGGCTGCGTTCGACTCCCGGAACGCGTTTTGCAGCATGAGGCTCCAGGCGTCGTCGCCCATAACCATGTAGATACGCCCCCCTTCCAGGATCTGTGCAGGCAGGCCGGCTGTCATCGCCGTAAGATTGGCCAGCCCTGCATTGACGGTTTCCCTGCGATTGCAGGCCGAATGTCCGACGCGCCTTTTCAGACATTCAGGCGTAAAATGATAATTGTATCCCTTGTCCGAAATGCGCTGCCACATCCCCCAGTGCACCTGAAACTGTTCCGTGAGGGCTGTGCTGACGCCATTCTTCCTCTTCCAGGGCTTTGCGTCCCAGGCATCAAGGTCACCCTTCAGCATGATCCGGGGCACGATCAGCCCGGGCTGTGGTGGCGTGGGCGCAGGACGGGCCCTGCTGCGGGCGGAGTTCTCCTCATATTGCTTCAGCAACTCTGACGCGAAGGCCTGTACCAACTGTTCGCGCCTGGCTCCGTCCGTTTCCTCGCGCAGGCTGACCGTCAGGTCCTGCAACCCGATATTGGGAATTTTTCCAGGAATTATGCGTCGGTTCAGGTTTTCGGCATAGCGCTCCGCCAGATCCGGCGCCTGCTTATGCATCTCATCCAGCACCATCCGCATCATGTGCCGATTATCCAGCGGGCGCGGCAGATCGGCCATGCCGGGGGCGGGCAGGGCGCTGATAAGGAAGACGAGGCAAAGGAAAAATGGGCTCAGCATGGTACAATCACCGGATCAGATCTCGGGGAGAGCTTTTCGCCCAAATGTGTTAGAATTCAGGCCAGAGTTTCAGGCCAGAGTTTCAGGCCAGAGTTCAGACCAGAGTTTCGGGCCAGCCGATGTCTGCGCGCCTGTGCCCCCCAATTGACAATGGCCCGGCAGACCTTCCAGCCCGCAACGCTTTTGCCCGCAATGCTTCTGCACCGGGTCAGCGCAGCTTTCCCCCGCCATCACCAATGCGGCGGCGGCTGGTTCGCAGCCGGGGCCTCGCCCGCCATCTGCTCGCGTTCGGCCTCGCGCTCCATCAGCATATGCACCCGGCGATTCAGCTGGGTGATCTCGCGATCCTGGCGCGCCACCACATCCGACAGGTCATCCACCGCCCGGATCAGATGCGCGATCCGCTCCTCCACCGCCTCTGTCGTGGCCATACTATCCCCCGCTTGTCGCCTCTTGCCCCATCCGCTAGAGGATGCAGCAACTGTCGCCGGGCCGCAATCGCCCGCAAAGGCTCCTCTATCCGAAGGCAAGACCCATGTCCGAAGGCAAGATCCGCCGCCCCCGGGCCGAGACCCCCAAGGGATTTCGTGATTATTTCGGGGCCGAGGTCACCGAACGCAAGGCGATGCTCGACGCCATTGCCGGGGTCTATCATCGCTACGGGTTCGAGGCGCTGGAGACATCGGCGGTGGAAACCGTCGAGGCGCTTGGCAAATTCCTGCCCGATGTTGACCGCCCGAATGAGGGGGTCTTCGCCTGGCAGGATGAGGATGAGGCCTGGATGGCCTTGCGCTACGACCTGACCGCGCCTCTCGCGCGGGTTGCGGCGCAATATCGCAATGATCTGCCCTCGCCCTATCGCCGCTATGCGATGGGGCCGGTCTGGCGGAATGAAAAGCCGGGCCCGGGCCGGTTCCGCCAGTTCTACCAATGCGACGCCGATACGGTCGGCACCGGCTCGGTCGCCGCCGATGCCGAGATCTGCGCCATGCTCTCGGATGCGCTGGAAGTGGTCGGCATCCCGCGCGGCGATTATGTGGTCAAGGTCAATAACCGCAAAGTGCTGAACGGCGTGATGGAGGTCGCGGGGGTTCTCGACCCGTCCGACGCCACCCGGTTCGAGGCCGAGCGCGGCATTGTGCTCCGCGCCATCGACAAGATCGACCGGCTGGGCGATGCGGGGGTGCGCGCACTATTGGGAGAAGGCCGTAAGGACGAGAGCGGTGATTTCACCAAAGGCGCGGGGCTGTCGTCTGAGCAGGCCGAGGTGGTGATGGGCTTCGTTTCCGCCAAACGCGACAGTGGCGCGGAGACGGTTGCGCGTCTGCGCGAGTTGGTCGGTGCCTCAGCGCTTGGCGCCGAGGGCGTCAATGAGCTGGAAACCATCGCGGCGCTGCTCGATGCCCAGGGCTATGGGCCTGACCGGATCGTGCTCGACCCGGGCGTGGTGCGCGGCCTGGGCTATTACACCGGCCCGGTGTTCGAGGCCGAGCTGACCTTCGAAATCCTCGACGAAAAGGGCCGCAAGCGCCAGTTCGGCTCGGTCGCCGGCGGCGGGCGTTATGATGATCTGGTGAAACGCTTCACCGGCCAGGCGGTGCCTGCGACCGGCGTGTCAATTGGCGTCGACCGGCTCCTAGCGGCGCTGCATGCGAAAGGCCGCGTGGCGGCGGATACCACTGGCCCGGTCGTCGTGACCGTGATGGACCGTGACCGCATGGCCGATTACATGTCGATGGTCGCGGACCTGCGCAATGCAGGCATCCGTGCCGAGGTCTATCTCGGCAATCCGAAGAATTTCGGAAACCAGCTGAAATATGCGGATAAACGCCAAAGCCCGGTGGCGGTGATCCAGGGCTCGGACGAGGCGGCGCGTGGCGTAGTGGTGCTGAAAGACCTGATCCTCGGCGCGAAAATCGCCGAGAATGCCACGCTTGAGGAATGGAAAGACCGCCCTGCGCAGGTCGAAGCCCCGCGCGGCGATCTCGTCGCGACTGTGCGCAAGATGCTGGGGCAATGATGCTTTCCGCCAGTGACAGGGCCGCCATCCGCGCAGTCGCCGACGAGCTTTACGGCCAGCTTCTCGCCGCCGGTGCCGTGGCGGTCGAGACCGAGATCCTGCAGCCTGCCGGCCCGCTTCTGGATCTTTACGGCGAGGATATCCGCGCCCGCGCCTATGTGACCGCCGATCCGACCCTTGGCGAGATGATGCTGCGCCCCGATTTCACCGTGCCGGTGGTCGAGGCCCATATGCGCGACGGGGCCGAGCCTGCGCGCTATGCCTATATGGGCGAGGTCTTTCGCCGCCAGGAAGACCCCGATGCCCGCGCCCGCGAATATCTCCAGGTCGGGTTCGAGGTGTTTGACCGCGCCGCGCCCGAGGCCGATGCCGAGGTCTTCGCGCTGTTTTCCGACCTGATGGCGCCGCTGGCCCTGCGCCCGGCCACCGGCGATATCGGCATCCTGATGGCTGCCGTGCGCGGGCTTTCGACGTCAGACCGGCGCAAGGCGGCCCTCTTGCGCCATATCTGGCGCCCTAAGCGGTTTCGCGCGCTGCTCGACCGTTTTGCGGGGCGTGCGGCACCGTCTCCGGCCCGGGCCGCGCTGCTCGATCGTCTGAAATCCGATGCGCCAGAGGCGCTGATCGAGGCTGCGGGCCCGCTTGTCGGCCTGCGCTCTGCCGAAGATATCGCCGGACGTGCCGCCGCGCTGATCGAAGATGCGGCGACGCCACCCATCGCTGCGACCGAGGCCGCGCTGCTTTATGATCTGCTGACGCTCCAGGCGCCCTCGCTGGCGGCGCTCGCCCATCTGCGCGGGATTGCGCCCATGCTGCCCGCGATCACCCCGGCGATTGAACGATTTGCCGCGCGGCTCGAAGCGCTGAAGGCGCGCGGCGTCAATGTCGAAACCCTGCCTTTCGAGGCAAGTCATGGCCGTACCACGCTGGAATATTATGACGGCTTTGTCTTCACCCTGGCGGCCGCCGATCCGGCCCTGCCGGCGGTGGCGTCGGGGGGGCGCTATGACGCGCTGACGGCGCATCTGGGCCAGGGCGGCTCGATCCCCGCCGTCGGGGGCATCATCCGCCCCGAACTGGTGGCGCGGTTGAAAGGGGCAATCTGATGCTGAAGATCGGGGTGCCGTCCAAGGGCCGGCTGATGGAAAAGACCTTCGACTGGTTCGGCGCGCGCGGGCTCGCGATGGGGAAAACCGGAAATGAGCGGGAATATTCCGGCCGGATCGACGGGATCGACGGGGTCGAGCTGGTGATGCTTTCCGCCGGCGAGATCCCGCGCGAGCTGGCGGCGGGCCGCATTCATCTGGGCGTGACCGGATCGGATCTGGTGCGCGACAAGCTGGCGGCGTGGCGCGCCCAGGTGACCGACTGGCAGCCGCTTGGCTTTGGCCATGCCGATCTGGTGATCGCGGTGCCCCAGGCCTGGGTCGATGTCGATACGCTGGATGATCTGGATGCTGCCGCAAGCGCCTTCCGGGCGCAACACGGGTTTCGCCTCAGGATCGCGACGAAATATCACCGCCTCGTGCGCGACTTCCTGACCGCCAATGGCGTCGCCGATTATGCGCTGGTGGACAGCCAGGGCGCGACGGAGGGTACGGTGAAAAACCTCACTGCCGAGGCGATTGCCGATATCACCTCGTCGGGCGAGACGCTGCGCGCCAACCACCTGAAAATCCTCCCGGAAGGGCTGATCCATCAAAGCCAGGCAACCCTGTTCCTGGCCCGCAACGCGGATTGGGCGCCTGATCAGACCGCGACCCTCGCGGCGCTTGCGGCGAGGCTGGGCCTTCCGATGCCGGGGATCTGATCTTCCTCCTGACCTAAATGCCCGGCGCTGCGGGGGGAGCCCCGCTTTCACCACCAGCCAGGGGTGCGAATAGCGGTATTCCTCGAGATTGCGGCTTTCACCGATCCGGTCCACGACCGCAAACAGCCCCGGCGCGCTGAGCGGCGTCAGCACCCCATGCCAGGTGCCACGATGCAGGTTCACGCCTTGCGCGCCATTGGTCAGGAATGCGCGGGGCGTCGCGCCCGGGCCCGTGGCGACGATCACCAGGAAGGGCTGATCCGACATCGGGATGAAGGCCTGTGAGCCATCCGGGTGGCGCTCGATCAGGTCAAATTCATAGGGCAGGGCGCGGGGCGCGGCCTTGAAAACCGAGATACCGGCGCGGCCGGGCGGAGAACTGTCTTCGCCGAAATCGAGGCGGGCAAGGTCATGATGGCGCTGACAGAGACCGTCATTGATCAGGCGATGGGGGCCGGTTGCCGCAAGAACGTCGCCGAAGGGGGCGAAGGCTTCGGGTGTCAGGGGTTCTGGGTGGATCTCCATGGCGGCCTTTATGCTTGTGGTGAGCGCCGGGGGGCCTCGGCCCCCCGGACCCCCGAGGATATTTTCAGACAGATGAAAAGGGGCGGGTTTCAGCGCCCGGACGGGCTGCCGAAGGCGCCGGGGCCGCGCAGTTTCGCGTGGCGGTTGACGTCCTTGTAAAGCAGGTAACGGAACGGGCCCGGGCCGCCGGCATAGCAGGCCTGGGGACAATAGGCGCGCAGCCACATGAAATCGCCCGCCTCGACCTCGACCCAGTCCTGGTTGAGTTTGTAAACGGCCTTGCCTTCGAGCACGTAAAGACCGTGTTCCATGACATGGGTCTCTTCAAACGGGATCACGCCGCCGGGCTGGAAGGTGACGACGGTGATATGGCCGTCATGGCGCAGATCCTCGGGCGCGACAAAACGGGTGGTGGCCCAAGCGCCGTTTGTCTCGGGCATCGGGGTCGGTGCGATATCGCGCTCATTGATCACGATGGGGTCGGGGGGCGTCAGGCCCGGTGCGGGCTCCCACAGTTTGCGGATCCAGTGGAACCGCGCGGGGCTGCGGCCTCCGGCAAACAGCGTCCAGGCGGTGCCGGGCGGGATATAGGCATAGGCGCCTGCTTCCATCTCATAGCCCTCGCCGTTCAGCGTCAGGGTGGCGAGACCTCCGGTGAAGAAGAGCCAGCCCTCGGCGCCGGCATCGGGTTCGGGGGTCGCGGAGCCACCGCCGGGCGCGACCTCCATCACATATTGGCTGAAGGTTTCCGCAAAGCCCGACATCGGGCGGGCGATCAGCCAGAGCCTGGTTTTATCCCATCCCGGCAGGAAACTGGTGAGGATGTCGGAGAAACAGCCCTTCGGGATCACCGCATAGGCATCGGTGAACACGGCCCTTCCGGTCATCAGCCGGGTCTGGGGGGGCAGGCCGCCTTCGGGAGCGTAATAGCTGCGTGTGGTCATGGCAGGAGGCCTTTCAGACGAAGGGTGGCAATGCGTTCCACCTGGGTGCAGGCGGTCCTGAACTCGGTCTCGCTGTCATTGGCGAGCCGGGCCTCAAACGCGGCGAGGATCGAGGTTTTGGTGTTGTCACGGACCGCGATGATGAACGGAAAGCCGTGGCGCGCGGTATAGGCGGTGTTGAGGCGCTTAAAGGTTTCGCGCTCGGCATCGGTCAGGGCATCAAGCGCCGCCGAGGCCTGTTCGGAGGTGCTTTCCGCCGTCAGCCGTTTCGCGGCGGCCAGTTTGCCGGCGAGATCGGGATGGGCGCGCAGCACCTGAAGCCGTGCCTCGGGGGATGCGCGGCGGAAGGCGCGGGCCAGCGCCGAGGCCAGCCCCGCAGCACTGTCATGGGCGGGGCCAAGCTCCAGCTCCCAGGCCTGATCCGCGATCCAGGGCGAATGTTCGTAAATGCCGCCGAACCGGGCGACAAACGCCTCGCGCGACATTTGCGAGGGGCGGTCCTGCGCGACCGGCGGATGGATGCGCCGCCAGTGATCGGCAATATCGATGCGGCGGGGAAACCAGACGCCCTCATGACCCTGCGCGTAATCGAGAAATTTCTGCAGGCCGGCAAATTTTCCGGGCCGCCCGATCAGCCGGTTATGCAGGCCTATGGAAAACATCTTCGCATGACCCGCGACGCCTTCGGCATAAAGCACATCAAAGCTGTCCTTCAGATAGGTGAAGAACTGCTCGCCGGTGATATAGCCCGGCGCAGTGGCAAAGCGCATGTCATTTGCCTCGAGCGTATAGGGGATCACCAGTTGATCATGGTCGCCGGTGGTCAGCCACCAGGGCAGATCGTCGTCATAAGTGTCGGAAATCCAGGCCAGGCGCCGTGTCTCTGCCGTAAGCCGCACCGTGTCCATCGAGCAGCGTCCGGTATACCAGCCCGAAGGCGGCGCCCCGGTGACCTCTTCATGCAGGCGGAAAGCCTCGGCAATCGCTGCGGCCTCATCCGCCTCGGGCATATCGCGATGTTCGACCCATTTGAGCCCGTGGCTGGCGATCTCCCAGCCCGCTTCCTGCATCGCGGCCACCTGTTCGGGGTTGCGCGCCAGGGCAGTTGCGACCCCGTAGATCGTGACCGGGATCCCCCGCCGGGTGAAGAGGCGGTGGAGCCGCCAGAACCCCGCCCGCGCGCCGTAATCGTAAAGCGATTCCATATTCCAGTGGCGCAGGCCGGGCCAGGGCTGCGCGCCCGCGATATCCGAGAGGAAGGCTTCGGACCCGGCATCGCCATGCAGGATGTTATTCTCGCCGCCCTCTTCATAATTCAGCACCAGCGAGATGGCGATCTTCGCGCCACCGGGCCAGGCCGCATCGGGGGGATTGGGGCCATAGCCTCGGAAATCGCGGGGTAGCGGGTCATGGATACGGGCTCCGGCAGTGCTGTCACACAGGAGAATAGCGCGTGGCGGGCGGCAAGGCTTTTCTGTTTTGCGCGAAACTCCTTCCTGGTCTTGCGGGTCTTGTTGCAGGAGACTCGCCTGCGCGGCGCTGCCATGCTTTGCTGGCGGCACTGATCAGGAGAGGGGCGGCAGATGGGTGGCAGGCTGACGACACATGTGCTGGACACCGCGCGGGGGCAGCCGGCAGCGGGGCTTGCGATCAGCCTGTGGCGCATTGAAGGGGACGGGCGCATGCTGCTTGCCCGGGTGGTGACCAATGCGGATGGACGCTGCGATGCGCCACTGCTGGCGGGGGAGGCGATGCGGGCCGGGGAATATGAGCTGGTCTTTGAAGCGGGCGATTATCTGCGCCAGAGCGGCCAGGCGCAGGGCGAGGGGCTGTTTCTTGACCAGATCCCGATCCGCTTTGGGATTGGGCATCCAGACCAGCATTATCACGTGCCGCTGCTGCTGAGCCCCTTCGCCTATTCCACCTATCGGGGCAGCTGACTCCAGGGTCTTTTTTGCCTGGATTGCGATGCCTTCGGATGTTAATTTTGCAAGGCGCGACAAATTACGTAGAATTCCGCCGGTCGGGAAAGGCTGACTTGCAGTCTGCCCCCAACCTTGGCATGTCACTCGCGTAATTGCATTGTTCCGGAGAGATCACATGGCGTTTCTGAGGCATGGCTTTGCCGTTCCCGCAATGGTCGTTCTGATGAGCGGAAGCGCCCATGCGGCGCTGACCGCTGATCAGGTCTGGCAGTCCTGGAAGGACGGCGCCGGCCTGATCGGGCTGACCATCAATGTCGCGACCGAAGCAAATTCGGGCGGCACTCTGACCCTCAACGGACTGAGCATCGCGCCGGAAGACGCGCCGGATCCGCTGACCGTCTCGGCGCTGACCCTGACCGAAAACAGCGACGGCACCGTCACCATCACCCCCGGCGACGCGATCGGTTTCCAGACCGGCACCGCCGAAGAGGGTGGCACGGCGAAACTGACCCATGACGGCCTGTCCATCATCGCCCGCGAAGGCGATAATGGTGGCATCATCTATGACTATTCGGCGAAAAAGCTCGATATTGCCTATGATTTCACCACCCCGGGCTTTGCTTACGGCGAAGATGAGACCCCGGAGCCGGGCAAGGATAATGGCAACTTCACTTTTGAAGGGCTGAAGGGCAGCTACAGCGATATCCCGGGCACCAACCGCGTGTTCTCGGTGGCGCTTGAGACGGCGAAGCTGATCTATGCGATCAATTCCGACCAGCCGTCATTCGACAGCAAAAGCATCTCGAGCAGCGAATCCGTCAATCTGGCGCTGGCCGCTGAATTCACCCTTCCGACCACGATCACCCTTGGCGAGATCCAGTCGCCGGCTGATTTCGGCACCGCGCTGCAACAGGGTCTCCAGCTCAAGCTGAACACCACCAACGGCGCCTCCACGGGCAAATCCAGCGAGAAGTCGATGTTCATGTCGTTTGACATGGATATGAAGGCCGGCCCGGCCACGGCGGATGTGCTGTTCAACAAGGATGTCTTCAGCCTTGCCTCGAAAGGCAATGAAGGCATGGAGATCATCGTGACCTCTGATGACCTGCCGGCCCCGGCAAAGATCACCATCGCTGATGTCGAGATGAACCTGCTTTCGCCGGTCATGTCGGGGGAAACGGCTGCCGATTACGGCTTGAAGCTGATCCTTGGTCAGCTGACGCTGAATGACGAAAGCTGGGGCCTCTTTGACCCGAATGCCGCGCTGAAGCGTGACCCCATCGATCTGGCGCTTGACCTCAGCGGCAAGGCGAAAGTCGACTGGATCGCGATGGCGGTTGCTGATGAGACCGGCGGTGAGCCGGTAGTCCCGCAGCCGGAATCGCTGAACATCACCCAGGCCGCGCTGAAACTGGCCGGTGCCGCTCTTAACGCAACCGGCGCGCTGACCTTCGACAACAGCATCGGCTTCCCGGCTCCGCTGGGCGAAGTGAATGTGAACCTCACCGGGGCAGAGCAGCTGATCAACGGCCTGATCTCCATCGGTGTCCTCGCGGAACAGGATGCAATGGGCGCGCGGATGATGATGGGCATGTTCATGGTCCCGGGCTCGGAGCCCGACAGCCTGACCTCGAAAATCGAGTTCAAAGAAGGCTTCAGCATCTTCGCAAACGGCCAGCAGCTGCAATAAGCCGGGGCCACAGCCTGACAAACCGGAACGCGGCCCTTCGGGGCCGCGTTCTGCATTTGGGGGGATGTGGTTGCGGGAACGCGGTTTACAAAAGGGCGGCTGCGGGGCCATCGGTCTCGCGCCGGATCGCGTCGCGGATATGCGTCACGATGTAATCGGCAAAGAGCTGCAGCTTGGGGTCTTTCAGCCGCCGGTGCTGCATCAGGATCGCGAGCTGGGTGTCGAGCGGCGGCGTGGCCACCGCCACCGGCACCAGCCGGCCCTCGCGCAGATGGGCCGCCACCTCAAACAGCGGTTTGAGCACAATGCCCCGCCCATCCAGCGCCCAGCCGGTCAGCACATCGCCGTCATCACTTTCAAACGGGCCGCTGACGGCGAATTGCTGCGGCCCGTCAGGGGTTTCCAGCGTCCAGCGATATTCGCGCACGCCCGGATAGCGCAGGATCAGGCAGTCATGCCCGTCCCTGAGCAGCGCCGCGCCATCCGCCGGCATTCCGCGCCGCGCGATATAGTCCGGCGCGGCACAAAGCACCCGCGGCGCCCCTGAGATCAACCGCATTTTCAGCGAGGAATCCTCGGGCATGCCAAGATGGAAGGCGAGGTCGATCCCCTCGGCCAGGATATCCACCGGCCGGTCCGAAAGCCGCAGCCGCAGCTCGATTTGCGGCCAGAGATCCTTGAAGGCGGGCACATGTGGCGCGATCAGCCGCCGCCCGACGCCCAGCGGTGCCGAGATGACAATGGTGCCACGCGGATTTTGCGTGGCGGTCATCAGGGCCGCTTCGGCCTCTGCAATCGCCTCAAGCACCCTGAGCGCGCCGTCGTAAAACAGCCGCCCGTTCGAGGTCGGTTGCAGCGAGCGCGTCGTGCGGTTGAACAGCCGGGTGCCAAGATGCTTTTCCAGCTCGGAGATCCTGGACGAGGCGACGGCGGGCGAACAGCGCTGATCCCGCGCTGCCGCTGACATCGAGCCAAGGTCATAGACCCTGACGAACATCCTCAGATTGTTGACATAGCTCATCCTGAAATCCGGATTGGCGCAGAAGCGGAGAACGTTTGATTGTTCGGCCCTGTTTGAAAGTGCCGAGAGATTATCCCGGTTAACAGGAAAGCCGGCTTCGGTATAGCCTGGCATTCAGGCAGAAGAGGCGGCACCCATGTATGATTTCACGGTACTCTGGGACTGGATGCAGCTGGCGGCGCGCTGGCTGCATGTGATCACGGCCATCGCCTGGATCGGATCGAGCTTTTATTTCGTCGCACTGGATCTGGGGCTGAGGAAATCCCCCGACCTTCCGCCTGGGGCCTATGGCGAGGAATGGCAGGTTCATGGCGGCGGCTTTTACCATATCCAGAAATACCTTGTCGCCCCCGCGCGCCTGCCCGAACACCTGATCTGGTTCAAATGGGAAAGCTACGCCACATGGCTGTCGGGTTTCCTGATGCTGGTGCTGGTCTATTACATGGGCGCCGAGCTTTTCCTGATCGACCCCCGGGTGATGGAGCTGCAGGTCTGGCAGGCAGTGGCGATCTCGGTCGGATCGCTCGCCTTCGGATGGCTGGCCTATGACACGATCTGCCGGGTCTTTGTGAAATCCAATCAAAGCCTTGTCATGCTGGCATTGTTCGGCGTTCTGGTGGCGATGTCGTATTTTTATGCATCGGTCTTTTCTGGTCGGGCGGCGCTTTTGCATCTGGGCGCCTTTACCGCGACGATCATGTCCGCCAATGTCTTCCTGGTGATCATCCCTAATCAGAAGATCGTGGTGGCGGATCTGAAAGCGGGCCGCACGCCAGATCCGAAATATGGCCGCATCGCCAAGCAGCGCAGCACGCATAACAACTACCTGACGCTGCCGGTTTTGTTCCTGATGCTGTCAAACCACTACCCGCTGGCCTTCGCGACCGAATATAACTGGATCATCGCGAGCCTTGTTTTCCTGATGGGCGTCACCATTCGCCACTGGTTCAACACCCGCCATGCCGGGCGCGGCAATCCGCACTGGACCTGGGGCGTGACGGTGGTGTTGTTCCTGATCATCGCCTGGCTCTCGACTGCGCCCTTGCGGCTGCAACCCGAAGAAGCCGCGCTGAAAGGCGAGGCGCTGCGCTATGCGAGCGCGCCCGGCTTCGGGGATGTCGTGTCGATCGTGCAGGGGCGCTGCTCGATGTGTCACGCGGCGGAACCCGCCTGGGAGGGGATGCTCTGGCCCCCGAAAGCGGTGGTGCTGGAAAGCGAGGCGCAAATCGCGCATGAGGCGCGGCGGATCTACCTCCAGGCGGGCGTCACCCATGCGATGCCGCCGGGCAATCTGAGCTTCATGGAAGAGTCCGAGCGCCGCCGGATCATCGACTGGTACCGGTCCGCAGCCAGGCTGCCCGATCCGGTCTGACCCTTTGGCGCAGAATCCGGAACGGCCGCTTCCAGGGCAACGGCCCGGGTGGGTCAGGACACAGATGTCAGATCCCGGCCTCGCCTCACATGCCGTAATGTGGTCACGGCACGGCCCTCACGTAAGTGCCGCGCCTCAATTGCCCAGCCTGGCGTGAACCTCGTCGAGATCGACCTCGCCCTTTGGCATCTTGTTGCCGGGATTGTCGAAATCGTAGCGGAAGAGCTGGAAGTCGCGTTTGTAGATCTCCCACATCAGATGCATCGAGAGATCGTCGAAGTAATCCTCGACGGGGTGCAGGCGTTTGGGCCCGTGACCCTCTGATTCGTTGAACCGCGGGATGGCTTTCAGATCAACTGGATGCGCGACCTCGATCCTGTCGAGCACCGACTGCATGCCTTCGTTGAATTTCTCGGTAAAGAAGATGCGGTCATAGCGGCCGCCATTCACGATAAAGGTCGAGACATGGCCAGCCATGGCCGACCAGTGAATATCCGGCTCCATCGGTTTTTTCCAGCGGATGGTGTCGCGCGCGAACAGCAGAAAGCGGCGGAAGCTCCTGATCTGGTCGAACTCCTGCTTGCCGTCCTCGCCGCCGACCTCGACCCCGTATTTCTGGATCAGAAGCGGCACCAGATTGCCCCGGTAGCGGCGGCCATTCCTTTGAATGCCGCAGATCTTGTCGAAAAACGAAGACAGGATCCGGGTATAGGGGTTCCTGACACAGGTGAAGGCATAGCTCTTATGCGCCTTCACATTGGCCTCGATCTTCGGCTGGCTCGCCTCCATCGCCCATTTGTGCATATCGGCGGTGGCATCATGGATATCGCCGTCAAAGAAGCGGCCATGATCGGAGTAGAACATGATCTGACCAATGGTCGAACAGGCGCATTTCGGCACCACGCGGTAAACCACGCTTTCACTTTCGGTCATCCAGGTGCCGGGAAAGCCCATTCACATCATCCTTTTTCCGAACTGCGGCGCGATGCCCTGTTCCGGGCCAAACACACATGCACCCCTGCAGGCATGCGTGCCAGGCGCCGGGGTGTACCACAAGAGCGTCGCCTGGAAAAAGCAAAGAAATCCGACCTTTTCAAGGAAGTATGAAGCCCTTTATCAGATAGTCTGGTAAGAGCGTAGCGCCGGCCCGCAAAGCCGGCGGCACAGTAAGACGAGACCCATGGCGACGATTGCCTATATCCTGTTATGTCACAAGGATCCTGCCGGGATCATCGCCCAGGCAGAGCGGCTGACCGCGGCCGGGGATTGCATCGCCATCCATTTCGACGCGAGCTCGTCGCAGGCCGATTTCGATCAGCTGCGCATGGCGCTTGCCGGCAATCCGCTGGTGGTTTTCGCGAAACGGCGCATCCGATGTGGCTGGGGCGAATGGAGCCTCGTAGAGGCCACGCTGCTTGCCCTGCGCGCGGCGGTTGCGGCCTTCCCCAGAGCCACGCATTTCTACATGCTTTCGGGCGATTGCATGCCGGTCAAGACGGCGGAATATGCCCATGACGTCCTCGGCCGCGAGGATGTGGATTATATCGAGAGCTTCGACTTCTTCCGCTCGGACTGGATCAAGACCGGCATCAGGGAAGAGCGGCTGATCTATCGCCACTGGTTCAATGAACGCAGCAGCAAGACCTGGTTCTACCGGTCCCTGGCGTGGCAAAAGCGGCTTGGGCTGGAACGTAAGATCCCCGCTGATCTGGTGATGCAGATAGGCAGCCAGTGGTGGTGCCTGCGCCGCCGCACCGTCGAGGCCTTGCTGGACTTCATTCGCAGGCGCCGGGATGTGATGCGGTTTTTCCGCACGACCTGGATCCCGGATGAGACCTTCTTCCAGACCCTAGTGCATCATATCGTGCCGGAAAACGAGATCCGCACCCGGACCCTGACCTTCCTTCTGTTCACCGATTACGGGATGCCGGTGGTCTTCTATAACGACCATTATGACCTGCTCTTAAGCCAGGATTATCTTTTCGCACGCAAGGTCAGCCCGGAAGCCACCGATCTGAGGGCGCGGCTAGGCGATCTTTATGCGCAAAAGGGCAAAACCTTTCAGATCTCGGATGAGGGGCGTAGTCTGTTCCGCTTTCTGAGCGCGCGCGGCAGGGTGGGGCGGCGTTACGCCCAGCGGTTTTGGGAAACCGAGGCCAGCCTCGGGCGCGAACGCACGCTGATGATGGTCACCTGCAAGAAATGGCATGTGGCAAAACGGCTGGTCGAACGCGCGCGGAATGTCAGCAGCCTCCGGGCCGTGGATTACCTTTTCAACGAAGACAGCACGCCCTTGCCTGATCTGGGGGGCATCCAGTCGACGCTGGAGAAACGCACGCGGCACCGGCGTGCGCTCGTGCGGATGCTGTACGATTATTGGCAGACCGACCGGCTGGTCTTCTGTATCGACCCGGCCTCGGTCGAACTGATGCAGGATTTCTACAATGACAAGGCGCGGGTGAAACTTCTTGAGATCGACTGCGATTTTACCGATGACTATCTGATCGGGCATGCGAAACGGGTGGGGCTGGCCGGTCCCGGCTCTCCGCGCGAGACGCTGGAGCGCCTGCTGCCGACCATCCGCTATGATGTGAAATTCGAAAGCGACCGTATCCGCGAGAATGACTTCCCCGAATTCCACCGCATCCGCCAGCGCGGCACGGCGGCAGAGAATGCCCGGGTTTTGCAGGATTTCTTCGGCATCCCGCTGAGCGAGGCGGAAGAAATCGCCGGCACATCCTATCTCTTTGTGGACTGAAGATCCGCAATTTTTCCAAACCGGAGCCTGCCCATGAGCTGGAATTACGATCCGCAGAATATTTTCGCCCGCATCCTGCGCGGTGAGATCCCGAACAAGACCGTGGCGGAAAGCGCGCATACGCTGGTGTTTCACGACATCGCGCCGCATGCGCCGGTGCATGTTCTGGCGATCCCTAAAGGCGCCTATGTCAATTTCGACCATTTCGCCGCTGAGGCGCCAGAGGACGAGATCATCGACTTCCACCGCACGGTGGCGAAAGTGATTGCCGATCTGGGACTTTCCGGGCCGGAAGGCTACCGCGCCATCACCAATGCCGGCAGTTCAGGGATGCAGGAAGTGCCGCATTACCACCTGCATATCCTCGGCGGCCGCGTCCTCGGCCGGCTTGTCGAAAAAGCGTAAGCGCCGCAGCCGCGCGACCGGAATTTTAAGAAAAATTCCGGGCCGGTTTCTGTGCAGAAACCGGCCTCGTGCCGGGCGCGGCGTCAGGATAGGGTGATCTGTCGCCCGGCCTCTGCCAGGACGCCATGCTGATCGGTCCAGGTCATTTTCAGCACAGCGCTTTCGCGCGCTTTGAAGGTGAACTCGATATAGGGATTTTGCGAGATTGCCGTTTCCGGCAGCCAGTCCAGCACCAGGGTCTCCCCCAGCCTGGCCTCGAACCGCGTCAGTGTGTCGCGAGGGATCGGGGCGCCTGCCGCATCAAGGCGCAGACCGCTTTCCATGATATGCACGACCTGGGCGCGCACCCGGACGATCTCGTCTTTTGCGGGCGTCTCATTGCTCAGCCAGATCCGGGGGGATTTGCCATCCTTACATCCTCCTTAAAGGCCGCAGCCGCCGGCGGCGACGGTGATCTGGCCGCGGGTGTCGAACACCCGGCTATCATTCATCCGCGCCAGCGCGCGCACATGCATCGTCTCGATCAGCCGCAGCCTGACCGCCACATCTGCCGCACCACTGGCCTGAGAAAAGCGGAACCGGCAGGCCAGCGGCATCGGGTTCCGCTCGGCCAGCACGATCAGTTCCTCACACCAGATGTCATCGGTGATTGTTTCCGTCACATGCACCCGGACCGGCACCGCCGAAGGGTTGTCGCCAAGAGCCGGCAGGTCAAGCGCGAGGCCCTCGCTCACCGCTTCTGCCGTGCCGATGAATTCCGCCGCAATGCGGTCGGATTCTGCGGTATCGGCGCGTGCGGCTGCGGTCGAGCTTTGTGCTGCCGCTGCGGTTCCCAGAAACGGAGAGACGCCAAGCGCCGCCCCCATTGCTGTCCCCATGATCATCACCTGACGGCGGTTCATTTCAGCGCAGGAAGTCATTGAACATCCCATCAATCCAGACAAAATCCTCGGCCATGAGATCTGGTGTCCGCACATCGATGTCGATCTGCGTCTGATGTACCAGACCGTCCTGGCCGACCGCATAGGTGAACTCGACCGAGATCGCCTCCTGCGGGTCGCCATTCACCAGCATATAGCACAGATTATCGGGCAGTTCCGCCACCACATCCTCGCCCCTGACCCGCTGGCCGATATTCCCGGCCACGATCCGCCCGATATAGTTCGCGACATGGCCCGATTTCGGGTAATGGCCGAAATGCGGGGAAATCGCGCCCATGGAATCCCCGATGATATAGACGCTGTCATCGCCCCGCGCGGTGAAGAAACGTGGATCCATATCGGCCCAGCCGGTCGGCCTGCCGTCTTCGCCCTTGCCGATCAGGTCGGCATACCAGACCATGTCTGATGCCTGATGCGGCGGCATGAAGACCGCATCGTCAAAGTCGAAATCCCCGGCCTCGGTCATGATCCGCTTGTTATAGGGATCGACCTCTTTCACCTTCGCATTTGGCACATGGGTGATGATATCGGGGTAAAGCTCCTCAAACGCTGCCTCATAGCCGGCGCCGATCGGGGCGATCTGCGGTTTCGGATCGAGAATGAGGATCTTTGCCGGGATGTTGTTTACCTTGAAATGCCAGGCCATCACGCAGGCGCGCTCATAGGGCGAGGGCGGGCAGCGATGCGGTGGCGGCGGCAGCGTCATCACGATGGTGCCGCCCTTTAAATTGTGGATCTTGTTTTTCAGCGCGAGATGCTCGGCATTCGGGATATAGGCCGATCCGAAATTCTGGCGGGTATATTCGGCGGCCTGGCGGTCCTCGCCGAACCAGGCCTCATAGGCGTTGCGGATGCCCCCGGCGAGGATCAGGAAATCGTAATCGACCTTGCCCTTTGAAGTATGGACGGTCTTTGCCGCCCGATCGATATTCGTCACCTCGCAGTGCACGAGGGAATAGCCCCATTTCTGCGCCGGGCGCAGCAGGTCCTGGGTCAGAAAAGCAGTGTCGACCACGTCGATCAGCCATTTGTTCGACATCGGGCAGGACCAGAAGATCGGGTTCCTCTCCAGCACGATGATCTCGGCCCCGGGGAGCTCTTCGCGCAGATGGCGCGCGGCGGAAAGCCCGCCCCAGCCGCCGCCACAAATGACGATCCTCGGGCCCTTGCCCGAGCGCGACATCAGGAGCGTCTCGGATGTCAGACCTTCGGGCGCGGCCAGGGCGGCCCCGCCGATCCCGGTCAGAAGCGCCAGCGACGGCGCGGCGGTCAGCAGCTTGCGGCGGGTGAAATGCGGGGCTTTCATCATTGGCTGGAACTCCTCCCGAGAGTTGTCTGGCGCATCACAGCCAGACCAGCCACAATCCCCGCGAGAATACCGGCGCTTGCGACCAGACTGGCCAGCGAAAGTGTCGAGACACCGCTCAAAGCTTGCCCGATAGAACAACCCATTGCAAGAACGCCGCCAAAGCCCATCAAAATTCCTCCAAGGGCGGCAATCAGGGAATGGCTTCCCGAGGTGAAACTTTCCAGCGCGAAGCTGCGGGTGACGAGCGCGATGAGGAAGGCGCCCGCAAGAGTGCCTCCGACCACGGCGAGGCCGAAGGCGACCGCGCGGCCCGAGGACAACATCAGCCATAAAAACCCTTCGCCGACGGGCGCGACAAAGCTGATGGAAGACAGGATTTTCGGGTCGAACGGGTCATCGGTGGTGAAACTGATCCACCAGCCCGCGACCACGCAAAGCCCGATCACAAGGGCGGAAAACGCCTCGACCGGCCGTTTCAAAACCGGGCGCGCGAACCAGATCAGGATCAGCACCGGCAGGCCCGCCGCCAGCACAAGCGCGATCATCGGCGAAAGGCCAAACCCGCGCAGGAATCCGGTCAGGCTCAGCGCTTCAGGGCTGATCTGACCCAGTTGCAGCGCCTGGCGCCAGGGGGCCAATACACCGGTCAGGCTGGCCTGGGCCGCCAGCCCAAGGCATAACAGCACCAGAAGTGACCGCAGATTGCCCCCTGCCAGCAAGACCAGCGAGCGCGCACCACAGGCATTGGCCAGCACCATGCCCAGCCCGAAAACCGCGCCGCCGATGAAGAGCCCGCCTGCGGCAAACGACCCCCGCAACGGCAGCGCGCGCGACAGATCGGTCAGCCCGAGGAAATTCAGCGCCTGGGTACCGGCAATCGCCACCGCGAGCGCCAGCGCGAATGCGCGAAGGGGCGAGAGATCCCCCCCGCCCATCAGCCCTTTCATTCCCCGCAGGAGGCAGAACTTCCCCGCCCTGGCCGCGGCCCCGAACACAAAGCCAAGACCAAGACCGAGAGTTACCGCGTCCATTGAGCCGTCCTTAACCTGTTTATGCCCTCATACCGTACCCCAGGTATCGGCGCTGATCGAGGCATACCAGCCCGCGCCATAAACCGCTTCGGCCTGGCGGAAGCTGGCATCGGCCTCAAGCGGGCTGACCCCGCCGGAGCCTTCGCGCTCGGCGATCTTCTCGCCGTCGAAATAATAGACCCCGGCGACCGAGATCCCCCATTCCGGGCCCACAAGGCTGTAACAGGTGTTGACGAAACTCGCCGGCGCCGGCTCGGCGCCTGCCAGATCGGCGATGATCGCGGCGGCCGCCACCTTGCCCTGCGCATTGGCACAGAAACCCGATTTCGGCATCGGGGCGGCAATGGTCGCGTCGCCCACCACATAGATCCCCGGCACCTGCGCGGATTCGAACGTGTTGCCCTTCACCGGCACCCAGCCGGTGTCATTGGTGACCCCGGCGCGGTCTGCGATCCAGCCCGCTTTCTGCGGCGGCACCACATTCAGTACATCGGCCTTATGCGTCACACCAAATGCGGTCTCGACCGTCAGGGCGCCGGCATCGACCTTTGCAACCTTGCCGTCATTATCGGCGCTGATCCATTCGATCATATCGCCGTAAAGCGCCTCCCATCCCTGTTTGAACAATCCCTGTTTCGAGAAGGTCTCTTTGCTGTCGAGAAGCAGGATCTTCGATTTCGGCTTGTTGGTTTTCAGGTAATGCGCCACCAGCGAGGCACGCTCATAGGGCCCCGGCGGGCAGCGGAAGGCGCCATCGGTGATCGACATCACGAATGTGCCGCCATCCTCCATCGCCTCGAGCTGCGATTTCAGCAGCTGCGTCTGTGGCCCGGCCTTCCAGGCATGCGGCGCGCGGTCTGACGCGGCTTCGTCATAGCCCTCCAGCGCGCCCCATTTGATGTCGATGCCCGGCGACAGGACAAGCCGGTCATAATCCAGCACCGTGCCATCCGAGAGCGTCACTTTCTTCGCCGCGCCGTCGATCTGTTCGGCACTGGCGTGGATGACATCGATCCCCTCGGCGGTAAGGGCGGTGTAGCCATGGGTGATGCTGTCCCAGGTCCGCAGCCCGCCGAGATAGAGGTTCGAGAACGGGCAGGTGACAAATGTTTGCGAGGGCTCGACCAGGGTGATTTTCAGATCGGGGCTGTAGCGGCGCAGGTAGCGGGCCGCTGTGGCGCCGCCAAAGCCGCCGCCCACGACGACGACATGGGCCGAGGCGTTCTGCGCCCGGATCAGGCCAGGAAGCGCGAAAGTGGCGGCGCCTGCGCCAAGGCCTGCCCCAAGGCCTGCGATGAGGGTTCTGCGGGTCGTATTCATCCTTCCACCTCCGCGAAATACTTCGCCAGGGCGGCGATCTGACCGTCATCATAGCCTTTCATATGGCGGGTCATGACGGTGGTGCCTGCGGGCGGGTTGTCGCGAAACGCGGTCAGTTTCGCCGTCAGATCGGCTTCCGTGAGACCGGCGATCGAGGGGATGGCGCCCGGCGACTGGCCGGCGGGGCCGTGGCAGCTGGCACAGGGACCGGCGAGGATCTGGGCCTCGGATACAGTGCCCTGCGCAAGGGCAAAGCCAGGAGCGGCGACTGTGGCAATCGTCAGGGCGGCAAGCAGCCCTCTCAGGGTGGGGGGCTGGGGGGGCGGAAGCATGGTCGGATCCTCTTTCCTGGCCATCTGGCTTGGGTGTCGGGTGATGCGGGCCTCAACGCCGCGCGACGCGCCATTCTTGCGGCCATGTCCCCGCCGCGCAAGAAAATATCCCAGGCGCTTCGCAGGGGGCAAACAGGTGAAATTTACCCCCGCAGCGGGCGAAAAGAGGATCTATCCGACCTGACGCGCTGTGCCGGCGGCAAGCACCCGGTCAATCGCCGCAAGCGTTCGCGCGCTGGCGCCCTGCTGCTGGTCGAGGAAGGCCCGGATCTGCGCCGGATCGGTCTGGTCGGGCTGCGACAGCGCGGCGGTCAGCCTGGCCGCGAGTGCGGGGGGCGCGTCGGTCTGGTTGCCGAGGCTGACCGCGACCCCGGCAAGGGCGGCCTCTTCGAACGGGAATTCGATGGTCCAGGTCCAGGGGCCGGTGACCACCGGCTTCATCAGCATCAGCGCCTCGGAAATATTATGTGCGCCGCGCGGGTTGAAGCCGCCGCCGACCACGACCCGGTCTGCCGGGGCGAGGCAGAAGAACATCTCGCCCAGACTGTCGCCAAGGAAGACATCCACCTCGCCCAGATCGTGACTGCCATTCGGGCGATGGGCAAATCCGGCGGCCCCGGGGGGCAGTGCGCTGCTGCGCCGCAGCACGTTCAGGCCCTGGGCGGTCAGGTCGTCATAAACCGCATCGAACCGTTCTGGCGCGCGGGGGACATAGAGAAACAGCGGGGGGGCAGACCCCGGGCCTGGGCCGCATCTCGCATCTCGCGGATCACGGTCGCATAGATCGGCTCTTCGACCTCGACGCCGCTGGCGATGGTGATGATCTGGCCCTCAGGCGCCAGCCAGTGGCGGATCGCGCTTGCCGCCTCGTCAAGGCCCGGCGGCAGCGGCTGATCGAACCGCAGCTCGCCGGTGACGGTGATAGTGTCCAGACCGATGCTTTCAAACCGCGCTTTTTGCAGCTCGGATTTCACGAAAGCCCCGGCAAATCCCCGGATCACCCTTTGCCTCAGCCTCAGCCCCTTGCTGTCACGCGCCAGCGAGGGCGAGGGATATTGCGCATTGCACATGAACAAAGGCACGCCCGCGCGCCGCGCTGCGAAGATCATCGCGGGCCAGATCTCGATCTCCAGCGTCAGCCCGATCCGGGGGCGGCAGGCCCGGAAGAACCGCCGCCAGCACCAGAACATATCCAGCGGCACCCAGACCGCCGCCAGCTGACCCGAGGCGATCTCGGACGCGAAAAGCCGGGCGGATTCGCGCCTTCCGGCAGGGGTGAAATGGGTAAGAACGACCTGGTCTCCGCGCGCAAGGCACAGGCGGATCAGCGCGGTGGCCGAGCGCGTCTCGCCAAGGCTGACAGCATGAAACCAGATCGCGCCCTGCGGCAGCGGGCGGGAATAGATGCCGAAGCGCTCGGCCAGGTGGCGGGTGTAATCGGGATCGCGGCGGCCGCGCCGCCAGAGATAGACCAGCAAAAGCGGCAAAAGCGGAATCCACAAAAGCCGCCAGAGGATCAGGAAGAGATGCAGGATCATGCGCGGTCTCCGATCAGCGCGACCAGATCGGCGGCGAGTGGTTGCAGCGCGGCGCGGGCCTCGCCGACAAGGGTTTCGGCCTTTGCGGTGGCGTCCGTCAGGGGCGCGGCAAGGGCGGCGCTCAGGGCAAGCGGATCAGGCGGCACTTCGGTGGCAAGGCCGGCGGCGTGAAGCCCGGCATAGTCATGGGCGAAATTCGCCACATTCGGCCCATGGATCACGGGCAGACCAAGGCAGACCGCCTCCCACGGATTATGACCGCCGGTCTCGCCCATCGCCCCGCCGATAAAGGCTTGGGTGGCGAGGCGGTACCAAAGCCCCAGCTCGCCGAATGTGTCGGCAAGCCAGACCCGGGTGGCAGGCGTGGGCGTCTCGCCCAGGCTGCGGCGCGCATGGCTGAGGCCTGCCGTGTCAAGTGCGGCCGCGATCTCGCCTGCGCGCGCGGGCAGGCGCGGGGCGAGGATCAGCAGCGCCGCAGGATCCTGCGCAGCGATGTCGCGGAAGGCAGGGATCAGCACCGCCTCATCGGCGGGATGGGTCGAGGCGGCGATGATGATGCGGCGCCCCGCCAGCGTGGCCTGCAGCGCGGTCAGCGCGCCGCTGTCGACGCTCAGCGGTTCGGCGGCGGGTTTCAGCGAATGGCCTTCGCGCACGAAAGCCGCGCCCAGCTTGCGCAGGTTCGCAGCGCTGCGGGCATCCTGTGCCTCGATCAGGGCGAAACGCGCCATGACATCGCGGTAGAGCCCGCGCAGGCGGCGGCGTTTTTTCAGGCTGCCGTCATTCATCCGCGCATTGACCCAGGCCAGCGGAATGCCACGCCGGGCGGTGTCGCAGATCAGGCCTGGCCAGAGATCCTGTTCCGACCACACCGACAGCGACGGCTGCCAGTGATCCAGAAACCGCGCGCCGAAATCCGGCCCATCCAGCGGCAGGAACTGATGCTCCGCGCCTTCGGGAAGGTTCTGCCCGATCACCCCCGCGGAAGACCGCGCGGTCGAGGTGATCAGAAACCGCAGATCCGGCGCGAGGTCCCGCATCTGCGCGATCAGCGGGCGCAGCGCCATCACCTCGCCAAGCCCGACCGCATGCAGCCACACGAGGCGGCCCGGCGGGCGGGGCAGGGTGGCTTCGCCCAGTTTCTCGCCCATTCGCTGCGGATCCTCGCGCCCCTGTGCGAGCCGCCTGCGCAGGATCCGGCGCATCAGCGGCTGCAAAAGCGGCCTGAGCCAGAGCCAGAGCCGGAGTTGCCAGCCGTCAGCCTTTGGGCTCTGGTCATTCGCGAAGGGCATCTTGCGGGGTCCGGGATCAGGTCGGGGGCGGGTGAGAGCCACGGCGTTGGCTCAGGTCTGGCCCATAGCTTTGGCACAACGCCACCGCCAGTGCCAGCAATCCGCAGCATCGGCCTCAAAGCCCCCATACTGCTCTTGCGGAAAGGTCTTTCGCACTGGCAGAATAACAGCGCTTGAAACCGGACCATGTTCGGCATACAATTGCATACAATGAGCTCGCCGCCGCCTGCCAGAGTTTCTGCGAGAACTTCTGAGAGACCGGTGTTCCAGCTTGTCGCACCATGGAATCGCAGGGATCGTCATGAGCTTGTACACAGACTACCTAACCGAGATCGAAACCCGTAAGACCCAGGGGCTGCACCCCAAGCCCATCGATGATGGCGCGCTGGTGGCCGAGCTGATCACCCAGATCGAAGTGCCGGGCAATCCGTATCGGGACGATTCCCTGAAATTTTTCATCTATAATACGCTTCCCGGCACCACGAGTGCGGCAGGCGTCAAGGCGGCTTTCCTGAAGAAGATCGTGACCGGTGCGACGGCCGTTCCCGAAATCACCCCTGATTTTGCACTGGAGCTGTTGTCGCATATGAAGGGCGGACCCTCGGTCGAGGTGCTGCTGGATGTGGCGCTTGGGACGGACGCCGCCATTGCCGCGAAAGCAGGCGAGGTGTTGAAGACCCAGGTCTTCCTTTATGACGCCGATATGTTCCGCCTGCGCGATGCCTATAAGGCGGGCAATCCGGTCGCGAAGTCGGTGCTGGAAAGCTATGCTCAGGCCGAATTCTTCACCAAACTGCCGCCGGTCGAAGATGAGATCAAGGTTGTCACCTTCATCGCCGCCGAAGGCGATATTTCGACTGACCTCTTGTCCCCCGGCAACCAGGCGCATTCGCGGTCTGACCGCGAATTGCATGGTCAGTGCATGATCGCGCCGGCCGCCCAGGCCGAGATCGTCGCGCTGCAAAAGGCGCATCCCGATGCCCGCGTGATGATGATCGCGGAAAAAGGCACCATGGGCGTGGGGTCTTCCCGGATGTCGGGCGTGAACAATGTGGCGCTCTGGACCGGCAAACAGTCGAGCCCCTATGTGCCCTTCGTCAATTTCGCGCCCGTGGTGGCCGGCACCAATGGCATCTCGCCGATTTTCGCGACCACAGTCGATGTGACCGGCGGCATCGGGATCAACCTCAAGAACTGGGTCAAAAAGACCGATGAGGATGGCAAGCCGATCCTGAACAATGACGGCAACCCGATCCTCGAACAGAAATATTCGGTCGAGACCGGCACGGTTCTGACCATCGATGTGAAGAACCGTAAACTGAAATCGGCTTCGGGCGATGAACTGGTCGATGTGGCAGGGTCTTTCACCCCGCAAAAGATGGAATTCATGAAGGCGGGGTCGTCCTACGCCATCGTCTTCGGCAAGAAACTGCAGACATTCGCCGCCCAGACCCTCGGCGTCGAGGCGGTGCCGGTCTTTGCTCCGAACAAAGAGATCACCGTTGAGGGCCAGGGCCTGACCGCGGTTGAAAAGATCTTCAATCGCAATGCGGTCGGCGTCAGCCCGGGCAAGATCCTGCATGCCGGGTCGGATGTGCGGGTGAAGGTGAATATCGTCGGCTCTCAGGACACGACCGGTCTCATGACCGCGCAGGAGCTGGAGGCGATGGCGGCGACCGTCATTTCGCCGCTGGTCGATGGCGCCTATCAGTCAGGCTGCCATACGGCATCGGTCTGGGATAAAAAGGCCCAGGAGAACATTCCGAAACTCATGAAATTCATGAACAATTTCGGGGTGATCACGGCGCGCGACCCGAAGGGCGTCTATCACGCGATGACGGACGTTATTCATAAGGTGCTGAACGACATCACCGTGGATGACTGGGCAATCATCATCGGCGGCGACAGCCATACCCGCATGTCGAAAGGCGTGGCCTTTGGCGCAGACAGCGGCACCGTGGCGCTGGCACTGGCGACCGGCGAGGCGACGATGCCGATCCCGCAATCGGTGAAAGTCACTTTCAGGGGCAAGATGAAGCCCTGGATGGATTTCCGCGATGTGGTTCATGCGACCCAGGCCCAGATGCTGAAACAGCATGGCGACAACGTCTTCCAGGGCCGCATCATCGAGGTTCATATCGGCACGCTGCTGGCGGACCAGGCCTTTACCTTCACCGACTGGACGGCCGAGATGAAGGCCAAGGCCTCGATCTGTATCTCGGAAGACGAGACCCTGATCGAAAGCCTGGAGATCGCGAAATCGCGCATCCAGATCATGATCGACAAAGGCATGGACAATGCGGCGCAGGTGCTGGCTGGTCTGATCGCCAGGGCCGATGCGCGGATCTTCGAGATCCGTTCGGGCGAGAAGCCCGCGCTGACGCCGGACGAAAACGCGAAATACTTCGCCGAAGTGCTGGTCGATCTCGACATCATCGACGAGCCGATGATCGCCGATCCCGATGTCAACAATGCCGATGTCTCGCGCCGCTATACCCATGACACCATCCGGCCCGTTTCTTACTATGGCGGCACGAAGAAGGTGGATCTGGGCTTTGTCGGCTCGTGCATGGTGCATAAGGGCGATATGAAGATCGTCGCCCAGATGCTGAAAAATGTCGAGAAAGCAAAGGGTAAGGTGGAGTTCAAAGCGCCTCTGGTCGTCGCGGCCCCCACCTATAACATCATCGACGAACTGAAGGCCGAGGGCGATTGGGAGATCCTCCAGCGCTATTCCGGTTTTGAATTCGACGATCTGTTGCCGAAGACGAAAAACCGCACCGAGTATGAGAATATCCTCTATCTCGAACGCCCGGGCTGCAACCTTTGCATGGGGAACCAGGAAAAGGCCGAGAAGGGCGATACTGTGCTGGCGACCTCGACCCGCCTCTTCCAGGGCCGTGTGGTCGAAGACAGCGCCGAGAAAAAGGGCGAGAGCCTGCTCGCCTCGACCCCGGTCGTGGTGCTTTCCGCGATCCTCGGGCGCACCCCTTCTGCCGAGGAATATAAGGAAGCGGTCGAAGGCATCGACCTGACCCGTTTCGCACCGCCGCTGGAAAAGCCGGGTCTGGCACGGTCGGTTCATTTCTGACCGGAAATCTGGTCAGCTGAGACAGGGAAGGGCAGTGCCGGTCGCCGGTGCTGCCCTTTTTCTTTGGCCTTGCTCTGGGGCAGGGCGTATCGGGATCCCGGCCTCTCATTTGCCCGATCTGGCGAGACGAGAGGCTAACTGGCCGCTGCGATCCGAAATTGTGCCGGGCCTGTGACCTGGAAATTTCCAGAGCCGCCTGTGGTGAGGCCGCAGCAGGATGCGCTGGGGTGGTCAGGAGGCGCGGGCCGCGCCGCCGAGATAGGCCTCGCGGATCTCATCGCGGCTGGCCAGATCGGCAGCAAGGCCGGAAAGGGTCGAACGCCCGTTCTCGATCACCACCGCATGCAGCGCGTGTTTCAATGCGACCGAGGAGTTTTGTTCCGCCACGAGGATCGTCAGCCCGGTCTCGCGATTCAGCCGCGCCAGCGTCGCGAAAATCTCGGCCACCACCAGCGGCGCAAGCCCCATCGAAGGCTCATCAAGCAGGAAAACCGTCGGGCGCGCCATCAGCCCGCGTCCGATGGCGGCCATCTGCTGCTCGCCGCCCGAGGTGAGGCCGGCGCGGGAAAGCCGGCGCTCTTTCAGGCGCGGGAAGAAGTCATAGACCTGATCAAGGCCCTGGCGGATCGCGGGCTGGCGCAGACCGGCGCCGATGCCACCGGTGATCAGGTTTTCCTCGATGGTCAGCGATTTGAAGAGCCGCCGCCCCTCCAGCACCGGAACGAGGCCCTTGCGGATATGGTCATCGGGGCTTTTGCGGGTCACATCCTCGCCCCGGAAGGTGATACGCCCGCCGGTGATGCGGCCGCGTTCGGCCGGCAAAAGGTTCGATGCCGCTTTCAGAAGCGTCGTCTTGCCCGCGCCATTCGCACCCAGGAGCGCCGCGATTTCACCTTGGCGGACTGTCAGGCTGACACCGCTGAGTGCAGTGATCGAACCGGAATAGCGCACCGACACATCGTCGAATTGCAGGATAACGTCAGGCATGGCGGCACCTTTCAGGAAAGGCGGCCCCGGCTATCCGGGGCCGCCATGGGGTCAGTTCGGGCCGATTACCGTGTCGACATCGGCCTCGGTGCGGATCGTCAGACCCTTCTCTTTGGCATAGGCTTCGGAAGATGCCTCGATGATCGGGCGCAGCAAGGCCCAGTCCGGCGCGATCCAGTCCGAGACCACGTTCCATTTCTTGCCATCCCATTGCTGGAAGGTGACGTAGCCTTCGCCCTCGTGATTGTCCCAGGTGACGTTGATCGAATGGAACAGCCCTTCGGCACCCAGTTCCTTCACCCGTTCCGGGGACAGCTGCAAATGTTCAAAGCCCCAGCGGACCTCGTCGCCGGTCAGGGTGCGGTTGCCGAATTTGGCCTGGGCGATGCGGATCGCCTCGACATTCAGGATGCCGTTGACGATGCCGAGATTGTGGTAGACCGAGCCGATCCGCGCCTTGTCTGACAGGTTGCCCTGGCCTTTGTCATAGACCCCGGCGATCACCTCTTTCAGCACCGGATAGTCCTGGCCCGAGGCCTGGGTGGTGATGGCGGTATAGCCAATCGCGGCCTCACCCGCCGGAAGCACGTCTTCCTCGGAATTCGACCAGACATTGCCGATAATCTTATCGGCGGGGAAGCCGTTCCGCTGCGCAGTGGTCAGCGCCACCGGGTTCATCACCCCCCAGCCGCGCAGCACGACGTAATCCGGGCGTTCACGGCGGATCTGCAGCCATTGCGCCTGTTGCTCGGATCCCGGATGCGGCACCTCGATCTGGATCAGCTGAAAGCCGTATTTCTCGGCCAGCAGCTCATAGATCGGGATGGTTTCCTTGCCATAGGGCGAGCCGTGATAAAGGACGACGATCTTCTTGCCCTTCAGTGCCTCTGCCCCGCCTTCCTTTGCGGCGATGTAATTGATGATCCCCGAGCTTTCCGAATAGGGGTTCAGCAAAAGCGGGAAGACGTAAGGAAAGACGCGGCCATCGGTGGTATCGGTGCGGCCATGGTTCACCGTCAGGAGCGGCACCTTGTCTTCGGTCACGCCGTCGATCATGGCGTAGGCGATGCCCACCGAAAGCGGGTTCCAGGCGGCTATGCCGGGGGTGGATTTCAGGCGCTGATAGACCTCGACACCCTTTTCGACCTCATATTCGGTCTCGCCCTCGGCCCAGGTCAGTTTCACACCATTCACGCCGCCGTCGCGGTCATTGATCAGGGTCAGATAGTCGATGAAGCCACCGAAAAACCCGGTGCCACCGGCGGCATAGGGGCCGACGCGGTAGGATTGCAGCGGGAAGAACTGTTCATCCGCATGGGCGGGGGCGATAGCGCCTGTCAGGATGGTTGCGGCCAGAAGGGCAGGCGCGAGGCGACGGAAAAAGGACATGTTTGCTCCGGTTTGAAAGGGGGGGCGCGCGGCTCATGTGCGGCCCAGCAGGGTTCTGACGCGGGCGGTGACCCGGTCGAGAATGGAGGAGAGCCCGTTCGGCTCGAGGATCAGGAAGGTGATGATCGTTGCACCAAGGACGATGCGCTGCGTCAGCTGGACCGAGCCGGCATCCAGCCCGCCGTCAAAGATCCAGGCCGAGCCGCGTGAGAGCAGCAGCGGAAAGACCACGATCAGCCCGGCGCCAAGGAAAGCGCCGCGAATGGTTGCCAGCCCGCCAATGATCGCGATGAACAGGATCTGGAAGGATCGGTCGAGGTTGAACCCTTCGGGTTCGATGGTCCTGAGATAGGTGAAGGACCACAAGACGCCCGCGACGCCGATGATCGCCGATGACAGCGCGAAGGCGGCGAGTTTGGTGCGCAGAACCGGGACGCCGATGACCTTCGCGGCGGTCTCATTGTCGCGCACAGCGATCAGGTTGATGCGGGCCGGGCCGGTCACCAGGCGATGGACGAAGATGGTGATGAGGGTGACAGTGCTCAGCGCCAGCAGGTAGCGGCTTTCGCGGCTGTCAAATGTGATGCCGGCAAAGCCCAGAACCGGGGCCGAGATCACGCCGGAGGCGCTGTAATTCGAGAACCAGCCGAATTTGTTCAGGAGCCACTGGATGAAGAACTGTGCCGCCAGGGTCGAGACCGCGAGGTAAAAGCCCTTAAGCCTCAGGGATGGCAGGCCAAAGATCACCCCCACCGCCGCCGCAGTGGTCGCGGCAAAGAGGAAGGTCAGCGGCAAAGGCAGGCCAAGCCGCAGCTGGATGTTGAACGCGGCATAGGCACCGACCGCCATGAATGCAGCCGAGCCCAGCGAGACCTGACCCGCATAGCCCGTAAGCAGATTAAGCCCCAGCCCCGCCAGCGAGAGCGCCAGGAACGGCAGCAGGATCGCCTCAATCGTCCAGGGCGAGGCGAAGGCCGGCACGCCAAGGAATGCCAGGGCCAAAAGGGCCAGGATCGATAATCTCTGGCCGGTGAGAAGCGGGCGCGCGGGCGCCGTAACCGCGAGGGACATGGGTCAGAACCTCTCGGTGATCTTGCGGCCAAACAGGCCCTGCGGCCGGATCAGCAGCACCGCAAGTGCCACGACATAGGCGAACCAGCCCTCGATGCCGCCGCCGACATAGGGGCCGAGATAGACTTCGGCGAGTTTCTCGGAAGCGCCGATGATCAGCCCGGCGACAATCGCGCCGGGGACCGAGTCGAACCCGCCCAGCACCAGCACCGGCAGCGCTTTCAGCACGACGAGAGACAGCGAGAACTGCACCCCGAGCCGCGCGCCCCAGAGAAGGCCCGCGACCAGTGCGACCACGCCGGCTGCGGTCCAGACCGCCGCCTGGATACGGTTCAGTTTCAGCCCGATGGCGATGGCGGCGAAAGTGTCATCGGCCACGGCGCGGAAAGACAGCCCGGTGCGGGTGAAGCGGAAAAAGCTCGTCAGCACCACGACCAGCGCCAGCGCAATAGCCGCCGCCACCAGGTCGAAATTCGAGATGAAGATGCCGCCGATCTCGAAGGGCGCGTTCGAGATGCCAAGATCCAGCGCATGGACCTGGGTGCCCCAGATCAGCTGTGCGCCGCCTTCGATCACCCAGGCCAGGCCCAGTGTCGCCATGAAGAGCGTCATCGGCGAGCGATTGGCCAGCGGGCGCAGCACCGTGCGTTCAATCGCCAGCCCCAGCAGCCCCATGATCAAAAGCGTGATCACGAGGGCAAGGGCAAAGGGCACCCCACGCTCCACCAGGCTCACGAATGTCAGCGCCGCGAACAGCACCATCGCCCCTTGCGCAAAATTCAGCACGCCCGAGGTTTTGTAGATCAGCACGAAACCGATGGCGACAAGGCTGTACATCACCCCCGACAACAGCCCGCCCACCGCAACCTCGATCACGAAGAGAAATTCATACCAGTCCATCACGCGGCCCCCGCCAGTGGTGCGGCATCGCTGCCGAGATAGGCCCGGATCACCTCGGGGTCGCGGCGCACCTCATCGGGGCGGCCATCTGCGATCACCTCGCCATGGTCGAGCACGACGATACGGTCGGAAAGCCCCATCACGACACCGATGTCATGCTCGATCAGGATCACCGACAGGCCAAGCCGGTCGCGGATGGCGCGGATATGGGCCGCCATCGCGCCTTTCTCGGTGCCGGTCAGCCCGGCCATCGGCTCGTCCAGCAGCAAAAGCTGCGGATTTGCGATCATGGCGCGGGCCAGTTCGACCTGTTTTTGCAACCCGAAGGGCAGGGTTGAAACCAGGCGCGGCAGATGTGCCTCAAGCCCCAGGAAGGCCGCGATCTCGCGCACCCGGATCGCAGTCTCCCGCCCCTCGCGCCGTGAGGCCGGAATAAAGGGCAGCCAGGCAAAGGCGGGCCTGCGGAACACAAGGCCGGAGGCGATGTTTTCGGCCACGCTCAGCCCCGGAAACAGCGCAATATTCTGGAAGGTCCGCGCCACCCCTAGGCCCGGGAGGCGCCCGGGCGGCACATGGGCAAAGCTTTCGCCGCCAAGCGCGATCCGGCCACTGTCGGCGCGGTAGAGCCCGCTGATCACATTGACCAGCGAGGATTTTCCCGCCCCATTCGGCCCGATCACCGCCCGGATCTCGCCGGGGTGAACATCAAAGGACACGTCTTTCAGCGCACGGATGCCACCAAAAGCCAGCGAGATGCCGCTGAGCTGCAAGGCAGGCGCGGCGCTGGCCGTGACCGGCGTCACGGGGGCGATCCGGGACGCAAAGCTGCGCCGCTCCGGCTGCAAAGCCGGCTCGCTCAGGGCAAGGCCTGTCATTTCTGTCTCCGGAGGGAAGGGCGCCGCGTTACTCGGCGGCGAGGGTTTGTTTTTTGCGGGCTTCGATGGCGCGGACGCGGGGAGGACGTGTTTTCCGAAATACTCAACCTCTTCCTGGAAATGCAGGAAGCCGAGAAGGATGAGGTCGGCGCCGGCCTCTTTCAGGCCGATTATGCGTTCGGCGACCTGGTCGGGCGTGCCGATCAGGTTCGAGCGGAAGCCGTCATTATATTGCACGAGGTCCTCGAAGGAGGATTTCGCCCAGTTGCCCTCGCCCTCGGGGCTGGCGCGACCGGCATTGACCACCTGTCCGGCAAAGCCCTGGACGGCTTCGGGATTGGCCTTCGCGATGATCTCGCGCAGCACCGCCTGCGCCTCGGCTTCGGTCTCGCGCACGATGGCGAAGGCGTTGATGCCGACCTTGACCTTATGCCCGTTCGCTGCCGCTTTGGTGCGGATATCCCCGACCTGGGCGCCGAGCCCTTCCGGCGTATTGCCATTGGTGAAATACCAGTCCGAGACCCGTGCCGCCATATCCCGCGCCGCGCGCGACGAGCCGCCCTGGAAGATTTCCGGTTGCGGATCAAGGGGTTTGGGCTTCAGGCTATAGTCGTTGAAGCGGTAGAAATCGCCCCGGAAGGTAAAGCTTTCCTCAGACCAGATGCCGCGCAGCGCCCGGATGAATTCCTCGGACCGGCGGTAGCGCTCGTCATGATCCAGCCAATGCTCGCCTATCGCCGCGAATTCGCCCCGGAACCAGCCCGAGACCACATTGACCGCGATCCGCCCGCCCGAGAGATGGCTGATCGTGGCGATTTGTTTCGCCGCCAGCGCCGGGTTCCAGGGGCCGGGCAAAAGCGCCGCGATCACCTTCAGCCGTTCGGTATGGGCCAGCAGATCCTGGCTGAACGAGACGGATTCATGTTGGTTTTCAGCGCCGTAGCCCGCGGTAAAGCGGATCTGGCTCAGCGCATAGTCAAAGCCCGCGTCCTCGGCGATCTGCGCCAGTTTGCGGTTATAGTCCGGCGTCCAGCTGGTGCGCTGTTCGATATCCGAGATCACGAGGCCGCCCGAGACATTGGGCACCCAATAGGTGAATTTGACGGGATCGGAGGTCATGTGCAGCCCCTGTGCAACGGGTTATCCGGCGAGACGGGTCATTCGGCGGCGGCTTATTGGGCGGCGGCTTATTCTGCCGCGGCACGGATCCGCGCGGCGCCGGGGAAAATCGTGGTGAATTCGTCAATGGCCCGGGCGAGCCGGTTCAGCGCCGGGTCCGATACCAGCCGCCCCTCGCTGAAATCGCGGTCCGAGACATGCACGGCGGTCGAGAGCACGCGGGCCTCGAAAAAGGCGAACAGCGGCCTCAGCTGATGTTCCACCGCCAGCGCATGTTTCTCGCCCCCGCCGGTCGCGGCGATCAGCACCGGCTTGCGCAGCAGCGCAGAAGGGTCGATCAGGTCGATCAGGTGTTTGAAAAGACCGGGATAAGAGCCCTTATAGATCGGCGTCGCGACGATCAGCGCATCGGCATTCAAAAGCGTATCGAGGTTCTGCCGCGCCTTGGGGCTGAGGTCATCGGCGCGCCGCGCCCGGCCCAGATCCTCGCCGAAATCGGCGATGTCAAACAGGGTTGTGCGCGAATGCAGCCCGGCCCCGGCCAGATCCAGCGCCTGCCCGACCAGCGCACGCGTTTTCGACGGCGCGGTGATATTCCCCGCAAGACCCACGATATGAAGTTCGGACATACGGCTTTCCTCAATCCCGACAAGTGCCGTCGTGATAAAGCCCGAACACCGCACCACGCCATTCCAAATTCAGACAAACCGCAGTGGATTTCTTTCGCCAGGGGCCAGGGGCAGTGTGCCGGATTTCAGACCATATGGTCAAAAACAGTCGGTTCCTTCCTCGCCCCGGCAGGAAGCGGAGGTTGTTCTGCTCTGCTCCTCTGACCCCGGGGCGAAATCATATTGCGCGGCGGCGGGGATTTTTATTCGCAGCTTGCGCGGCGCAGGGGTGAAAAAATCGCTTGCAGCTATGCCCTGACCCGGCTCTGTCATGGGCCGTGACCGTAAAAACAAGACGACCCTCCTTTAAGAAGGACTGACCGATGGACCGCAACAGCCCGAAAATCCTCGTGGCCGACCTCGTCGGCCTGGCGTTTGATACGGGCGGGGCGCCCGATGCGTCAGCGTTTCGCGCCCATGTCGAAAGCCGGGGCGGGCGATTTCACATCGGTTCGGCGCGCGGAGCGCGGGCCGATGAGGGGCGGGCGACGTTTTTCTACATGCCGCATCTCTCGACCCGGGATGAGCTGATCGCCGAGGCCGGTGACGGGCTTTATGATGCGGTGATCGCCGCGGCGACTATCCTGCCGGCCGAGACGCGCTTTGACCTTGGTGGCGTCAGGATCGGCACCGGAACCGGCAATATGGGATCGGCAAGCTGGGGCGGCGGCGACGGGATCGGCGGCGTTGCGCCTTTGATGAACACGCCCGGGATCAATGCCCGCGCCACCGCGCAGATGGTGATGAAGGCGCTGCTTGGTCAGCGCCCCGATCTGCCGGTCGGGGCATTGCATGACCTTGTGGTGGCAGGCCGGTTCGATACCGGGCGCGACCTCCTGCGCTATCCGACGCGCAAACTGGAGGGCCAGCGCCTCGCGGTGATCGGCTATGGCAATATCGGGCGCGAAGTGGCGCTGCTGGCCCGCGCCTTCGGCATGGAGGTGGTGATCCATGCCCGTCCGCGCCACCGGATCTGGATCGAAAGCGAGGGTTCCGCTATGCCGCCACCCCGCAAGAGGCCGCGCGCGGGGCGGATGCTCTGTCGGTCCATCTCGGCCTTGGGCCGAAGGGGCCTGACGGGTTCGCCAATGCCGGGCTGATCAATGAGACGGTGCTGGCGGCGCTGGCACCGGGGGCGGTCCTCTTGAACTATGACCGGGGTGAGCTGGTCGATATCGCGGCGCTGGAAAGCGCGCTGCGCGCGGGGCAGGTCGGGTTCGCGGCGATTGATGCGGATCTTTTCGTGGATTCGGCGGGCGCGCTTTCGGGCCCGATGGCGCCCTATCTGGGTCTTGTGGAGCGGCATGGCACGAAGCTCTCGCTCTTGCCGCATGCCGCGGCGGATACCGACCACCCGACCCGGGTTGCGGGTGCGATCCAGGCGGCGGATCAGCTGCTTGACGCGATTTCAACCGGGGTGGTGCGCAATCTGAAGGGCGATCTGCCGGAAGGCTACAGCGATGGCGGCCCGCTGACCCCTGCGGGGCTGGGGGGCGTATCACCGCAGGATCTGGCGCGGTTTGCGAAAGGCGGGCTTCCGGTTGCGGCGCGGGCATTGGCCGATGCCTTTGCGGGGTCGGAAGCCGGCACATTGTCGGGCGAGGCCCTGATGCTGGCCGCGAACCAGCTGACGAGGCTGATGCGCGAAGAGGGGCTGGCCGGTCCCTGGAAAGGCTGAGGGCGCGTGCAGATCCCTGGAGAAACCGTTGTGAGACGCGGCATCGCGGCCTATATTATGCGCATGCATATCAGGGATCCCGCCATGTCAGTCCAGTCTTACAACCTTTCGATCACCTCGGCGAAGATCGGGACGGCGGCCGATGGCGCCCGCGAATTGCGGGTCCGTTACACCGGCAATGGCAGCGGCGAAGTGGTGCAGCCGCTTGACGCCATCGATTTCGACGCGCTGCTCGCGGGATGCGAACAGGTGGCGCGGCGCATCTTCCAGCAGGAATTCCGCCTTAACAGCGCGGTGGAACTGTCCTTCGCGCTGGAGGATCGCAATGAGCTGAAGCTCTGGCACACAAAGCCCGGCCTTTTCATCAAATGTCCGCTGACCATGCATATGGAATGGTCCTGCCCGCATCTGAGCCAGGCCTATAAGACGATGACCACGCTGGGTGTGGTGGAACTGCCCTCGGAAGTTGCGCTGGACGGCAATGCGATCGGCGCCGATGAGACGGTCAAGGTAATCATGGATTCCATGGCGGGCGGGGTCGAATTCATGGGCGGCGTCATGTTGATGCGCAATCTGATCGACCATGACAGCGAAGCGGGCCGCATGCGCGCGGCCGCTGGCGGCTGAGCCGCTCCATTCCCGCCCTGAGCCCCGCAGAAACCGCCGCCAGCTGCGACAAATCGCGTCGCGTCAATCTGGCTGTTTGAGAATGATTCCAGTTGCCAGCGCAGCTTTGCCAGCCTATCGGAAGCCCCATGAGACAGCCTGACGCCAGCACTCCCCTTCGTATCGGCACACGCGGATCGCCACTGGCGCTGGCACAGGCGTTCCAGACCCGGGACTGGCTGCGGGTGCAGCACGATCTGCCGGTCGAGGCTTTCGAGATTGTGGTGATCAAGACCACGGCTGACCGGGTGCTCGACAAGCTCCTGAAAGAGATCGGCGGCAAGGGGCTTTTCACCAAGGAACTGGAAGAGGCGCTGCTGGATGGCCGCATCGACCTTGCGGTTCATTGCGTGAAGGATATGGCGGTGGCCGAGCCCGAAGGGCTGGTCTCGGATATTTTCCTGCCGCGCGAAGACCCGCGTGATGTGCTGGTGTCGCATAAGTATCGCAGCCTGGAGGAATTGCCTCTGGGCGCCTCGGTCGGCACATCCAGTATGCGGCGCGGCGCGCAGGCATTGTTCGCGCGCCCCGATCTGCGCATCGTGAATTTCCGGGGCAATGTGCAGTCGCGGCTTTCCAAACTTGAGCAGGGCCTGGCGGATTGCACCTTCCTCGCACTGGCGGGACTGAACCGGCTTGGAATGTCCGCTGAAAGCTGGACGGTGATCGGGACGGAAGAGATGCTGCCCGCCATCGGCCAGGGCGCGCTGTCGGTCCAGCGCCGCAAGGGCGATCTCTGGGTGCGCGACCTGCTGATGCCGCTGCATGATCCGGTCTGCGAGCGCGAAATGGCCTGCGAGCGCAGCTTTCTCGGGACGCTGGAAGGGAATTGCCAGACCCCGATCGCGGGCCTCGCACGGCTGCGCGATGACGTGATCCATTTCCGCGGCGAGATCCTGCGCACCAATGGCGCCGAGCGCATGACGGTCGAGGGCAGTTGCCCCGCCGCAGAGGCCGCAGCGCTTGGCGCGCGCCTGGCGCGTGATCTGCTGAGCCGCGCGGGCCCGGGCTTTTTCGACTGGAAACGTCCCTGCGGCTGAGGCCGCGCCCTCTTTTGCACATCCTGCTTTGATGGGCCGCGAAGATGCGGCTTAGCGCCGCCCTAATCAGGGCTGCAAGAATCGCTCATAGGCAAATCAGGTTTTTCGGCGGCATCATTTCCTCAGGCGACCGGCCGATCCGGCGGTCACCCTCTGTCACTTTCCGCGTGAGGAAGCCGAAATGTCCGCCGAAACGTCTGTCGAAAAAGTCGATACTCTCGTGATCGGGGCCGGTCAGGCCGGCGTCGCGATGAGCGAGCATCTGGGCCGGCGCGGCCTGTCGCATCTGGTGGTGGAAAAGAACCGCATCGCGGAAAGCTGGCGCACGGCGCGGTGGGATTCGCTGGTGGCCAATGGCCCGGTCTGGCATGACCGTTTCCCGACGCTGACCTTCGAGGAGCTTGACCCCGACGCTTTTGCCCATCACGACCGGGTCGCGGCCTATTTCGAGGCCTGCGTCGCGCAAAACAACTCGCCGGTGCGCTGCGGTGTGACGGTCACTTCGGTTCAGCCGCTTGAGGCGGGTTTCCGGGTCGAGACTTCTGAAGGCGTGATCGAGGCGCAGAATGTTGTGGCGGCCACCGGCGCATTCCAGAAACCGGTGATCCCGCCGGTGGTGCCTGCAAGCGCCGGCCTGCATCAGCTGCATTCGCATGGCTATAAGAACCCCGATCAGTTGCCCGAAGGCGGTGTGCTTGTGGTCGGCGCCGGGTCTTCGGGGGTGCAGATCGCCGATGAGCTGCGGCGCGCGGGCCGCAAGGTCTGGCTCTCGGTCGGGGCGCATGACCGCCCGCCGCGGCGTTATCGCGGCAAGGATTTCGTCTGGTGGCTGGGGGCGCTTGGCATCTGGGACACGACGACGCCCACGCCCGGCACCGAACATGTGACCATCGCCGTGAGCGGCGCGCGCGGCGGCCAGACCGTCGATTTCCGCCGCCTCGCGAATGAGGGCATGGGGCTTGTTGGCATGACCGCGCGCTATGAGAACGGCGTGATGCATTTCGCGCCCGATCTCGCGAAGAATGTGGCGCAGGGCGATGCGAATTACCTCGGTCTTTTGCAGCAGGCCGATGCCCATGTGGCGCGCCAGGGTCTCGACCTGCCTGAGGAACCAGAGGCGCATCTGATCGGCGCGGATCCTGACTGCCTCACCGATCCGGTGCTGGCGCTGGATCTGGCGAAAGAGGGCATCACCACGATCCTCTGGGCGACCGGCTATGCGCTGGATTTCAGCTGGATCAAGGCCGACATCTTCGATGAACGCGGCCGCCCCTCGCATTCAGGCGGCGTCTCGGCAGTGCCGGGGCTTTATTTCCTCGGTCTGCCCTGGCTGTCGATGCGCGGCTCCTCCTTCATCTGGGGGGTCTGGCATGATGCCGACCGCCTTGCCGGCCATATCGCGGCAGAGCGGGCGGTTCCGGCCTGAGCCCGGGCGTGGTGTGATATTCCCCCGGGCGGGTCGTCGCCCGGGCCTGACCCCGCTTGCCGGAGCCGCAATGACCGTCCGCATCGAACAGGATCTGCTTGGCCCGCGTGAGGTGCCCGGTGCGGCCTATTGGGGCATCCACACCCTGCGGGCGCGCGAGAATTTCGCGATCTCGGGCCGGGTGATCGGCGAAGAGGGCGATCTGATCCATGCGCTGGCCGCGATCAAACTGGCGGCGGCCGAGGCCAATCGCGATCTCGGCCTGCTGGAGGCAAGCCGCGCTGCGGCGATCATTGCCGCCTGCCGTGAGATCATGGCGGGCGCACTGCACGACCAGTACGTGGTCGATCAGATCCAGGGCGGTGCCGGCACATCGACCAATATGAATGCGAATGAGGTCATCGCCAATCGCGCGCTGGAGCTGATGGGCCGGGCGAAAGGCGAATACGCGCATCTGCACCCGAATGAGCATGTCAATCTGGGCCAAAGTACCAATGACGTCTATCCGACCGCGCTGCGGCTGGCGACCTGGACGGCGATTGGCCGGCTTCTGATCGCGCTGGCGGATCTGCGGCAGGCTTTCGCGGCCAAGGCGGCGGAGTTCAGCGATGTCCTGAAGATGGGCCGTACCCAGTTGCAGGAAGCGGTCCCTATGACCCTGGGTCAGGAATTCGGCGCCTTCGCCACCATGCTCGGCGAAGACGAGGCGCGGCTTTCCGAGGCCCGCGCGCTGTTATGCGAGATCAACCTTGGCGCGACGGCCATCGGCACCGGCCTGACCGCGCATCCCGGTTACGCCGCCCTGGCCCGCGCCCGTCTTGAGGCGCTGACCGGCATTCCGCTGATCACCGCGCCGGACCTGATCGAGGCGACCCAGGATTGCGGCGTCTTTGTCCAGGTCTCGGGCGTGTTGAAGCGGGTGGCGGTCAAGCTTTCGAAAACCTGCAACGATCTCAGGTTGTTATCCTCGGGCCCCCGCGCCGGCTTCAGTGAGATCAACCTGCCTGCGCGCCAGGCCGGGTCTTCAATCATGCCGGGCAAGGTCAATCCGGTGATCCCCGAAGTGGTGAACCAGATCGCTTTCGAGGTGATCGGCAATGATATCACCATCACCATGGCCGCCGAAGCCGGGCAATTGCAGCTGAACGCCTTTGAGCCGGTGATCGCCTGTACCATCTCGCGCTCGATCCGGCATCTGACGGCGGGGTGTGAGACCCTGCGGACGCATTGTATCAGCGGCATTACCGCCAATCATGAGGTGCTGGCACGCGCGGTGACGCATTCCATCGGCATCGTCACCGCGCTGAACCCCTATATCGGCTATGAGAACGCGACCGATCTGGCGCGCGAGGCCTTTGCCTCGGGCCGGGGCGTCTGCGAGCTGGCGCTGGAGCGCGGGCTTTTGCCCGAGGCGCTGCTGACCGCGATCCTCAGCCCTGAAAATCTGACCCGTCCGACCCTGCCGCCAGGGCCGCGGTGAGGGGGATGAGGCCGCCCATGTTCCATATCCGGGTGCCGGAGCGATGATCTCTGGCGCGCATCCTGTTGCAAATTCGTCCGACGGCTCCGTGCAAGTCTCGCGGTCGGGCCAGGGTCTGGTCTATGCTCTGCCCGCAACAGGGGATCGGAAAGGGGCAGGGATGGCGCTCAGGTTCACGCTCAGACAGCTGGAATATCTGGTGGCGGTGGGGGATTACGGCTCGGTCACCGAGGCGGCAGAGCGGGTGAATGTCTCGGCGCCCTCGGTTTCCGCGGCGATATCGCAGCTGGAACGCGAATTCCGCATCACGCTTTTCGTGCGACGCCATGCGCATGGATTGTCGCTGACCCAGGCCGGGCGCAGCTTTGTCGAACAGGCGCGCCGCATCCTGACCGAGGCGGCTGCGCTGAATGCGCTGTCGAATGAGGTCACGGGGCAGGTGCGGGGGCCTTTGCATGTCGCCTGCCTGATGACCTTTGCACAGGTCGTGATCCCCGCGTTGCGCCGCACCTTCTGCGAAAGCTATCCCGAGGTGGAATTCGCGCAGAACGAGCTGGATCACGCGGGTATCATCGAAGGCCTGCGGCTCGCGCGCTTTGACCTCGCGCTGAGCTATGACCTTGATATCCCGTCCGATATGGAATTCCACGAGCTTGGCGCCCTGCCACCCCATGCCGTCCTGCACGAGGGCCATCCGCTGGCGGGCAAGGACAGTGTCAGCCTTGACGAGCTGGCCGAACATCCGATGATCCTGCTCGATCTGCCCTATAGCGCGAGCTATTTCATCTCGCTCTTTCGCGATGCCGGTTGCACCCCCAATATCGTCGAGCGCACGCGCGACATCTGGGTGATGCGGGCCCTGGTGGCCAATCGCTTCGGCTATTCCATCGCCAATATCCGGCCCGCGATTGATCTGGCGCTGGATGGCGGGCGGCTGATCGACATCCCGCTGAGTGGCAATCCGCGCCCGATGCGTCTGGGGATCATCACCATGCGCGACGCGGCGAAATCGCTGACCGTGCGCCGTTTCATCGAATTTTGCAGCGAGAAGCTGAAAGACGGGGTGCATCCCGGAATCCGCCGCCTCTCGGTGCCACCCGAGACCTGACAGGAGCAAGACCATGACCCTTCCCGCCACCTCTGCCGAATGGCGCACCCGCGCAGACAGCCTGCGCTTTCGCAACCAGCTTTATATCGACGGGGCGTTCCGGGATGCGCAGGCGGGGGGCGGTTTGCCACGGTGAACCCCGCGAATGCCTCGGTGCTGACCGAAGTGTCGCGCGGCATGGCGGCGGATATTGATCTGGCGGTGGCGGCGGCGCGGCGGGCCTTTGACGACGGGCGCTGGTCGCGCCAGACGCCATCGGCGCGCAAAGAAGTGCTCTTGAAGCTCGCGGGCCTGATCCGCGAGAATGTCGCGGAGCTCGCGCTGCTGGAAACGCTGGATATGGGCAAGCCCATCGGTGACAGCTCGACCATCGACGCGCCCGGATCGGCGCATTTCTTCCAGTGGCATGCCGAGGCCATCGACAAGCTTTACGACGAGGTCGCGCCCACCGGGGGCCGCGATCTGGCGCTGATCCGGCGCGCGCCCCTGGGCGTGATCGGGGCGGTGGTGCCGTGGAATTTCCCGCTCGACATGGCGACCTGGAAACTGGCGCCCGCGCTGGCGATGGGGAATTCGGTGGTGCTGAAACCGGCGGAGCAATCGCCTTTGTCGGCTTTGTTCCTTGCCGAGCTTGCCTCTGAGGCCGGGCTGCCTGACGGGGTGCTGAATGTGGTTCCGGGTTACGGCGTCGAGGCAGGCCAGGCACTTGGGCTGCACGGCGATGTTGATGCGCTGGTTTTCACCGGATCGACCGCCACCGGCAAGCGGTTCATGAACTATGCCGCCCAAAGCAATATGAAACAGGTCTGGCTGGAAACCGGAGGCAAATCCCCGAACCTGATCTTTGCCGATGCCGATCTGGATCAGGCCGCAACCATGGCGGCCTTCGGGATCCTGTTCAATTCGGGCGAGGTCTGTTCTGCCAATTCCCGCATCCTGGTCGCGCGCGCGGTGCAGGAGGAATTCACCGAAAAGCTGATCGCGGCCACCGCCGCCTGGCCTCTGGGAGACCCGCTGGATCTGGCCACCCGCATGGGGCCGCTTGTCGAGAAAGCCCATGCCGACAAGGTTGCGCAATATATCGCGATCGGCAAAGCCGAGGCGCGGCTGGTCCATGGCGGCGAGCGCGAGACGCGGGACGGATCGGATTGCTATATTGGCGCCACGATCTTTGCCGATGTTGCGCCTGACGCCCGGATCGCGAAGGAAGAGGTCTTCGGCCCGGTCCTTGCCGTGACGCCGTTTGACAGCGAGGAAGAGGCGCTGAAGATTGCCAATGACAGCGAATATGGCCTCGCCGCCTCGGTCTGGACCCGGGATCTGAGCCGGGCCCTGTCGGTGTCGGACGGCCTCCATGCCGGCACGGTTTCGGTCAATACGGTGGATGCGCTTTCGGCAATGACACCCTTTGGCGGTATGAAACAATCGGGATTCGGCCGCGATCTGTCCCTGCACAGCTTTGACAAATATTCGGCGCTGAAAACAATCTGGATCAAATACTAAGCAGCTAAGCCTCTTTTTCGGGCGCAGGCCGGGAAGCCTGGGTCCGGCCCGTTCCCCCGTCGCATCCCGGCTTGCGGCGGGGCAGAACCGCATGCGCGGCTGAAACGTCGCAACCCTGCGAATAGTTGTTTCTTTTCTTATAATTGGTATTGTTTTTCGCTGCCTTGAACCGCGCTATGCCCAGGCATCCCGTCCAGGTGAGGTGCTGATTAGGCGCAGTCTAAGCAAGGCTTCCGAAACCCATCATTTACCAGACCAGGCCCCGGCAATCCTATGGGGCAGATCCCGCTTTTTCCCCTGACCTTGCATCAAGGATGTCCCCAGATGCGCGACCCGAAATATGATATCCTGTTCGAGCCACTGGCCATTGGCCCGCTTGTGGCGAAGAACCGCTTTTACCAGGTGCCGCATTGCAATGGGGGCGGCTACCGCGATCCATCTGCTGCGGCCGCCATGCGCGGCATCAAGGCGGAAGGCGGCTGGGGGGTCATTTTCACCGAACAGACCGAGATGCACCACAGTTCGGAAATCACACCTTTCATCGAGTTAAGGCTTTGGGAAGACAAAGACATTCCGGGGCTTCGCCGGATGTCGGATGCGATGAAGACCCGTGGCGCGCTGGCCGGGATCCAGCTGGCCTATTCAGGGATCAACGGCCCGAATTTCTACACCAAAGAGGTGCCACTGGCGCCCTCGGCCCTGCCGATCCGCACCTTCACGAATGACCCGGTCTCGGCGCGCGCTTTGTCGAAATCCGACATCACCGATCTCAGGCGCTGGTTCGTCAATGCCGCGAAACGTTCTAAACTCGCCGGGTTCGACCTGATCTGCCTTTACGGCGCGCATGGCTTCGGCATTTTCCAGCATTTCCTGTCGCGTGCCACCAATCAGCGCAGCGATGAATATGGCGGCAGCCTGGAAAACCGTTCGCGCTTTGCCCGCGAAGTGGTCGCGGATATCCGCGATGCCGTGGGTGACACGATGGCGATCACCATGCGCGTCAGCCTGGACGAACATATCGGCAATCTTGGCTTTTCCAATGCCGAGGTGCGCGAATTCGTCGAACTGAACGGCGATCTTCCCGATCTCTGGGATCTGGCCCAGGGCGCATGGGAGGATTGTTCTGGCCCCTCGCGCTTCAAAGAGGAAGCGGCGCAGGAAGTGCTGGTCTCCGGCATCCGTGAGCTGTCATCGAAACCCGTGGTCGGTGTGGGCCGCTTCACCTCGCCCGATGTGATGGCGCGGATGATCCGCCAGGGCGTGCTGGATTTCATCGGCTGCGCGCGGCCCTCGATTGCCGATCCGTTCATCCCGAAAAAGATCGACGAGGGGCGGGTCGAGGATATCCGCGAATGTATCGGCTGCAATATCTGCATCACCGGCGATATGACGATGTCGATCTCGCGCTGCACTCAGAATCCGACCTTCATGGAGGAATGGCGCAAGGGCTGGCATCCCGAAAAGATGAACGCCAAAGGCGACAGCTCGACCGTGCTGATCGTCGGCTCCGGCCCTGCCGGGCTTGAGGCCGCCCGCGCGTTGTCCCTGCGGGGCTATGACGTGGCCATGGCCGAGGCGACCACGACCCTTGGCGGCCGTGTCGCGCGGGAACGCCTGCTGCCCGGCCTTTCCGCCTGGGGCCGCGTGGTCGATTACCGGCAATACCAGATCAGTCAGCGCCCGAATGTCGAGACCTATTTCGACAGCCGCCTGGGGGCCGAAGAGATCCTCGAATTCGGCTTCCAGAATGTCTGCATCGCGACCGGGGCGCATTGGCGGGCCGATGGGGTCGCGCGTCAGCATGTGGTGCCGATGGCGATTGATGCGGCCATGCCCGTCTGGACACCTGATGATGTGATGGCGGGAAAACACCCCGCCGATCTGAGCGGCAAGACCGTCGTCGTTTATGATGACGACCATTATTACATGGGCGGCGTCATGGCCGAGGTCATGGCGAAGGCCGGTGCAAAGGTGATCCTCGTGACGCCCTCGGCCTATGTCTCGGACTGGACGCGCAACACGCTGGAGCAGGGCGCGATCCATCTGCGGCTGGTGGAGCTCGGTGTCGGGATCCGGCTGAACACCGGCATGACGGCGGTGCGCGCGGGCGCGGTCGAGGTCAATTGCAGCTATACCGACCAACGCCGCGACCTCGCGGCCGATGCCGTCGTGATGGTCGCCTCGCGACTGGGTGATGATGCGCTTTACAACGATCTTATGGCGCGCGAGGCCGAATGGGCCGATGCCGGTATCCGGTCGGTCAAACTGATCGGCGACGCGGCGGCACCTGCGCCCATCGCCTGGGCGACCTATGCCGGCCACCGCTATGCCCGCGAGCTCGACACCCCCGATATTGGCGACGCGCTGCCGTTCCGCCGCGAAGTTACCGAACTCGAACCGCTCTGAAGGAATGGTCATGGACAAGGATAAGGCCGTTTCGGACGAGGCCGTTTCGGACAAGGCCGTCGAGGTTCGGGGCGTCTCGAAGCATTTCGGCACCTACCAGGCGCTGAAATCGGTCAGTTTTGACATTGGCGAGAACGAGTTTTTCACCATGCTCGGCCCGTCAGGCTGCGGCAAGACCACGCTTTTGCGGATGCTTGCAGGGTTCGAATCCCCCGATCAGGGCGCGATCTTGCTGCATGGGCGCGAGGTAACCTCGATCCCGCCGCATAAGCGCCGGGTGAATACGGTGTTTCAGTCTTACGCCCTGTTTCCGCATATGACGCTGGAACAGAACGTGGCTTACGGCCTTGAAAACCTGGGCTGGGCGCGGGCAAAGATCCGCGCCCGTGCGGGCGAGATGCTGGAACGCGTCCATATGTCGGCCATGGCGGGCCGCAAGCCCGGCCAGTTGTCCGGCGGGCAGCGCCAGCGCGTGGCCCTGGCCCGGGCGCTGGCGCCCGAGCCGGAGATCCTCTTGCTGGACGAGCCTTTGTCCGCGCTGGATCTGAAACTGCGCCAGGCGATGCGAGATGAGCTGCGCAACCTGCAGCGCGATACCGGCATCACCTTTGTCTTTGTTACCCATGACCAGGAAGAGGCGCTCGATATGTCGGACCGGATCGCGGTCCTTGGCGCGGGCGAGGTACAGCAGATCGGCACGCCCACCGCGATTTATGAAGAGCCGGTGAACCGCTTTGTGGCGGATTTCGTGGGCGAAACCAATTTCCTTGATGTCGAGGTGCTGGAGACGCGCGAGGGCCTGGCGACTGTCCGGTCACCGCTTGGCATTTTCGAGGCGCCTGCGACCGCCCGGCTGCAACCCGGCCGCGCGACGCTGTCGATCCGGCCCGAAAAGATCAATCTCGGTGACCAGGCGCAGGGGATCACCCTTCCGGCGCGTGTCATCAGCCAGAATTACATGGGCGGCTTTACCCATTACACGCTTGAGGCCGGGGGCGTGTCCTTGCGCGCCTCGCGCCGCAATGCGTCGCGCCAGGGCGACCTGGTCGGGACGGGGGACGAGGTCGCCATCGGCTTCCTGCCGGCATCGGTGCGGGTGCTGGCATCATGAGGCGGCTTGCCAGTAATCTGCCCTTCTGGGGGCTAATGCCGGCCTGGGCGCTGATGGGCTTCGCGCTGATCCTGCCGATCCTGATCATTGCCGCCGTCTCGGTGGCCACACGCGGCTCGCATGGCGGGTTCACCTGGGATTTCAACCTGTCGGGCTACAGCCAGATCCTCTTTAACGAGGGCTGGTCGGGCGAGCTGGAATTCACGCCGCAATACCTTCTGATCATCGGGCGGACCTATCTGCTCGCGGGGCTTACGACGCTGATCTGTCTGGTTTTCGCACTGCCGGTCGCCTGGTATATCTCGCGCCAGACGCCGGGGATGCGGGCGCTGCTGGTCTATCTGGTGACGCTGCCCTTCTGGGTTTCGATGATCCTGCGGGTCTATGCCTGGATGATCATCCTTGGCAAAGACGGCCCGCTGCCGCGGTTCCTTGAGACCTTCGGCCTCGCGCCCGGAACCAGTTTCATGTTCAATGATACCGCGACGCTGGTGGCGATGGTCTATACCTGTATGCCGCTGATGGTGCTGCCGATCTATGCCTCGATCGAGAAACTTGACCTGACGCTGATCGAAGCCTCGCATGATCTGCACGGGAACCGCCTGACCACCTTCCGCCGCGTGATCCTGCCGCTGACCGCGCCGGGGATCGTCTCGGGCGCGATCCTTGTCTTTGTTCCTGCATTGGGCGCGGTGCTGGAGCCCACATTGATGGGCGGTGGCAAGCAGATGATGATGGGGTCACTGATCCAGCTGCAATTCGGGGGCGGGCGCAACTGGCCGTTTGGCGCCGCGATTGCGATGGTGCTGATGGGGCTGGTGATGCTGTTCCTGATCTTCACCGCGCTGCGCGCTGCACGACGTACCGCCGGGATGGAGGCACGCGCATGAGCCGCCATCATGATGTCAAACGCTATCCGGGCTTTGGTCTTCTGACGATTGTCTTCTTCGTCTGGCTCTATCTGCCGCTTCTGGTCGTGGTGGTTTATTCCTTCAACGCGAACCGCATTGCCGGTGTCTGGACCGGATTTTCGCTCGACTGGTATGTGGCCGCGCTGAACAATGGCCCCTTGATGAATGCGCTGAAAACCTCGGTTCTGGTGGCACTGATCGCGACGGCGGTGGCGACGACCGTGGCGCTGATGGCGGCGCTCGCCATCATCCGGGGCAAGAATGTGCGGTTCCGGCGGCTGTCCGAAACGGTGGTGAACCTGCCGCTTTTGCTGCCCGAGATCGTGCTGGCGGTGGCGAGCCTGATCCTGTTCTCGCTGGTCGGGCTGCAAAACGGGCTCTTGAAGCTGATCCTCGCCCATTCGGCCTTTTGCACGCCCTTTGCCTTTCTGCCGATCCGGGCGCGGCTTCAGGGCATGTCGCTGGATTTCGAAGAGGCCAGCGCCGATCTCTATGCCAGCCGCTGGACGACCTTTCGCCGGGTGACGCTGCCGCTGATCTTTCCGGGGGTGTTTTCCGGCGCCATGCTCGCCTTTCTGATCTCGATGGATGATTTCATCACCTCGAACATGCTGGCCTCGGGCGGCACCACCACTTTGCCGGTCTATATCTTCTCGCTGATCCGCGCCGGTACCTCGCCCGAGCTGAACGCCATCGGCACGCTGATGATCCTGGCCTCTCTGATCCTTGCCACCATTGCGCTGCTCGTCGCCCGGCGGGGCATCAAAAACACCTGAATAAAAAACAAACCAACAAGGGAAGTTATAATGAAAAACCTCGTCACTGCCTCTGTCTTCGCGCTTTGCGCTGCGACTGCCGCTGATGCCGCAGGCAAGCTGAACCTTTATGTCTGGTCGGAAAGCTTTTCGCCTGAGCTGATCGAGAAATTCTCGAAAGAATATGATGTTAAGGTCAATGTCGACGGCTATACCTCGAATGAGGATCTGCTGACAAAGCTTCAGGCCGGGTCTTCGGGCTATGATGTCTCGACCCCCTCGCAGCATTTCCTGCGCATCATGATCGATGAGGGGCTGATCCAGGATTACGGCGCAAGCAAGCTGAAAGCCTATGAGCTGATCGACCCGCGCTGGAAGAACCAGTGGTGGGATGAGACCCAGGCCTATTCGATCCCGGTCGCCTATGGCACGGCCGGTTTCGCGGTCAACACCAATGAATATACCGGCCCGCTCGACAGCCTGAGCTATTTCCTCGAACCCGAAGCCCCGTTGGCCGGCAAGATCGCGATGCTGTCCTATCCCGATGAGGTGGTCGGTGCGGCGCAGCTTTACCTCGGCGTGCCGTTCTGCTCGGAAAATGCTGATGAGATGAAGCGGGTCTACGATCTGCTGGCGGCACAAAAGCCTGCGGTCGCCGCCTATTCCTCGGATAATATCGCAAGCCGTCTGGCCTCGGGCGAGGTTGCGGCGCATTTCTGGTGGGATGGCGAAGAGCTGAAGGCCCGCGTCAATGGCGCGCCTTTCGCCTATGCGCTGCCGAAAGAGGGTCTGGTGGGCTGGATTGACTCGATGGTGATCCCGAATGGCGCCCCGAACCGCGAGAATGCGATCAAATTCATCGAATTCATGTCGGAGCCGGAAAACGCGACCGAGCAGATGAACTTCTACGCCCATTCCTCGCCGATGACGCTGGTCGCGGATAAGGTCGTCTATACCAAGGAAAAAGCGCCCGAGCTTTATCCGGAAGTGCCGGTTGAGTTTTCGCGCACCTGCTCGCCTGCGGCGCAGGATCTGGTGAACCGGGTCTGGACCCAGCTGCTGCAATAAGCCGTTCAGACGAGGGCCGGGCGTAACCCCGGCCCCTTTTCCCCTTGCTGCCGGAGAGACCGATGACCGCCGATCTGGTGATCCTGAACGCGCGCCTGCGCCCGCTTTTTGCCGCCCCCGGCACCACCGCGATTGCGGTGGCGGATGGTGTGATCCTGGCGCTTGGGGATGACCGCGCGATCCGCGCGCATATCGGCCCGGAAACCCGGGTGATCGATGCTGCCGGGCGCGAACTGATGCCCGGCTTCATCGAAAGCCATCTGCATCTGATGATGGGCGGCGCCTCGCTTTCGATGCTGAATATGGGTGCGCTTTTCGGGTTCGACCCGGTGCGGGAGGCGCTTCTGGACTTCGCGGCCCGCCAGCCCGGGGAGGGGATCCTGTTCGGCTATGCGGTGAATTATGTGATCTTTGGCGAAGAAAGGCCTGATCGCCATATCCTCGACCGGATCATCGGTGATCGCCCGCTCTGCCTGATTGCCACCGACCTCCATTGCGCCTGGGCCAATACAAAGGCGCTGGAGCTGGCAGGGATCCTCCATGGTGCCGATCTCGGGCCGGGGTCTGAGGTGGTGATGGGCGATGACGGGCTGGCCAGTGGTGAATTGCGCGAATTTGCCGCGATGAACCGGGTGAAGATGCTCTCTCGCCTGCAAGGCCGCGATGCGATGGATTACCGCATGACCGGCGCCGAAGGCGAAGGCGCGCGCGAACATGACCGGGCGGTGATCCGCGCGGCAGGCGACTATTGCGCCCGCCATGGCATCACGCGCGCGGTGAATATGGATGGCAATGCCTGGCAGGCCGGTCTGATGCGCGATCTGGCGCTGGCGGGCGAGATGCCGGTCAGGGTCAGCCTGCCTTTGATGCTCGAGGCGAAAGACGGGGTCCAGGGCATTGACCTGCTGGATGAATTCGGACCGGAGGTTCCGGGCTGGCTGTCATTTGCCCGCATCAAACTGTTCATGGACGGGGTGTTTGATACCTGGACCGCGCTGACGGTCACCGATTACCCCGACCGCCCCGGCTTTCGGTCCGAGCCGCTGATCCCGCTGGATCAGTTCAACGCGATCTGTGTCGAGGCCGACCGGAGGGGGCTGCAGATCACCACCCATGCGGTGGGCGATGGCGCGGTGCGCGCGGTGATCGACGGCTATGAGGCCGCGCTTGCCGCCAATGGCCCGCGCGACGCGCGCCACCGGATCGAACATATCGACACGATCACGCCTGCAGACCTGGGCCGGCTTGGCCCGCTGGGCATCACCGCCTCGATGCAGCCGGTGCATCCGCCGGGTTCGGCGGGCCTGCCGCTGGAGCCCACGATCACCATCATGGGCGCGGCGCGCTGGCCCACCGCCTTCCCCTGGGCGATGGTTCTTGCCCGCGATGTGCCTCTGGCCTTTGGCACCGACTGGCCGGTCTCGCCGCTCTCACCGCTTTACGCGATCCATTGCGCATTGACGCGTAAGCCCTGGCGCGCGGATCTGCCCGATCAGCGCCTCAGCCTTGACGACTGCCTCGCCGCCTATACGACCGGCGGCGCGTATGCCGATTTCGCGGAAAACCGCGCCGGGCGGCTGGCCCCCGGCTTTGACGCCGATCTGGTGCTGATTGATGGCAGCCTGGAAGGCCTCGCTGACAGCGAGAGCGCAGCCTCGGTTGCGCTGACGGTCTGCGCCGGCAAAATCACCTATGGAGCCCTTTGATGGATGCTTTCGACTATATCGTCATCGGGGCCGGGGCGGCGGGCTGTGTGCTGGCGAACCGGCTTTCGGCCAATCCGAAAACCTCGGTGCTGGTGATCGAATCCGGCGGCTCCGATCGTGATATCCGCGTGAAAGTGCCGGCCGGGATCCTTGCGATGTATGGCCGCAAGCGCTTTGACTACGGCTATACCGGCGTGAAGCAGCCCGAGCTGAACAACCGCAATATTCCGGTCAACCGGGGGCGGATGCTGGGCGGGTCTTCTTCGCTGAATTCGATGCTCTATATCCGGGGCGCAGCTGCGGATTACGACACATGGGCTGCGCTTGGCTGCCAGGGCTGGTCCTGGTCTGATGTTCTGCCGCTGTTTAAGCATCTCGAACAGAACCAGGTCGGCCAGGATCCGCGTCTGCATGGCACCAAAGGCGAGCTGATCGTGGCCCGTCCGAAAGATCCGAACCCGGTTTGCGAGGATTATATCCGCGCGGGCGAGGCGATCGGCCTGCCGCGCAACCGGGATTTCAACGGTGACAGCCAGCTCGGCCTTGGCATCTATGACGTGACGCAGAAGAACGGCATCCGGTTTTCCGCCTATAATGCCTATCTTGAGCCGGTGCGGAGCCGCCCGAACCTCACCATCATGACCGGCACCGATCTGAAGCGCCTGATCCTGCAGGACCGCCGCGTCACCGGGGTCGAGGTCACGCGCGGCGGTTCCCGCGAGATCATCCATTGCCGGGGCGAGGTCGTGCTCTCGACCGGAGCGATCGGCACACCGATGGCGCTGATGGCATCGGGGATCGGGCCCGGCGCGGCCTTGCAGGGGCAGGGGGTGGACGTGGTCCATGACCTGGCCGGCGTCGGTCAGAACCTGCGAGACCATGTCGACGGCATGATCACGGTGCGATCAGATTCGACCAGGACGCTGGGCTTTTCGCTGCGCAACGCGTTGAAACTCATGGCCGCACCCTTCCGCTTCGCCGCAAACCGCAAGGGGATGCTGTCGACGAATTACGTGGTCGCAGGCGGCTTTGGCCGCACGCCTCTGGCCGAAGATGACCTGCCGGATGTGCAGTTCCATTTCGTCCCCGGCTATCGGAGCCATCGCGGCCGGCTGGTCGAATGGGGCCATGGTTTCGCCGTTCACACCTGCGTCCTGCGCCCGCGTTCGGTCGGCGAGATCCGGCTGCGCCGCCAGGGCGATGGCGTGACCCATGAGATCGATCACCGCTTTTTCAGTGATTTTCGTGATGCGCGCGTTCTGGTCGAAGGGATCAAACTCTCGCGCCGGATCTTTGGTGCGGCCCCGATGGCAAGCCTTCAGGGCCGCGAGATCCTGCCCGGGCCTGGCGTCGTGACCGATGACGAGATCCTCGCTTACCTTCGCGCCGAGGCGCTGACCGTCTATCACCCGGTCGGCACCGCGAAGATGGGGGTGGATGCGATGGCGGTGGTCGATCCGGTCTCGATGAAGGTGCATGGGATCGAAGGGCTGCGCGTCGCCGATGCCTCGGTCATGCCGACGCTGATCGGCGGCAATACCAATGCGCCCAGCCAGATGATCGGTGAAAAGGCAGCAAGGGCGATCCTTGCCGCGTAACGGGGCGGGGCGGGCCAGTGGCATAGGTTTCGCTGAAACACAGGGTCAACAAATATTCATCCCCTGGCCGGGGCAAGCGCGCTACATCTTGGCCAAGGCTTTACCCTTCAGGAGCATGACATGCCCGTCCACACGCGGATCCGCCCCTTCAACACCAAAGAAACCTACCCTGAGCAAAAGCTGAACAACGACCTCTGCCAGGCCGTTGTGGCGCGCGGGGCGACAGTGTTCGTGCGCGGCCAGATCGGCCAGGACCTCGACACCCGCGAGAGCGTCTGCATCGGTGACGTGGCCGGCCAGGCGCGTAAGGCCATGGAAAACATCAAGATGCTGCTGGAGGAATCCGGCTCGGATCTGACCCATATCTGCCGTGTGGTGATCTATCTGATCGACATCCGCTACCGCGAGGCGGTCTATAATGTGATGGGCGAATATCTGAAGGGCGTCTTCCCGGTCTCGACCGGTCTCGTGGTTTCGGCCCTGGCCCGCCCGGAATGGCTGGTCGAGATCGAGGCCACTGCCGTTATCCCGGACGAGGCATAATCCCATGACCTTCTCCATCTCGGCCCGCTGCGCTGATACCGGCATGTTCGGGATCGCGGTCAGTTCGTCCTCGCCTTCGGTCGCGGCGCGCTGCGCCCATGTGCGGGCCGGGGTGGGGGCGGTCTCGACCCAGAACATCACCGACCCGTCGCTGGGGCCGAAAGGGCTGGACCTGATGGCCGCCGGTCTTTCAGCTACAGAGGCACTGGCGCAGCTGGTGGCAGAGGCACCGCATATCGACTACCGCCAGCTCGCGCTCGTGGACCGGACCGGCGGCACCGCCAGCTATTCCGGCGCCCGGACGCTTGGCCGTCACGCTTCGGCGCGGGGCGAGGGCGTGGTGGCTGCGGGCAATATGCTGTCTTCTGACAGCATTCCCGCCACGATGGTTGCGGCTTTCACCGCGGCAAAGGGGCATCTCGGCGACCGGCTGCTCGGCGCCATGCGCGCCGCGATGGATGCCGGTGGCGAGGAAGGCCCGGTGCATTCGATGGGCCTCGTCATGGTCGATAAAGTGTCCTGGAATGTCGCGGATCTGCGCATCGACTGGACCGAGGGCGACCCGATTGCCGAATGCGCCGCGCTATGGGCGCGCTGGCAACCCGAGATGGAGGCCTATGTCACCCGCGCGCTGAACCCTTCGGCCGCGCCAGGTTACGGCGTGCCCGGAGACCCGTGACGGGAGATCCGGGATACTCGCTTTCGGGGAAGCGCCCTGCTTTCTCTGAGGGCGGTCGGGGGCAATGGCTCCCGCTTCCCCGACCGCTGCTTCTGCCCTTGCCGGACCCTGCCAGATGTCTGATGTGATCCCCGAAACCACTGATATTCTCGCCCGGCTGATTGCCGAGCCGACACTGTCACGCCAGCCGAACCTCGCGCTGCTGGAGTATGTCGAGGCGCTGCTGGCGCCTGCCGGCGCGCGGATCGAACGTTTTGCTTCCCCCGATGGCAGCCGCGCCAATCTCTGGGCCACGATCGGGCCGGAGGGGCCTGGGGGCGTCATTCTTTCGGGCCATACCGATGTGGTTCCGGTTGCGGGCCAGGCCTGGACCATGGACCCGTTCTCGCTGACGGCGCGTGACGGCCGGCTTTACGGGCGCGGCACAGCCGACATGAAGGGCTTTGTCGCAAGCGCGATCCGCGCGGCCCTGCTCGCGGCGCGCGGCCCCCTCGCGGTGCCGCTGCACCTGGCGCTGTCTTATGACGAGGAAATCGGCTGTATCGGTGTGCGCTCGCTGATCGACGCGCTGGCGGGGCGCGCGGACCGGGCGGCGCTGTGCATCATCGGCGAGCCGACTTCGATGCAGATCGCCACCGGCCATAAGGGCAAACGCGGGCTGAAAGCCTGTTGCCACGGAGTCGAGGGCCATTCGGCGCTGGCGCCAAAGGCGCTGAACGCGCTGCATCTGGGGGCGGAGTTCATCCTGGCGCTTGACGCGGCCCAGGCGCAGCTGCGTGAGACCGGCGCGCAGGACCCGGATTACGACATTCCCTATTCGACCATCCATGCCGGTGTGATGCAGGGGGGCACCGCGCTGAACATCGTGCCGAACCTCTGTGAGATCGATTTCGAGATCCGCAATATAGCCGCCGATGACCCCGACCTGATTCTCGCCGATATCCGCCGCGCTGCCGACCAGATCGCGGCCCGCCACGGCAACCGCTTTCCCACCGCGCGGATCGCGATTGACGAGGTCTCGGGCTATCCCGGCCTTGATACCCCGCAAGACAGTCCGGCGGTGGCCTGGCTCCGGGGGCTGTTGGAGCCCGGGGCCGGGCTGATCAAAGTGGCGTTTGGCACCGAAGGCGGGCTTTTCGATCAGGCGCTGGGTCTGCCGGTGCTGATCTGTGGCCCGGGCTCGATGGATCAGGGTCACAAGCCCGATGAATATGTCAGCCAGGACCAGCTTGCCGCCTGTGACGCGATGCTGGAATCACTGGTCCTGCGGCTGCGGCAGGGCGGTCTCTGACCCGTTTCAGACCGTGCTGCCGGAGACGATCCCCCCCGCACCTCACTCAGGATCTCGGTCGCAAGATCGGGGTCGTCACTGGCCTTTGCCAGCAAAAGCGCGCCCACCATTGCAGCCCATGTCCTGATCGCGGCGCGGCGTTGCTCGCCCGGGGCGGTTTCGGGGAAGGCGGCGCCCAGCCGGTCGATCTGGACGCGGATGCTTTCCGTCAGCGCCGCGCGCGCTTCGGGCGAGTGATGCACCATATCCGGCCCAAGCGCCGGGGCGAGCGCCGGGATATGGCAGCCGCGCGTCGGATCGGTGCAGACCCCCGGCGACAGATAGCTGTCGAGAAAGCTTTCGAGGCTGGGCCGCGTTTCGCGCATCTTCTCGCAACGGTGCTGCAGGATCTGCGCGATCAGATCCTCTTTTGACCGGAAATGGCCGTAAAACGCGCCATGGGTCAGGCCGGCGGCTTTCATCACCTCGGCCAGCGTCACGCCGTCAAAGCCCTTTTGCTGAAACATGCGGCAGGCCGCCTCCAGGATTCTGGACCGGTTTTCAGCCATTTGCGCACGACTGACCTTCATTGGCCCCCCTTACCGGATTCCTGGTTGACAAATTACATGACCGTCATCATGAATAATCAAACATGATGGCTGTCATGTTTATATCCCGCTTACGCGGCCATGACAACCTGCCCAGCCTCTCGCCGATCCCCCCTCAGGGGCGCGGCGCCCCAGATCCGGAACCCGATGATGACCTCTGAACCGCAATCGACCGAAGCGCTGTTTCGCCCCTTTTCGCTGAAGACCCTGTCGCTGAAGAACCGCATCGTGATGGCGCCGATGACGCGTTGCATGGCGCCCGAGGGCATTCCCGGCCCCGCCAATGCCGAATATTACCGCAGGCGCGCGGCGGGGGATGTCGGGCTGATCCTGACCGAGGGCACGGTGATCGACCGCCCGGCCTCGCGCAACCATTACGGCATCCCGTTCTTCCATGGCGAGGCGGCGCTGGCGGGCTGGAAGGGCGTGGCGGATGCGGTCCATGGCGCGGGTGGCAGGATCGCCCCGCAGATCTGGCATACCGGATCGACCCGTGCCGGAAAATGGGAGCCGGAGGCGCCGGTTGAAAGCCCCTCGGGTCTTGTCGGCCCGGAGGAGCCGCGCGGTGTTGTGATGACCGAGGAAGACATCGCCGATACGGTCGCGGCCTTTGCCCGCGCGGCGGCGGATGCCAAACGGCTGGGCTTTGACTCGGTCGAACTGCATGGTGCGCATGGCTATCTGATCGACCAGTTCTTCTGGGATGGCACCAATAAGCGCGAGGATGTTTATGGCGGCGCGACCATCGCAGAGCGCTCGCGCTTTGCGGCCGAGGCGGTGCGCGCGGTACGTGCGGCGGTCGGCCCCGACTTCCCGCTGATCCTGCGCGTCAGCCAGTGGAAACAGCAAAATTACGATGCGCGCCTCGCCACGACGCCCGATGAAATGACCGCCTGGCTTGCGCCGCTGGTCGAGGCGGGGTTGGATATCCTCCATTGCTCGCAGCGCCGGGTCTGGGTGCCGGAATTCCCCGAACTTGATGGCGAGAACGGGCTGAACTTTGCCGGCTGGGCGAAAAAGCTGACCGGGGCCGCGACGATTTCGGTCGGCTCCGTGGGCCTCGATACCGAATTCTTCGGTGCTTTCCGGGGGCAGGGCTCGGCTGCGGCACCGATCAGCAATCTGCTGGAGCGGATGGCGCGGGACGAGTTCGACCTGGTCGCCGTGGGCCGGGTGCTGCTGGCTGATCCGGACTGGGCGGCCAAGGTCGAGGCCGGTCGTTTTGACGATCTGCGGGGCTTCTCGGGCGAAGCGATGAAGGAACTGGTCTGAAGCGGCGTTACTCCGGGGCGCGGGCGACCCAGCCCCGGAAGGACAATCCGGCATAAAACAAAGCGGGGGCGGTGAAACCGGCCTCGCAAAGCAGCGCTTCCTCTTCGGCCTGGGTCAGAAGCGTCAGCCGTTCCGCCATGACCCGCGCCGACGCGGCGGCCTGGGCGGGATCGGCTGCATCCCCCTGCGCGAACAGGGCCGAGCGGGTCAGCCAGTCCTCCGCTTCGCCTTCGGGGTGGCTGTGATGCGCGATGATCAGGGCCGCGCCGGGTCTCAGCCGCTGGCGCAGCGCGGTCAGTGTGGCGAGCCGCGCTGACCGGTCCAGGAAATGCAGCACCAGGAGGCATGTGGCCCCGTCATAGGGACCGGGGGGCGCGTCGGTGATGACGCCCTGTTGCAGGTCGACCTGTGCCGCCAATGGGCCGAGAAGTGCGGCGGCTTCGGTCAGCATCGGTTCGGACGGGTCGAGGCCCAGAAAGGACCAGCGCGGGCGCGCACGGGCAAAGGCCAGCAGCTCCAGCCCGCCCCCGGCGCCGAGGATCAGCATACGCGCCTCGGCCGGCGCCGATTGCGACAGCAGGATCAGCGCCATCCGGTGCAGATCGTGAAATCCCGGCACCCGGCCCGGCGTGGTCTCTGCATAAGAGCGGGTCAGGCCCGGATCCCGGAAGGGGGCATCGTTTGCGGCATTGGTCACGGTGGTTTCCCCTTAAGGTCAGGGCAGCGTAGTCCGACGGCGATCGGCGTCAAGCGGCACCCTGGTCTGTCGCGCGGATCCGGGGCCAGGCGGGCAACCGCAGCGGGTTCACAGGCCTGTCGCGGGTGGCTGCATGAAAAATCCCGGCCCGCGCTGGCGGACCGGGATCGGATATCAGCGCGGGCCAGCTGTGGTCCGGGCGCGTTTTCAGGCCCCGAGATCGTCGGGCAGCAGCGCCTCGGGAAGGTTCTGCCAGGAGACCGGGCGCAGGAAGCGGCGGATCGACAGGGTGCCGACAGAAGTTGCGCCGAAATTGGTCGAGGCCGGGTAGGGCCCGCCATGAACCATGGCATCCGCCACTTCGACCCCGGTCGGGAAGCCGTTGAACAGCACGCGGCCCGCCTTGCGCTCCAGCACCGGAAGCAGGCTGCGCGCCGCTTCGGTATCGCCCGCATCCATATGGACGGTCGCGGTCAGCTGACCCTCGAAACCGCGTGCGAGACGCTGCATTTCCTCAAGCGAGCCAACCCGCACCACCAGACCCAGCGGGCCGAAGACTTCTTCCGACAGCGCGTGATCGGCGAGGAACTGCTCGCCGCGCGTCTCGTAAAGATTGGGCGAGGCTTCGCGGCCCTCGGACACGGTTTCATAGACCGGCTTGACGGTGTTGCGGCTCTGGAACCGGGCCTGGCCATCGCGGTAAGCTTTCGCGATGCCGGGGGTCAGCATGGTCTGCGGGGCGGTTTTCGCCAGCGCCTCTTTCATCGCGCCGACAAGGCGGTCGGCATCCGGCCCGTCAATCACCACGGCGATGCCGGGATTGGTGCAGAATTGCCCCGCGCCCATGGTGAGCGACCCCGCCCAGGCGGTGCCGAGCGCTTCGGCGCGGGCTTTGGCGGCTTCGGGCAGCACGAACATCGGGTTGACCGATCCCAGCTCGCCGAAGAAGGGGATCGGCTCGGGGCGTTGGGCGCAAAGGTCAAACAGCGCGCGCCCGCCTGCGAGGCTGCCGGTGAAGCCGACCGCCCTGATCAGCGGATGCTGCACGACCGCCGCGCCAACCTCGCGATTACCGCCCTGGATCAGGCTGAAGACGCCCGGATGCACACCGCATTTCGCGATGGCGGCGTGGATCGCCTCGGCGATGATCTCGCCGGTGCCGGGATGGCGGAATGGCCCTTCACCACGACCGGGCAACCGGCTGCAAGGGCTGCGGCAGTGTCGCCACCGGCGGTCGAGAAGGCCAGCGGGAAATTCGAAGCACCGAAGACCGCGACCGGCCCGATCGGCCGTTCGATCAGCCGAAGATCGGGGCGCGGCAGCGGCTGACGCTCGGGCAAAGCCACATCATGGCGACGGTCGAGATAGTCGCCCTGGCGGATGTGGTTAGCGAAAAGCCGCAGCTGGCCGGTGGTGCGGCCGCGCTCGCCCTGGAGGCGGGCCGTCGGCAGGCCGGTCTCAGACGCGCCGATTTCGGTGATGGCTTCGGCGCGGGCCTCGATCTCATCGGCGATGGTTTCAAGAAACACCGCACGGCTTTCGCGCGAGGACCAGCCATAGGACCAGAAGGCCTCTTCGGCGGCCTGGGCTGCGCGCTCCACCAGCGCCACAGTGCCAAGTGCGAAATCGAAGGCCGGGCCATGCGCCGGTTCCGAGCGGAAGGTGCCGGAGCCCGCGACCCATTCGCCTGCGATCAGATGTTTTCCATGTGGGGTATACGTCATTTCAGCCTCTCTGCAGATCGCAGCGGAGCGCCCGGATTGGCCCCGGCCAGAGCCAGAGCAGGTCGCGCCGCTATTTGCCGACACTATGTATACAGAAGTTGGCGCCAGAATGACAGGCCTCGCTCTGGCCCGGGTTGCCGCTGACCCGCAGGCGGCACGCACAGGGATGTCGTGTCTGTGGGCCTGCCGGCCCTGGTCCCGACAGAAATGCAGTGGTGCTGTTTCGAAGCCAATAATCCCAGGATTTGGGCTGCGCCGAGGCTTGCGGGATGGTCAGGGCGCGGCTCAGAAGCCAGGCGCGCCTTTCCAGCTGTCGGGCGGTGCAGTTCCGGCATAGGCGGCCAGGAAGACCCGCACCGCATCTGCGGCGAGGGCGTCGATCACGCTTTGCTCCGGCGGTTCGCGCAAGACGCCGAACAGACGCTGGCGCCAGACCCCGGCCATGGCAAGCTCGCTGAACTGCTGCGCGGCGCGGGGCGGGTCGGGGATGGACAGCACCCCGGCGGCAGAGGCCTCGGCCAGCCAGCGCCCGAGCCGCCCCAGCACATGCCGCCCGCCCGCATCGTAGAACCGCTGGGCCAGATCGGGCATCCGCTCGGCCACGGCAACAACAATCCGCTGGGCGCGCAGCATCTCATCCGAGGTCAGCACCTGCACCAGCGCCACCGCATAGGCGGTAAGGCGGCTTGCGACATCCCCGGGGCCGGAAAGCGCAAAGCCAAGCTGGCCCGTCAGCCGGTCGCGCTGCTGTTCGACAAGGGCAACGAAAAGATCCTCTTTGCCCTGGAAATAGACATAGAGCGTGCCCTTCGAGACCGCAGCCGCGCGGCAGATGCCATTCATCGTGGTGGCGTCAAAGCCATGGGCGCGGAATTCTTCCCAGGCGCCTGCGAGGATCTGGTCGCGTTTGCGCGGATCGGTCCCGGCGGCATGGCGTTTTGCGCGCGGCGGCGGCGAAGCTGGCGAGGGGGGCGTGGGGCTGGTCATGGCGGCAATATAATCGAACCGCGTGGTTCGATGGAATATTGAAATTTGCCAAAGACAGGATTATCTGAGCGCATCGAACCGTTGGGTTCAATGAAATTCAGCCGGGTGAGTCGATCATGTCCCGTCACGAACGTCCCGAAATCAATCAGCCGGAAATTGCGCCTGCCGCGCCCGCACCGGTTCTGCCTGCGACGCCTCCTGCCGCAGCGCCAAAGGGCGGGCGCAAGAAATATGTGCTGGGCGGGCTGGCGCTGATCGCATTGCTTGCCGGCGGCTATGAGGGCTGGTCCTGGTGGACCAACGGGCGCTTTATGGTCACGACAGATGACGCCTATGTCCAGGCCGATCTCTCGCTGATCTCGTCCAAGATCACCGGCTACGTCTCGGAGATCGCGGTCGCCTCAAATCAGCATGTGAAGATGGGCGATGTGCTGTTCCGCATTGACGACGGGGATTACCGCATCTCGCTGGAGCAATCCGAGGTCCGGCTGACCGAGCTGACCGCGACGCTCGCCCGGATCGACGCTCAGATCGAGGCGGCCGAAAGCACCGTCACCCAGGCCGATGCGCAGCGCGTGGCCTCAGACGCCGTGCTGACGGCGGCGAAAAGCAATGCCGAACGGGTGCGCGGCCTCGCGGAACGCCGGGTCAGCAGCCAGGCCGATCTCGACAAGGCGAATGAGGCGCTGGCAACGGCCGAGGCGAGCCGCACCTCTGCCGTCGCCGCGATTGCCGGTGCGAAAGCCCAGGTCGAGGTGCTGAAAGCGCAGCGGACCGAGACCGCCTCGACCCGGCGCGAGCTGGAACTGGGCGTGGCCCAGGTGCAGCGCGATCTGGATTTCACCGTGATGCGCGCGCCCTTTGACGGCACCGTGGCAAATATCGCGATCAAACAGGGCGAACTGGTCAGCGCCGGGGCAAAACTGGCGGCGGTGATCCCTGATCACGGGCTCTATGTCGAAGCCAATCTGAAGGAAACCCAACTGGCCGGGATCCGCGTGGGCCAGAGCGTGAAGGTGGGCATCGACGCGCTGGACGGGCATGAGGTGGAAGGCCGCGTGGTCTCGCTCGCGCCCGCGACAGGGGCGGTTTTCTCGCTGCTGCCCGCGAACAATGCGACCGGCAACTTCACCAAGATCGTGCAGCGCGTGCCGGTGCGGATCGAACTGCCGGAAGGCACCCCGGGTCTGCGCGCCGGGCTTTCGGTCGAGATTGCGATCGACACCCGCACCGGGCCGCAGGAAACCGCAGTCGCCGGAGCCGAGTGATGTCCGCCCCCATCGCAATCCCGGCAGAGCCGGAGATGACGCCGCGCCGGGTCGCGGCGTTTCTGGTCATGGTCTTCGGGATGTTCATGGCCATCCTCGACATCCAGATCGTCTCGGCCTCGCTGCCCGAGATCCAGGCGGGGCTGGGGGCATCCTCGGATGAAATCTCCTGGGTGCAGACCTCTTATCTGATCGCCGAAGTGATCATGATCCCGCTTTCGGGCTTTCTCGGGCGGATGATGTCGACGCGCTGGCTGTTTGCGCTGTCGGCGGCAGGGTTCACGGCTGCCTCCTTCCTGTGCGCAACGTCGGGGTCGATCAATGAGATGATCCTGTGGCGCGCGGTTCAGGGCTTCCTCGGCGGCGGCATGATCCCTTCGGTCTTTGCGGCGGCCTTCACCATCTTCCCGCCGTCAAAGCGCAACATCGTCTCGCCGATGATCGGGCTGGTGGCCACGCTCGCGCCAACCGTTGGCCCGACTGTGGGCGGGTATCTGAGCCATGCGCTGTCCTGGCACTGGCTGTTCCTCGTCAATGTCCCCGCCGGGATCGCGGTGACGCTTGGCGTGCTTGCGCTCGTGGATTTCGACGAGCCCGACTGGTCTTTGTTCCAGATATTCGACTGGACCGGGCTGGTGGCGCTGGCCGCGTTCCTCGGTGCGATGGAATATGTGCTGGAGGAAGGCCCGAACAATGACTGGTTCCAGGACGAGGCGGTCGCGATCCTTTTCGTGGTGATGGTCGTGGGCGGTATCACCACCTTCTGGCGGGCTTTTACCCGCGACGAGCCGGTGGTCGATTTCTCGGCCTTTACCAACACGAATTTCGCGGTTGGGTCGGTGTTTTCCTTTGTGATGGGGATCGGCCTTTACGGCATGACCTATCTCTACCCGCTCTACCTGTCTTCGGTCCGGGGCTATGACAGTCTGATGATCGGCGAGACCGTCTTTGTGTCTGGCCTTGCGATGTTCATGACCGCGCCGCTGGCGGGGTTTCTGGGATCAAAGATCGACCTGCGGGTCATGCTGCTTCTGGGCTTCATCGGCTTTGGCACCTCGTCCTGGATGCTGACCCATATGACCGCCGACTGGGATTTCAACGAGCTTTTCTGGCCGCAGGTGCTGCGGGGGATCTCGCTGATGATCTGCATGGTGCCGATCAACAACCTGGCGCTTGGCACGCTGCCGCCGGCCAAGATGAAATCCGCCTCGGGGCTTTACAACCTGATGCGCAACCTGGGCGGCGCGGTGGGTCTTGCGATGATCAACACCATCCTGACCGACCGGCGCGCGCTGCACACGGCGCGGCTTGACGAGGCGGTGAACTGGGCCAATCCCGAGGCGCTGCGCCAGCTTGAGATGATGCGTCAGAACCTTGTCGCCAATGGGCTGAACCCGGATGGCGCGCTGGCGCAGATGGCGGGGAAAGTGGCGGGCCAGGCGGCGATCATGTCCTTCATCGACATTTTCACGCTGCTGACCTTCCTTTTCATGGGGCTTGCCGTCATGGCGCTGGCGATGCGGCCTCCGGCCCGGGCCGGAGGGGGTGGCGGGGGCGGGCATTGACCGCCGCCTTCACCTTTGGGCGAGCCCCGCAGGCCGCCTCGCGCGAAAACTTGACATTTTGTGGCTTTGGCGCGACGGAAGGCGGGCCGGAACACGTAAGAGACGTCAGCCAGGTGCAGCTTTTCTCCGGAAATGCTGCCCAAGCGATCCGGATCGCCGCCCCGTCGCGGCCAAGCTGATGCGAGATCGCCTGATGACTGTCACCGCCCGTACTGCTGCCATTCGTGACGCGACCAGCCCCGCTGGTGCGACGTCCGCCGGAGATACGGCTGATTTCCTGATTTCCGGCCCGCGCCATACAATGGCGCTTGGCCCCGCGCGGCGCCATCTGCCGCCAGGGCCGCTGGCGAGCCTGCCAGCGCGTTCTGAGGCGTTTTTTGCCGCTGGTCATGACGGGCCGAAGCTGCTGGCCGGCGCGTTGCCCTATGATCGCGAGGCGACGGATTACCTGTTCCAGCCCGGTTCGGTGCTGGACATGCCGGCGGCGCCGGTCGCTATGGTCGCGCCGCAGGCCGGGATGCGGATCCGGGCCGAGCCTTCTCCGCGCCAGTACCGCGAGGCGGTCGCGGCGGCGGTCAGGCGCATTTCCGAAGGGGAATTCTCGAAAATCGTGCTCTCGCGCAGCCTGGTGCTGACGTCAGAGCGTCCGCATGACCCCGGGCTTTTGTTGCAGATGCTGCGCCAGGACGGGTTGGCGACGCTGTTCTCTGTTCCGCTGCCCCCACGTCAGGCCGGGGTGCCGCATCGGCTGATCGGGGCCACGCCGGAATTGCTTGTGGAAAAACGCGGGGGCCTTGTGGCCTCGCATCCGCTGGCGGGATCGGCGCGGCGCGCGGCAGATCCGGCGCGTGACCGTGCGGCAGGCGAGGCGCTTTTGCGATCCGACAAGGACCTGCGCGAACATGCGATGGCGGCGGAAATGGTGCTGGATACGCTGGCGCCATTCTGTGTGCGCCTTGCCGCCCCCGAGGGTGTGACGCTCAGCGCGACCGCCCGGATGTGGCATCTGGGCACCCGGATCGAGGGTGTGCTGCGCGACGCCTCTACCCCTTGCGCGACGCTTCTGGCCGCGCTGCATCCGACGCCCGCCGTTTGCGGCCTGCCGCGCGACGCGGCGGACGCGGCGATCCCCGGGCTCGAGGGCTATGCGCGGGGCTTTTATGCCGGCGCGGTCGGCTGGCTTGAGGCGGGTGGCGACGGGTGCTGGTATCTTGCGCTGCGCTGCGCCGGGATCGAAGGCAACGAGGCGCGGCTTTACGCCGGCGCGGGCATAGTGCGCGGCTCTGATCCTCAGGCCGAAGAGGCCGAAACCCATGCCAAATTCCTGGCAATGCTGGCCGCTTTCGGGCAGGACGGCGAGATCATCATCGGGGACTGAACCATGGCCGGCCTGCCGCAGATTGCACCCTATCCGCTGCCGTATGGCGCGGAGATCCCGCCCTCGCGCGGGCCCTGGCAGCTGGCACCCGCGCGTGCGGCGCTTCTGATCCATGACATGCAGCGCTATTTCCTGCGCCCCTATGCGCCGGGGGAGAGCCCGATTGCCCCCGCCATCGCCAATATAGCAAAGCTCGCCGCCGCCGCCCGCGCCGCCGGTCTTCCGGTGTTCTACACTGCGCAGGACGGCAATCAGGACCGCCGCGACCGCGGCCTCCAGGCCGATCTCTGGGGGCCTGGCATGTCGGCAGAGCCCGATCATCAGGCGATCATCCCGGAACTTGCGCCCGAAGACCGGGATTTCGTGCTGGTCAAACACCGCTATTCGGCCTTTCAGCGTTCGAACCTTGAGCAGCTGATGCGGGTCCGGGGGCGGGACCAGCTGATCATCTGCGGCGTCTATGCCCATATCGGCTGTATGATGACCGCAGGCGAAGCCTTTCAGCGCGATATCGAGCCCTTCATGGCTGCCGATGCGCTTGCGGATTTCAGCCGCGCGGATCATGACATGGCCCTGAAATGGGTGGCGGGGCGCTGTGGCGTGGTGCAGGACACAAAGGCGCTGATTGCGGCGATCACCGCCGGAAAAGGGGCATAGGATGCGGCTCACGGGGTTTGAGGGCGCGCTTGCGCTGGTGACGGGCGCGGGCGGCGGCATTGGCCGCGCGGTGGTGCAGCTTTTGCTTGATTCCGGGGCGCGGGTGGTGGCGACGGATCTCGCGCTGCCGGATCTGCCGGCGCAGCCGGGGCTCAGCTGTCTCGCGCTTGATGTGGCGGATGCTGCGGCGGTGGAGCGGCTGGTCGTTGAAACCGAGGCGCGACACGGCCCGGTGCGGTTCGGGATTTCGGTCGCCGGGGTGCTGGCGACCGGCCTTGTGACCGAGACCTCCGATGCCGACTGGCGGCGGGTGTTTTCCGTGAATACTGACGGCGTCTTTCACCTCACGCGCGCGCTGGCGCGGGTGATGGGGCCAAGGGGCGAGGGTGCGCTGGTCGCGGTCTCCTCAAACGCCGCCGGGGTGCCGCGTTACGGTATGGCGGCCTATGCTGCGTCAAAGGCGGCTGCGACGATGTATATGCGCACGCTCGGGATGGAGCTCGCGCCGCGCGGGATCCGCTGCAATATCGTGGCGCCGGGTTCGACCCGGACGCCGATGCAGACCGGTATGTGGGCCGATGCCAGCGGCGAGGCCCGGGTGATCGCGGGCATCCAGGAGCAGTTCAAGCCCGGCATCCCGCTCGGCAAGATCGCCGAGCCTGACGATGTCGCCAATGCGGTGATGTTTCTGCTGTCAGATCAGGCCGGCCACGTCACCATGGCCGATCTCTATGTGGATGGCGGGGCCACACAACAGGCCTGACGCCTGCGGCACGGCCTCTGACTGTCGCGCAACACTTTGTTCCGGAAGGCAAGGCCTGTATGTGGGCGCTTTGACCCCGGGCTGCGGGAAGGCCCGGTCGGGCCATGGCAGGTCGCGGGTTATCTTGTCGCGCCCGTCCATTCATCACGCAAAAGCCCGTATATCAGCAGATCGCACAGGCCTTTGTGCGTGATTTCGTGCTGACGCAAGTAAGCTTCGCGGGTAAAGCCGAGACGTTCAATGAGCCGCACCGAAGCCTGGTTTTCCGCGTCAATTTCCACATAGAGACGGCGACAATCCCCTCGGAGAAGAGGTGATCCACCAGCGCCGTCATGCATTCTGTCGCGACGCCATGCCCCTGGCGCTCTGCTATGGTGATATAGCCCAGCTCAAGCACCCCTGCATCACGCCCCGGGAATGCGACAAAGCGGCCGGCAAGCGTGCCATCTGTTTTGTCTGTGGCCACCCATGTCCGTCCGGGCCATTCGCTGTCGGTCAGCCAGTCTGCCAGGGCCTCCAGAGAGGTGAAATGCGGCTGCGACATATATCGGCACTGGGCTTCGTCAGAAAGCGTTCCGTAAAGGGCGGCAGTATCGGAGCGCATAAGCGCCCGCATCGTGAAACGGGTTGTGTCGAATGTCCTGGTGGCTGGGCCGGATGTCATTTGCTCATCGCTCTTTAAGGTCATGCCAGTGGCATAGCCGAATGGCATGTTTACGGCCACCGGGCAAAATCAGATGGGCTGCGTTCCCGCCGCCGGGTTCCGGCGATGGTCTGGTTTGTGGGGACGGATCGTTGCAGAGGGGAGGGGGCAGAGGGCCAGGGCAGTCGGGTTCCCAAAAGCGGGGCCTTATCTGCCGCTGTCTGACATCCAGATCCGCCTTGCATTGCCGGCGAGGATCGCGTGGCGTTCGGCCCCGCTCAGCCCTGCAAGCAGGGCCTGGCTTGCCGCCACCCATTCCGCCAGCCCCGATTGCAGCGTGCAGACCGGGCTGTCCGACCCCCAGACCATCCGCGCCGGGCCGAAGGTTTCCAGCACATGACCGACCCAGGGGGTGAGGGTTGCGAGGCTCCAGTCCGGCTTGCCATAGGCCGTGATGCCCGAGAGTTTGATCATCACATTCGGCCGCTGCGCCAGATCGGTGATCGCCGCCGCCCAGGGGGCAAAGGCGCCGCCCGCGATATCGGGAACGCCGCAATGGTCGAGTATGAAAGTGGTGTCCGGCGCCGCATCGGCGAGGCTCGCGCCCAGCGGCAATTGCCGCGCCAGAAGGCACAGATCAAAGGGCAGGCCGGTCGGGCCGAGGCGGCGGATATTCTCGCGAAAAAGGCTTTGCTGCGACAGATCATCGGGCATCACATGCAACACGCGGCGGATCCCCCTGACCACGCGCCGGTCCTGGGCGTCGAGCCAGGCGGCGAAGCCCGCAGCCTCGGGCCGCGCTGAAGAGATCGCGCCCCGGATCAGGCTGTCGGGCCGCGCCATCAGTTCCGCAACGAAAGCGGTTTCGGCCCCGATCTGATCCCCGGCCACATCGACTTCCATATGCAGCACATCGGTGATGCCGCTGCGCCGCGCCACGGTCTCATATTCGGCATAGCTCCAGTCGCGGTCCAGCGCCGGTGCGCCCGCCAGCCAGGGATAGCTGAGCCGGCTGCGGTCCATCAGGTGAAGATGGGTGTCGAAGATCATCGTTTCCTCCTCCTCCGCGTCGCGCAGCGGCGCCTGGGCGCTTTATACGACGGAATCCGGCGCGCGGGCGACAGTGTTACTTGACTCACTCTGGCATGTTACGTTTAACTATGAAAAGATGTTCTGAATATGAAATCTAACGGCTGCTGGAGGCGGCCCGGGGACATCATAACGGGAGGAGATACCATGAAGGGATTCGGGGCCGGTTCTGTACTGGCGCTGCTCGCAAGTTTCGGTTTCGCACCGGCCGCCATGGCCGAGGGCGAATTCGCCGGCGTCACGGTCGAGGCCAAGCTGATCGGAGGCCAGCAATATGAGGCGCTTTACAGCCGCATTGCCGACTGGGAAAAAGCGACCGGCGCCACGGTCAAAATCATCAGCCAAAAAAACCATTTCGAGCTGGATAAAGAATATAAGGCCGATATCGCCGCCGGGACGACCGGCTGGTGCGTGGGGTCGAACCATTCGTCTTTTGCGCCGCAATACCCGGCGCTCTTCACCGACCTGACGCCGCTGGTTTCGGCGGAGTCGGTTGCGGGCTTTGTTCCCGGCAATATCAAAGCCGCCACCATTGACGGCAAACTGGTGATGCTGCCGCGCGCGCAATTTGATGTCTCGGCGCTTTATTACCAGAAATCGCTCTATGCCGATCCGGCCAAAGCCGAAGCCTTCAAGGCGAAATATGGCTATGATCTCGCCCCGCCCGAAACCTGGGACCAGTTCCGCGAACAGGCTGAATTCTTTGCCGATCCGCCGAATTTCTATGGCACGCAATATGCCGGCAAGGATGAGGCGATCAACGGTCGCTTCTATGAGCTCGTGGTCGCCAATGGCGGCAAGATGTTCAATGACGACATGTCGCCCGCCTTCAACTCGGATGCAGGCAAAGAATCGCTGCAATGGTTCGTTGACCTCTACAAGGCCGGCGCTGTGCCTCCGGGCACCACCAACTACCTCTGGGACGATCTGGGCAATGGTTTCGCCTCGGGCACCATCGCGCTGAATCTCGACTGGCCGGGCTGGTCGGGCTTTTTCAACGATCCTGCGGCCTCGAAAGTCGCGGGCAATGTCGGCGTGGCGCCGGCGCCGAAAGGCTCGGCAGGCGTTCGCACCGGCTGGTCGGGTTTCCACGGCTTCTCGGTCACCGAGGCCTGCCCGACCAAAGACGCAGCCGCCTCGCTGGTCGATTTCCTGACCAATGAAGACAGCCAGAAGCTGGAATCCGCACCCGGCCCGCTGCCGTCGCGGACGGCGGTCTGGGAGTATGTGATCGCGCAGGCCAAGGACGATCCCTACAAATCCGAAGTGCTCGCGGCCTTCCAGGAAACCGCGCTGACCGCTTTCCCGGTGCCGCCGACCCCTTACTGGATCGAATCCGGCAACCTGATCTTCCCGGAACTGCAGGCCGCGATCCTTGGCGACAAGACCGTGGACCAGGCGCTGGAAGATGCATCGAATGCGGTTGACGAGCTGATGCAGGAAAACGGCGTCTACTGATCCGAACCCTCCTTGCGGGCGGCGCCGGAGGGGTGCCGCCCGCATTTTATAACAGTCCCCGCGATGGGACGCTCAGCCCGGAAAAATCATGACCCGCGCCAAGCTTCCACCCTGGCTTCTCCTGCTCATGCCCGCCTTCCTGATCCTGGCGGCGGTGGTGCTGGTGCCGCTTTTGCTGTCTCTGTATTCCAGTTTCACGCCCTATCACCTGACCCGTCCCGAGACGCTGTGGAAGATCAACTTCCCCTTCAACTATGAGAAGGCGCTGACTGATCCGGGGTTCTGGAAGGCCTTCGGGCGCACGGTCCTTTTGCTGACCATCGCGCTGAACCTTGAGATGCTGCTGGGGCTTGGCCTTGCGCTGATGGTGGCGAAGGTGCGGCGCGGCCAGCGCACTTTGCGCACGATGATGATGTTCCCGATGATGTTCTCGCCCATTCTGGTGGGCTTCATGTTCAAGTTCATCTTCAATGACAATGTCGGGTTGGTAAACAACGCGCTGCAATCCATGGGCCTCGCGTCAACCGCGATCCCCTGGCTGGTCGATGGCAATCTGGCGCTCTTCGCGATCATCTGCGCCGAAGTCTGGATGAGCACCTCTGTCTTCGCGATCCTGATCCTCGCGGGGCTTTTCGCCCTGCCGCAAGACCCGCTGGAAGCCGCGAAAGTCGATGGCTGCACGCCCTGGCAGAGCTTTCGCTATGTGACTTTGCCCTTCCTGATGCCCTTCATCTATATCGCCATGGCGATCCGCTCGCTTGATGTGGCCCGCGCCTATGACATCGTGCAGGTGATGACCGGCGGCGGCCCCGCCAAACGGACCGAGCTGTTATGGACCATGATCGGGCGCACCGGCTATGTCGATGCCCGCATGGGATATGCGAATGCCATGGGCTATATCGCGATCCTCCTTTCCATCGCCTTCACCGTTTACTTCTTCCTCAAGCTGCAACGCGCGCGGCGTGAGCTGGGCATGGGGGACTGATATGGCATCCGCCTCGCAACACCGTCTGCGCAAACGTATGCTGAAGACCGGCCATTTCATCGGCCTCTTCCTTGCGATGTGCGTGATCTGCATCCCCGGCCTCTGGGTGGTGCTGAACTCTTTCCGCCCGACGGTCGAGATCATGGCGAAACCGCCGGTCTGGATCCCGAATGAGCTGAACCTTGATCATTACCGCGCCATGTTCGGCGGCGCGGGGCAGGGCGGTATCCCGGTCTGGACCTATTTCACCAATTCTCTGATCATCTCGGTCACCTCGACCGTGATCGCTTTGCTGGTCGGGATGGCGGGGGGCTATGCTTTTGCCCGCTACAGGTTCAAAGGCAAGGCCATGACCTTTGTCATGCTGATGGCAACGCGTGCCGTGCCCGGCGTGGCGCTGTCGCTGCCCGTGTTCATCATCTTCGGCCGGACCGGGCTGATCGACACCCATCTCGGCATGATCCTCGTCTATGTCGCGATGAATGTGCCCTTCACCATCTGGCTGATCGACGGCTTCTTCCGCCAGGTGCCGAAAGAACTGGCCGAGGCTGCCGAGATCGACGGCTGCACCCGCTGGCAGGCCTTCTGGAAGGTGGAGTTCCCGGTCGCCCGCGCCGGCATCGCAAGCGCCGGCATCTTCGCCTTCCTGACCTCCTGGAACGAATATGCCCTGGCCTCGCAGCTGACGCGGTCGGTGTCGTCCAAGACGATGCCGGTCGGCCTTCTCGACTTCACCTCGCAATTCACCCTGAACTGGGGCGGCATGTGCGCCCTTGCGGTCCTGATGATCATCCCCGCGCTGATCCTGACCTTCCTCGTTCAGAAACATCTGATCGCCGGCCTGACCTTCGGCGGCGTGAAAGGATAAGCCATGGCCCAGGTCCATCTGAAAAACGTCAAGAAAAGCTATGGCGCGCTGGATGTCGTGCATTCGATCAACCTCTCGATCGCTGAGGGCGAGTTTGTCGTCCTCGTCGGCCCCTCGGGCTGCGGCAAATCGACGACCTTGCGCATGGTTGCGGGGCTCGAGGATATTTCCGGCGGTGAGATCGTGATCGGCGACCGCGTTGTCAACGACCTGCCCCCGCGCGAGCGCAACCTCGCGATGGTGTTCCAGAATTACGCGCTTTATCCGCATATGACAGTGCGCGAGAATCTCGGCTTTTCGCTGAAAATTGCGAAGAAATCGCAGGCCGAAATCAATAAGGCGGTGGATGAGGCGGCTGAAATCCTCGCGCTGACGCCTTTGCTGGATCGCAAACCCGGCGCGCTTTCGGGCGGTCAGCGCCAGCGCGTGGCCATGGGCCGGGCCATTGTGCGCCAGCCGGATGTCTTCCTCTTTGACGAGCCGCTGTCCAATCTGGATGCGAAGCTGCGCACCCAGATGCGGGTCGAAATCAAAAAGCTGCACCAGAAGGTCGGCTCGACGGTGATCTATGTCACCCATGACCAGATCGAGGCGATGACCCTTGCCGACCGCATCGTGATCATGCGCGATGGCCATATCGTCCAGGTCGGAACCCCGCTTGATGTGTTCGAAAACCCGGTCAACACCTTCGTCGCGACCTTTATCGGCTCGCCGCCGATGAACCTGCTGTCGGGTGTGGTCGAGGGCGGCCAGCTCGCACTTGCGGACGGCACCCGCATCCCGCTGCCGCCGGGGGTGAAACTGGCGGATGGCCGCCGCGTGCAGCTTGGCATCCGCGCCGACAATATCATGCCCGAGGGCCATTCGCTGCCCCCCACCGCCCATATGGCACATGTCGATATGAAAGTGACCCTGTCGGAGCCACTTGGCACCGAGACGGTGGTCTATGCCCAGCTCGCCGGCACCGAGGTCCAGGCCAAGATGCTGAACCCGCGCCCGCTTGTTCCCGGCGAAGTGCTGCGTTTTGGCATCGCGCTCGACAAATGCCACCTCTTCGATGCTGACACTGGCCTTAATCTGAAAGCGTGAGCCATGGCGAAACTCATCCGGGCCGAGGCCTTTATCGTTGACCTGATCCCAAAGGTGAAACGCACCGATGCGATCCAGTCCTTCAAGAGCCAGGAGACGATTTTCGTCCGCCTGACCGACGCCGATGGTGCATCGGGCCTTGGCTACAGCTACACGATCGGCGATGGCGGCCATTCCGTGCTGGAACTGTTGCGGCGCAGCTTCCTGCCCGCGCTGATCGGGCGCGAGGCGGGCATGATCGAAGCGATCTGGCGCGATCTGCTGTTTCTCAGCCATGCGACGGCTGTAGGCCCGATCATGGCGCTGGCCCAGGCGGCGATTGACACCGCGCTCTGGGATCTGCGCGGGGTGAAAACCGGCCTGCCGCTGCATGTGCTGGCGGGGGGCGCGAAACCCTCGGTGCCGATGTATTCGACAGAAGGCGGCTGGCTGCATCTGGAGCCGCAGGCGCTGGTCGATGATGCGCTGGCCATGCGCGAGGCAGGGTTCCGCGGATCGAAAATCAAGATCGGCAAACCCACGGTTGCAGGTGACGCCGCCCGGCTGGAGGCGGTGCGCGCCGCGCTTGGTGATGATTACGAGATCATGACCGATGCCAATCAGTCGATGACCCAGCCCGAAGCCTCGCGTCGCCTCGACCTGTTGGAACGCCTGAACATCGCCTGGTTCGAAGAACCGCTGCCCGCCGATGACATCGCGGGTCATGCCCGCCTGACGCGTCAGTCCCGCGTGCCGATTGCGGTGGGCGAGTCGATGTATTCCCCGGGCCAGTTCGCCGATTACATCCAGGCCGGGGCCTGTGGCATCGTCCAGGCCGATGTGGCGCGGATCGGGGGCATCACGCCCTGGCTCAAGGTCGCCCATATGGCCGAAGCGCATAACCTGGCGATCTGCCCGCATTTCCTGATGGAACTGCATGTGTCGCTGGTCTGTGCGGTGCCCAACGCGCCCTGGCTCGAATATATCCCGCAGCTCGACGATATCGCGGCCCCGATGGCGCGCGAAGGCGGTCTCGCGCTGGCCCCGGTCACGCCGGGGCTGGGCATTGACTGGGATCATGAGGCGATTGCGGCCCGGGTCTCGGAAGGCTCGCATCTGACCATTACGGAGGCGCAGTCATGACGCGCTACGCCTCTGTCATCGGCCTCTCGGAAGAGGGCAAGGCCGAGTATAAGCGCCTCCATGCCGCCGTCTGGCCTGCGGTGCTGGAGAAGATCTCAGAATGTCACATTTCGAACTATTCGATCTTCCTGAAAGAGCCCGAGAACCTGTTGTTTTCCTATTTCGAATATTCGGGCACCGATTATGAGGCCGATATGGCGAAGATGGCCGCTGATCCCGAGACGCAGAAATGGTGGGCGGTGAACAAGCCGCTGCAACGCCCGCTGGACACGCGCGCGCCCGGCGAATGGTGGGCCGGTATGTCGGAAATCTTCCATCATGACTGAGCTGATCCAGAGCATCACTCCGCCGAAAACCGCGCTGCCGATTGTGATTTTCGGTGCCGGGTCTATCGTGTCAGATGCGCATCTGCCCGCCTGTGCAAAGGCCGGCTTCACTGTGGCGGGCATCTATGATCCCGATCAGGACAAAGCCCGCGCGATCCTGCCGCCAGGGGCGGTGGCCTATGGTTCGCTGGCCGAGGCGACGGCTCTGGGCACCGGCGTCGTCTATGATCTGGCCGTACCGCCCGCCGCGATTCCGGCTGTGCTGAACGCACTGCCCGAAGGCGTCGTCGTGCTGATCCAGAAGCCGATGGGGTCTGATATTGCGGCAGCTGATGAGATCATCCGCATTCTCAGGACCCGCAAGATCCGGGCGGCGGTGAATTTCCAGCTGAGGTTCGCGCCGATGAGCCTTGCGCTGAAAGATGCCATTGCGAAGGGCCTGCTGGGCGAAGTGGTCGATTTCGATGCCTGGCTGGCGCTGGATACGCCCTGGCATCGCTGGGCCTTCCTGAAAGATCTGCCCCGGGTGGAGATCCTGCTGCATTCGATCCATTATATTGATTTCGTTCGGGATGTTCTGGGAAACCCTTCAGGCGTTCACGCGAAAACCATGGGGCATCCGACCTCTTCCGTGTCGAATACGCGGTCGTCGATCATCCTCGATTACGGGCAACGCGCCCGCGCGAACCTATCTATCAACCATAACCATGCCTTCGGCCGCCGGTTCCAGGCCTGTGAATTCCGCATCTGCGGCACGAGGGGCGCGGCTTATCTGAAGCTCGGCGTCAATCTCGATTACCCGAAGGGTGAGCCGGATGAATTCTGGCTCAACACAGATGGCGAATGGCGGCAGATCCCGCTGATCGGCAACTGGTTTATCGAGGCTTTCGTCGGCCGGATCGCGCAGGTGATGCGCTTTGCCACCCGCGAAGATGCTGAGCTGCAAGGCAGCGCCGAAGATGCCTGGCACACAATGGCCCTTGTCGAGGCCGCCTACCAATCCAGCGCCCTGCCGGCGCATCCGATCAGGACTTCTCCCGATGCTTGAACAGGTGAAATATTACGAGGATTACGAGATCGGCGAGGCGCGCGACACGGTCGGCCGCACCATCACCGAGACCGATTTCGTCGTTCATGCCGGCCATTCGGGCGATTTCTTCCCGCATCATCTGGACGCGGAATTCTGCAAGACGCTGCCCTTTGGTCAGCGCATTGCGCATGGCACGATGGTCTTCACCATCGGCGTCGGCCTGACCGCGACGATTATAAATCCGGTCGCGTTTTCCTATGGTTACGACCGGATGCGCTTTGTGAAACCCGTGTTCATCGGCGATACGCTCAGAACCCGGGTCGAGATCATCGGTAAGGAGCTGATGGAAAAACGCCCCGGTTTTGGCCGCGTGACCGAACGCCTCATCGTCACCAAACAAACCGGCGAGACCGCGCTGGTTGCCGACCATATCTATATGGTGGAGTGCCGGAAGTGACTGAAAAATCGTCATTCGGGCCGTTCCTGCTCTTGTCCGGCGAAGACAATGTGCTGGTCGCCCGCGCGAATTCGCCCGAGGGGCTGGTGGTTGCGCTGGAGGGGGGCGAGGTCCGCCTCAACCGCCCGATTCCGATGGCCCATAAGATCGCGCGCCACGACATCGCGGCAGGTGATGTGATCCTGAAATACGGCATGCCCATCGGCATCGCGACCGGGGCGATCCGCGCGGGCGAGCATGTCCATGTCCATAATATCCGCTCGGCCTATACGCCCACGCATATGTTGCAGGACGCCGATGGCCGCAGCGCGGGGTGTCATTATGAGTGAGATTCAGGCCTTTTCGCGCGAGGATGGCCGCAAGGGCATCCGCAACACGCTGGTCGTGGCCTATCTGGTGGAATGCGCGCATTTCGTGGCCTCGGAGATTGTGCATCAGTTCCGCAATACGGCCCATGAAGGCGATGTACAGCTGATCGGTTTCCCCGGCTGCTACCCGAATGAATATGCCGCGCAGATGATGGAAAAGCTCTGCACCCATCCGAATGTCGGCGCGGTGCTGTTCGTGTCGCTGGGATGCGAGAGCTTTGACAAGGTGCGCGCGGCGAATGCGGTGGATGCCTCGGGGCGCCCGGTAAAGACGCTGGTGATCCAGCGGGCGGGGGGGACGCGTTCGACCATCCAGGCGGGTGCCGACTGGATCCGCCAGACGCTGGCGCAGATTTCCGAAGTGCCGCGGGTACGGATGGGGGTTGATGAGCTGATCATCGGCACGGTCTGCGGTGGTTCGGACGGGACATCCGGCATTTCCGGCAATCCGGCGGCGGGCAAGGCCTTTGACCTGCTGGTGGCCGAAGGGGCCGCCTGCATCTTCGAGGAAACCGGCGAGTTGATCGGCTGCGAAGAAATCATGGCCGAACGCGCGATAACGCCCGAGCTGGGGAACCTGTTGCGCGAAAGCGTCCATAAGGCCGAGCGCTATTACGCCACGCTGGGCTATGGGTCTTTCGCGGCCGGTAACGCGGCGGGTGGGCTTTCGACCATCGAGGAAAAATCGCTCGGCGCCTATGTCAAATCCGGTGACAGCCCGATTTCGGGGCTGATCAAGCCCGGTGATGTGCCGCCCCATGGCGGGCTTTACCTGATGGATGTGGTGCCCGATGGCGATGTGCGCTTCGGCTTTCCGAATATCTCGGACAATGCCGAAATCGTCGAGATGATCGCATCCGGCGCGCATATGACGCTGTTCGTGACCGGGCGCGGCTCGGTCGTGGGCTCGGCGATTTCGCCGGTGATCAAGATCTGCGCCAACCCCGACACCTATCGCAATCTCGCCGAAGATATGGACGTCAACGCCGGTGACATCATCGAGGGCGTCCGCTCGATCCCCGAAGTCGGCCAGGAGATCCGTGACCTGGTGGTCGCCGTGGCGGCGGGGAAACAGACGAAATCCGAAGAACTCGGCCATCGCGAGTTCATCCTGACCTATAAGACATTTGAGCCCATCGGCCCGGCCTGCCTGCCGGGCGCGGCCTGAGGAGAGACATGATGCAAAGACTTGCGGGGAAACGCGCGCTGATCACGGCGGCGGGGCAGGGGATCGGCCGCGCCAGCGCCGAACGCATGGCCGACGAGGGGGCCGAAGTTATCGCGACCGATGTGAATGAGGCCCTGATGGCGGAACTGGCGGGTCTGCCGGGGATCACCGCGAAAGTGCTGAACGTGCTTGACCCGGGCGCGATCACCGCGCTGGTCGCTGAAATCGGGCCGGTCGATATCCTCTTCAACTGCGCGGGCGTCGTCCATAACGGCACCGTGCTTGAGGCGACCGAGGCTGAATGGGATTTCGCCTTTGACCTGAACGCGAAGGCGCAGTTTCGCATGATCCGCGCCGTGCTGCCGGGGATGATCGCGAAGGGGAATGGCTCGATCATCAATATGTCCTCGGTCGCGGGGCCGAAAAAAGGCCCGGTCAACCGCGCGGTCTATTCCGCATCCAAGGCCGCTGTGGTTGGCCTGACCCGCGCCGTGGCTGCCGATTATGTGGCCCAGGGTATCCGCTGCAATTCGATCTGCCCGGGTACTGTCGACAGCCCCAGTCTGCATGAGCGGCTGAAGGCCACCGGCGATTACGAGGGCGCGCTGAAAGCCTTTATCGGCCGCCAGGCGATGGGGCGGCTGGGCCGGGCCGATGAGATCGCGGCACTGGTCTGCTATCTGGCCTCGGACGAAGCAGGCTTCACCACGGGGACCGAACATGTCATCGACGGTGGCTGGACCACCTGAGCGAAGGAGCTGCTATGAAACTCGTACGTTATGGCGCGCGTGGCGCCGAGAAACCCGGCCTGATTGACGAGGACGGGAAGCTGCGCGACCTCTCCGGCCATGTGGCTGATATTGCGGGCGATGTGCTGGCGGATCTGTCGGTGCTGGCAAAGATCGACCCGGCCACGCTGCCGCTGGTTGCGGGCAATCCGCGCCTTGGCGCCTGTGTCGGCCAGACCGGCAAATTCATCTGTATCGGTCTGAACTATTCCGACCACGCCGCCGAAAGCGGCATGGCGGTGCCGCCCGAGCCGGTGATCTTCGCGAAATACACCTCGGCGATTTGTGGGCCAGATGATCCGATCCTGATCCCGCGCGGATCGGACAAGACCGACTGGGAGGTCGAGCTTGCGATTGTGATCGGCAAACGCGCGAAATACGTCTCGGAAGCCGATGCGATGGACCATGTCGCGGGATATTGCGTCTGCAACGACGTCTCGGAGCGCGCTTACCAGATCGAGCGCTCGGGCCAATGGTCCAAGGGCAAAAGCTCGGATAATTTCGGCCCGATCGGCCCCTGGCTGGTGACGCGGGATGAGGTCAAAGACCATGACAACCTGCATATGTGGCTGAAGGTGAATGGCGAGACCATGCAGGATGGGACATCGGCCACCATGGTCTATAAGATCCCGTTCCTGGTCTCTTACCTGTCGCAGTTCTTCACGCTGCATCCGGGCGATGTGATCTCGACCGGCACCCCGCCTGGTGTTGGCCTTGGTATGAAACCGCCGCGCTATCTGAAGGCGGGGGATGTGGTGGAACTGGGGATCGAAGGCCTCGGCACCCAGCGTCAGATCTGCGAGAACGATGCGTAAGAAAAGGGGGCGCTCGCGCCCCCTCTGAGCCTTTCAGGCTCATTCACCCCCTGAGGATATTTAGAGACAGAAAATAGCAAAGTGGTGCCTGTTTCTCATTTTCTGTCTCTAAATATCCTCGGGGTGAGCGCCGTCAGGCGCCGGGGGCAGAAAGCCCCCCGCTCCGGCCTCAACCTGAGGCGGCGAATTTCAGACACATCGGCGTGCCGATCTCAAGATATATGCCGCTGTCTGACAGGGCCCCGCTTTCACCATCGCGCCTCAGCACGCTCACCCGGTCGGAATTCTGATTGGCGACGAGGAGATGTCGCTCCGAAGGCGTCAGCGCGATATTTCGGGGTGTGGAGCCGCCGCAGCTTACCAGATGTCGTGACCCGAACCTGCCCGTTGCCGGATCGACCGGGATCTGTACGATGCTGTCATGCCCGCGATTGGCGCCATAGAGAAAGCGGCCATCTGAGGAAACCCGGATATCCGAGCAGTGGTTTCCGGACAGGGCATCACCCGGAACCGTATGGCGGTGGTCTGTTTCAGAGAGCGCGCCCGTGGCGTCATCCCGGTGGTATGAAGTGATCGAGGAGTCGAGTTCATTGATTACAAAGAGGAAATGACCACAGGGGCTCAGCGCCATATGTCTTGGGCCGGAGCCTGGGCGGGTGGGGGTGAGCGACAGTCGCTCCGGTCTGCCAGCCGCGTTGATCCGGTAGCTCACGAGCGCGTCCATTCCCAAATCGGCGACGATCAGCTGTCCGTCGGCGGTTTCGGCCACGCTATGGGCATGCGCGCGTTCCTGGCGGTCAGGGTCCGGGCCCTGACCCACATGCGCCGCAGTACCCACCGCCGGCGAGAGGCTGCCATCCTCGCGGATGTCGAACACCACCAGCGACTGGTCTGGTCCGCCTTCTCCCACGGTATAATTGACCACGTAAAGCCGCCTGCCATCGCGCGAGATCAGGCTATGGGCGGTGATGCTGCCAAGGCCTGGCTGGGTGTTCAGGTAAGTCAGGCGCTGGTCCCTGTGGTCATAGCGCAGCGCGGTGACCAGCCCCTCGCGCCATTCGGCCACTTCAGAACTGGCATAGATATGGCGCCCGTCCGGCGTGACCGAAAGGAAGGTCGGATTGTCGATCCCGGGGAAATGCGCGCGCGGCGCGAAGGTCAGCAGTGATTCGTCAAAGGCAAAGACATGGAGCCCGTCACCGCGCGCGCCCTGAAAATAGGGGGTCTCGCGGTTCAGGGTGCCGATGACCAGAAGCAGTTTCGCGGCCATTTCTTTCCTCCCTTTGAAATACGGCCTCGCGCTGGTTCCTGCGCGGGCGTATTCCATATTTAAAATCTTATGTTGTCAGTAAACCCCGTTGACCTCTTCGCGTCAATTCGTAGCATCGCAGTGCAGGATTTCACAGGTAAAACCATGAGTGACATTGAAGACGAGGGCCGCTACCGGGCGCCGGCGCTGGATAAGGGGCTCGACATGATCGAACTGCTGGCGGCACGCGAAGAGGGGATGACGCTGAAAGACATCGCCACCGCACTTGGTCGCTCCCCGACCGAGCTTTACCGGATGCTCGACCGGCTGGCGCGCAGGGGCTATGTCTCGCGCCATGGCGACAGTTATCAGCTGACGATGAAGCTTTTCCTGATCGCCCATCAGCGCCCGCAGATCCGTCGGCTGATTGCCCAGGCCATGCCGGCGATGCGGCGTTTTACCAATGTGGCAGAGCAGGCCTGTCATCTGGTGAAATATGACCGTGGCGATCTGGTGATCATCGCTCAGGTCGAGGCGCCGGGCTATTGGGGTGTCACCATCCGGGTCGGCGCGCAGATCGGGCTGGTGAATTCCGGCTCGGGGCATGTGTTCCTTGCCTTCGCCTCGCCCGAGGAAAAGGCGCTGATGTATGAGGAGCACGAGCCGATGCCCTATGAGGTTGCGCCGCCCGGGCTGGAAGAGCGGCTCAAAGATGTGCGCCGTCAGGGCTATGAGTCGATGGAAAGCCAGCAGACCCCGGCCGTGGCCAACCTTTCTGTGCCAATCCTCGGCGCCAATGGTGCGGTGCAGGCGGTGCTGACCTGTCCCTTTGTGCGGCGGCTGGAAAACCCGAATGCGCCTGATCGCGACCGCGTTTTGCGGATCCTGGTGGAAACCTGTCGCGAGATTTCCAGCCCGGGCGAGGCGGCGGACTGACCGCTATCCCATCTGACCGGGCAAAAACATAAGGACGGACGGCTCTGATGGCCTGCAGCATCGGCCCCGGGGGCGGTGGTTAATTTCTTACGCCCCGCCTTAGCCCTCATAGAGCAAAGTGACGCCGGAGCGGTGCAGTCAGGTCCCCCGGCCTCACAATCAGTCCGCAGCCCCGCCCAGGATGTGACTGACCGTCTTGCTACAGAAGATCCCGAACCGGCGGTGCCAGTCACTTCGCAGTCGTCATGATGGCGCAATACCATGCAAGGCCCGCGCATCGTCGTGGCTGCCCGCCAGACGCAGCGCCATCCAGGCCATGATTCCAGCCCTAGGGCTTTCCTGTTGCTGTTAATGGGACGGTTTCAAAGGACGGTCAGGAAGGGCATTCGCCTGCATTTTTCGCAGTCATTTCCGGAACCTGTTGCAGAGGCTTGCGGGGTGCGTTTGGGGGGGCGGGCGTTTTCAGGCTTGCGGCAATCTTCCATAAATGAAATTATCCTTTACATACGAAATGCCAAACGCCTTTGGGAGGGGCGCGGCAGGGGGGGGGAGAATCCATGACGACCGAGACCGTGACGCTGCCTCTTGAGGGGCTTGTCGTGCTGGATATGAGCCAGTTCCTCTCTGGCCCCTATTGCTCGCTCAGGCTGGCGGATCTGGGCGCGCGGGTGATCAAGATCGAGCGCCCCGATGGCGGTGATCTGTCGCGCCGTCTCTATCTGTCGGATACCGAGATCGGCGGCGATTCCACTATTTTCCACGCGATCAATCGCGGCAAGGAAAGCCTTGCGATCAATATGAAAGACCCTGCCGATCTGGCGGCGCTGAAAAAGCTGATCACGCGGGCAGATGTGCTGATCCAGAATTTCCGCCCCGGCGTGATCGAGCGCCTTGGCCTCGATTATGGCGCGGTGCGCGCGATCAATCCGGCGCTCGTCTATGCCTCGATCTCGGGCTATGGCGATGAGGGGCCCTGGGTGATGCGGCCGGGGCAGGATCTGCTGGCGCAGGCGCGCTCGGGGCTGATGTGGCTCAATGGCGATGAGGGGCAGGGGCCGGTGCCCTTTGGCCTTGCGGTGGCCGATATGCTGGCCGGTGCGGCCTGCTGCCAGGGCATTCTTGCGGGGCTTGTCAGGAAGGGCATCACTGGCAAGGGGATGCATGTCCAGACCTCGCTGATGGAGGCGCTGATCGACTTTCAGTTCGAGGTGCTGACGACCCATCTGAATGACGGTCGCCGGGTGCCGAAACGGTCGGAATACCGCTCGGCCCATGCCTATCTCTCGGCGCCTTACGGGGTTTATGAGGCAAAGGATGGCTGGTTGGCGATTGCGATGACGCCGATCGCGCGGCTGGCTGACCTGATGGGGATCGAAAGCCTCGCGCCTTACCGCGATGACCCGAAACTGGCCTTCTCGCAGCGCGATACGATCAAGCAGCTGATCGCCGACAAGGTCGCGACCGAAAGCGTCGACCACTGGCTTTCGGTGCTGGAGCCGGCGGATATCTGGTGCGCCAAAGTGCTCGACTGGCCGGAACTCCTGGCCTCCGAGGGGATGCGCGTTCTCGACATGCTCCATACCGTGACCCGCGAAGATGGCGTGTCCATCGAGACGACCCGCCTGCCGATGCGGCTGAACGGGCACCGCCCCGCCAAACCCGGTGCGGCGCCGCTGATCGGCGCCCATTCCGCCGCCATCCGTAAGGAGTTCGGCCTGTGATAAAGCTTAAAGGCATGACCTGGAGCCATCCGCGCGGCTTTGATCCGATGGTCGCCTGCTCGGCCATCTGGGCGGCAGAGCGCGGCGTCGAAATCACCTGGGAAAAGCGCTCGCTCCAGGATTTCGAAAGCTATCCGGTCGAAGACCTTGCCCGCGCCTATGATCTGATCGTGATCGACCACCCGCATGTCGGCCAGATCACCCGCGAGAACTGCCTGACCCCGCTGGACCTGCCGGGCCGCGAGGCCGATCTTGCCGCGCTGGCGGCCGGGTCCGTGGGCGCGAGCTTTCCAAGCTATACCTGGCAGGGCCGGCAATGGGCCTTTCCGATTGATGCCGCGACCCAGGTGCTGGCCTTTCGCCCGGATCTGATCGACGCGCCGCCCGCCAGCTGGGCCGAAGTGGTGGCGCTGGCGAAAGAGGGCCGCGTGGCACTGTCGCTGCGCCCGCCGCATTCGCTGATGTCGCTTTACACGCTTGCAGGCAATATCGGCACGCCCTGCCAGGTGACAGGGGAAGAGATCATCGACCCCGCAACCGGTGCCGGGGTCTGGGAGATGCTGCGCGAGATCGCGGATCTGGTCGACCCGGCCTGTTCGGGCCAGGACCCGATTGCGGTTTTCGAGGAAATGGCGCGGCCTGAAAGCCGGATTGCGGTGGCGCCGCTGATCTATGGCTATGTCAATTATGCCATTCCCGGTTTTCGCCCCCGGCTGATCCGCTTTGCCGATATGCCGGTGGCGGGCGCAAATGGCCCGGTCGGATCTGCGCTTGGTGGCACCGGGATCGCGGTCTCGGCCTTTTCCGGGGCGCGGGATGCGGCGGTGGATTTCGCGTTCTGGATCGCCTCGGATGCGGTTCAAAGGGGGGCTTTCGCGGCCTCTGGCGGTCAGCCCGGTCATGCCGGGGCCTGGCAGGACGAATCGGTCAATGCCGCCAGTTCGGATTTCTATCGCGCGACCCGGGCCACGCTGGAAGGCGCCTGGGTCCGGCCGCGCCATGACGGCTATATGGCCTTCCAGCACGCCGCATCGACCCGCATCACCGAAGGGCTGGCCGCGCGCGAGAGCGCCGGCCCTGTGATCGCAGATATCAACCGGTTGTTCCGGGAGAGTTTCTGACGGGGAGAGATCACCGCTGCGCCGGAACACACAATCCGGCCGGCGTAATTCAGGGAGGAGGAACCCGATGACGAAGAGAATGGCGCGGCTCTGCGCTGCGACGGCACTGACGGCATTCGCGATGCCGGTATTCGCGCAATCGGTGGAAGAGGTGATCGCGGCTTTGCCCGAGGGGCTGAAGTCGCAATATGAGGGCGCCCCCCAGGCTATCGGCACCGCGCCGCTCGCGGATTTCACTCCGAAAGCAAAGCCTTACAAATGGTGCCATTCGGAAAGCTACCAGGGCAACCCCTGGCGCGTATCGGTCACCAATGAGCTGAAGCGCCTTGTGGACGGGCTAATCGCCGAGGGCGTGGTCTCGGATTTCGAGATCTCGGATTCCAATGGCGATGTCGGTCAGCAGATCAGCCAGATCCGCGCTTTCATCGACAAGGGCTGCGGCGTGATCACCTCGATCCCGGGCTCGGCCACGGGGCTTGATGAGGCGATTGCGGCGGCGTCAGCGGCGGGGATCCCCTTTGTGACGGCGGCGGGTTCGGTCACCGCGCCTACGGCGGTGAATGTCGACAGCAATTATTCCCGCTGGGGCTATGAGATGATGGATGCGATCGGCCGCGCGCTGCCCGAGGGCGGCAATGTGCTGATCGTTGAAGGCATCGCCGGCCACCCGATTGTGGCGCAGGAACGCGCTGGCGCCGATGCCGCCATGGCCGAACATCCGAACCTGAAAATCGCCCGCGTCGTCAATGGGGACTGGACGGCGAATGTCACCAAAACCGTTGTGCTGCAAACGCTTGCCACCAATCCGGCGCCGATTGACGCCGTCTGGTCGGCGGGGTCGGAAAGCCGCGTCATCGCCGAGGCTTTCGCCGAAGCCGGTCGCCCGGTGCCGCTGATCACGGCGTCGATCACCGGGGATGCGCTTGGCTACTGGAAAGCCAATCCCGAGGGCTTCCGCTTCGAGGGCCATGCCGTGCTGCCGGGCTGGACGGCCCAGACGCTTTACCGTACCGCCGCGCGGATCATGGATGGGCAAAAGCCGGTCCTGAACACGCTGATGATCCCGCTGCCGCCGGTGCATGAGGCGGATCTGGCGACCTGGTACCAGGATTGCATGACACCCGACGCGGTGTCGGTTTTCCCGGTGCCGCCGACCGATCCGATGCCGGAAGACTGGCTTGATGCCTATTTCACGAATCCCGGCGCGAGCCCGGCCTGGGATTACGCGAAGACCCCCGGCGCCTGCGCCAACTGATCCCGCCATCAAGCCGCGCGTCCGATGACGGGCGCGCGGTCAAAAGAAAGACAGGACCATGCTGGAGATTTCCGGCCTGACAAAGCGCTACGGCGAGACGCTGGCGCTGCGCGGGGCCACAATCACCTTCCGCCCCGGCACCATCCACACGATTCTCGGTGAAAACGGCTCGGGGAAATCGACGCTTGTGAAACTGCTTTCTGGCATCGTGGCGCCCGACAGTGGCACGATCCGGATGGAGGGGCGCGAGATCACGGCCCGCAGCCCCGCCGGTTTTCGCGAGGCCGGTTTCGCCACCGCTTTCCAGGAGGTGCTGATCGCGCCGGACCGGTCGGTCAAAGACAATATCCTTCTGGGTCTTGACGGGTTTTTCCGCCGCCATATCCCACGCTCAGGCCGTGCCGCCCGGGCGGCAGGGGTGCTGTCGCGCTTTGCCTGTACAAAGATCGACCCCGAGGCGCTGGCGGGCGCGCTGCCGCTGGCGGCGCAGCAGCTGGTGGTGCTCGCCCGTGCCGTCGCGCGCACGCCAAAGGTGCTGATCCTTGATGAGATCACCGCCGCGCTTGATTTTGCCGACCGCGATTCCGTCTTCGCCTTCATGAAGCGCAGCGCCGCTTCGGGCGCGACGCTTCTGTTCATCACCCATCGGATGGATGAGGTCATAGCACTGTCTGATGATATTTCCGTGTTGCGTTCGGGGCAGGTCGTGCGTTCCGGCCCGCGCGCTGATGCGACGCCCTCAGAGCTTTTGAGCCTGATGGCGCCGGAAGGAGGCCGTCATGGCTGATCTGAGTGCAACCGGCCTCACCCTGCGCCCGGGCGCGCGCGCCTTTTCGGCGACCATCGGCGCAGGCGAGATCCTTGGCCTCGCGGGTCTCGATGGCCACGGCCAGGATGCCTTTCTGCGCAGTCTGACGGGGCTCGGGAAGACCGGCGGCGAGGTCGCGCTGAATGGCGCACGGATTGGCAGCTTCCGCGACGCGGAACGGGCCCGCATCGTCTATGTGCCGCGTGACCGCCGCGCGACGGGGATTTTCCCCGGCCTCTCGATCCTCGACAATTTTGCGATTGCCACCGCCGGGCGTGACCGGCGCGGCCCGCTGATCTCACCCGCTGCGCGCCGTGCCCGTTATGAGATCTGGCGCGAGCGGTTGCAGATCAGGGCGCCATCGCCCGAAGCGCCGATCACCGCACTTTCCGGCGGCAATCAGCAAAAGGTGTTGCTGGCGCGGGCTCTGGCGCGCGAGCCGGAGGTCCTGTTGCTGAACGACCCGACGCGCGGTGTCGATGTGGCGACGCGGCATCTGCTTTATGATCTGTTCCGCGATCTGGCGGGAGAGGGGATGGTGCTGGTGATCCTCTCCTCCGAGATCGAAGAGATCCTCGCTTTGTGTCACCGCGTCCTGGTCTTCCGTGACCACGGTCTGGCTGCGGAATTGTCAGGAGAGGCGATGCAGACCGATCAGGTGATCGCCGCCATGTTCGGGAGGGCAGGCTGATGCGGGTTCTGGGACGCTATACATTCGCCATTGCCATTCTCGTGATGCTGCTGGTCGCCAACCTGGTGATGAACCCGGTGCGGTTTCATCCGGCGGCCTGGGGCACGCTTCTGGGTATGGCTGCGCCACTGATCGGCGCGGCTCTGGCCTCGACCCCGGTGATCCTGGCCGGGCGGGGCGGCATCGACATCTCTGTCGGCCCGGTGATGGCGCTGGTCTCGGCGGTGGTGATCAAGGTGCTCTATCTTGATCACGGGCTGAGTTCACCCCTGATCCTCTGGCCGGCGGCGCTTCTGATCGGGGCACTGATCGGCGCGTTCAACGGGTTCATGGCGGTGATCGTGCGGGTACAGCCCATTGTGGCGACACTCGGAACCTATCTGATCCTTGGTGGGCTGACGCTGACCATTCTGCCCGCGCCCGTCGGCCCTGCGCCGGACTGGCTGAAGGCGATGGCAGGGGGCTGGAGTTTCCTGCCCCTCGGCGTGATCGGGCTTTTGTGGTGGGGGCTGAGCCGTATGCCATTCCATGACCAGCTGATGGCTGTAGGCTCGGATGACCGCGCGGCCTATACCGCCGGGGTGCCGGTCTCGCTGGTCCGCTTTCTGGCTTATGTGATCACCGGAATGCTTGCGGCAGCGGCGGGGATGATGCTGACCGCGCTGATCGGATCGGCCGACCCGAAAGTGGGCGCGAATTATACGCTGATCGCGATTGCCGCCGTGGCGCTTGGCGGCGTCAGCCTCGCGGGCGGCAAGGGCGGCCTTCTGGGCGCGGCCATTGGCGCCTTTGACATCTTCCTGCTGCAAAGCCTGCTCACCGCGTTCAATGTCTCGACCTATGTGTTGCAGGTCGCTTATGGCGCGATCCTTGTCACGGCGGTCGTGCTGATCGCGCTCCAGGATCGCGGCACGAAAAGGAGCCATGCATGAGCCGGTATCTCACAGGAATGAAGGCGCGGATCATCGGTGCCTTTCTGGTCGCGGCGCTGCTGCATCTGATCGGGACCGTGTTGATCCCGGGCTATTCAGCGCCCTTTGCGATCCGGGCGCTGCTGGTCATCGCCGCGCTGCTCGCGGTGGCGTCGGTCGGGCAGACGCTGGTGGTGATCCTTGGTGGCATCGACCTCTCGATCCCCTTCATCATCGGCTTTGCCAATGTGACGGCGGCACAGCTTTATGGCCAGGGCTGGCATTTCGGGCTGGTTTGCCTCGTTGTCTTTGGTCTCGCGATCCTGATCGGTGCGCTGAACGGGGCGCTGTCACGCGGGCTGAACATCCATCCGCTGATCGTGACGCTGGGGATCGGCATGATCGTCCAGGGCCTCGTGCTGATCTGGACGAAGGGGTTTCCCACGGGATCGGCCCCGAAATCGGTGTCGTCTTTCGTGTCGATCAGGGGATCCTTTGGACCGTTGCCGGTGCCGGCGCTGATCCCGGCGCTTTTGGTGATGACCATCGTGATCGTGCTGGTGCTGGAGCGGACGCCCTGGGGCCGCCGTCTCTATGCGCTTGGCGCGAATCCCGGCGCAGCGCCCTATGCGCTGATCAATCCGCTCTGGGTCTGGACCTCGACTTTTGCCGCATCGGCGTTTTTCGCGGCGCTGGCGGGGATCCTGCTTCTGGGCTTTACCGGGTCCGCTTACGGTGACGTTGGCCAGCCCTATCTGTTCCAGACCATCGCGGCGGTCGTGGTCGGAGGGGCAGCCCTGGTGGGCGGGCGCGGCAGTTACATCGGCACCCTGGCCGGCGTGCTGGTTCTGACCGAAATCAACACCCTTCTGATCGGCTTGAACTTTTCGCCTGCCTCGGTACAGGCTGCGTTCGGCGCGATCATCCTGCTCCTCGTCTCGCTTTATGGGCGGGAGCGCCATTTCCGCACAACCGTCTGAACCGGAACCCGTCTTATGCGTCTGAGCGATTGCCACAATTTTCACGACTTCCGCCGTCTGGCGAAGCGTCGCCTGCCGGGGCCGATTTTCAATTATATTGACGGCGCGGCCGATGATGAGGTGACGCTGCGCCGCAATACGGCAGCCTTTGAAAGCGTCGATCTGGTGCCGAATGTCCTGCGCGGGGTCGAGGAGATTGACCTTTCAACCACGGTGATGGGGCAAAAGCTGGACCTGCCGGTCTATCTGTCGCCGACCGCGCTGCAGCGGCTGTTTCACCACCGGGGCGAACGCGCGACCGGTGCCGCGGCCGAGGCCTATGGCACCATGTTCGGCTGCTCGTCTCTGGGCACCGTTTCCCTGCAGGAACTGCGCGAAAAGCATCGCAGCCCGCAGGTCTACCAGTTCTATTTCCACAAGGACCGGGGCCTGAACCGCGCCATGATGCAATCGGCGAAAGAGGCCGGCATCAATGTTATGATGCTGACGGTGGACAGCATCACCGGCGGCAATCGCGAGCGCGATCTGCGCACCGGATTTTCGATCCCCTTCCGGCTGACGCTGGGCGGTATGTTCCAGTTCGCGATCAAACCGGCCTGGGGGATCAACTATGTCACCCATGAGAAATTCAGCCTGCCGCAGCTGGATGCCCATATCGATATGAAGGGCGACAGCCTGACCATCGGGCGCTATTTCACCGAGATGCTCGACCCGTCGATGACCTGGGATGATGTCGAAGAGCTGCGCGCCGAATGGGGCGGAGAGTTCTGTCTGAAGGGCGTGATGAGTTCTGATGACGCCCGCCGCGCTGCAGATACCGGCTGTTCCGGGATCGTTTTGTCGAACCATGGCGGGCGGCAGCTTGACGGCTCGCGCACCGGCTTTGATCAGCTGGATGAGGTGGTGCAGGCGGTGGGCGACCGGCTCGATGTGATGATCGATGGCGGCATCCAGCGCGGAACGCATGTGCTGAAGGCGCTGAGCCTTGGGGCAAAGGCGGTGGGGCTCGGGCGATTCTACCTCTTCGCACTGGCGGCGGCGGGGCAGGCGGGGATCGAACGCGCCCTTGGCCAGATGAAGGCCGAGCTGACCCGCGATATGCGCCTGATGGGGGCGAAGACCATCTCTGATCTGAACCGCGACAACCTGCGATTCCGCTGACGGCAGCTGACAGGGCGGGGGAAACGGGCGGGGGAATCGGGGGGGCTGATGCCCCCCTTTTTCATGGGCGACGGTCAGTATGGGCGATGCTGCGATGCAGAAACAGGCAGATTGCAGGCTTTTCGTGATCGGCAGAAAAAGGACCTGATCGGTGAAATGCCTGGTCGGAAAGGCGCTTACGGACATATTTCAGGGTTTTTCGGGCCGGAACTGGCTGAATTGGCGCCACTTTCTGCTTGCCGCATTGCGGCGCCTGGCAAAGATCCGCCAATCGCCGAAATATGTCGAAACAAAAACTTGATTCAAATCTGGTTCCCCGGCTTTGTCCTGCAACAGCCCTGCACAGACCGGGCCATGAGCAGATCAACAAGACGACGCCGGAACGGGACCACATGATTTTCACCGCTGCAAAACCGCTTCTCCGGAGCTTGGCCGTGCTTTGTGCCGCTCTGACGCTGAGTGCCTGTATGGGCCGCGATATTGCGCCGGAAGGACCGGACAGCTCGATTTTCGGCAGCGTTGATTCGGGGCGTCAGGCGATGGCGCTGCTGGAGGCAAAGCAGAAGCAGTCGAAGGGTCAGCGCGTCTGGTGCGTTCCCTTTGCCCGCACCGCGAGCGGTGTCGACCTGCGCGGCGATGCGAAAACCTGGTGGAATGCAGCCGCCGGCCAATATGCGCGCGGCAACCAGCCCCGCCCGGGCGCTGTGATGGCTTTTTCGGCAACGCGGAAAATGTCGCGCGGCCATATCGCTGTGGTCTCGGAAGTGATTTCCGAACGCGAGATCCGCATCAACCATGCCAACTGGGTCAAAAACAAGGTCCAGATGGATATGAAAGTTGTTGATATCTCTCGGAAAAACGACTGGAGCGACGTCAAGGTCGAGCGCGTTGCGGGCGAGATGGGATTGTCTTCCTATCCGGTCAACGGCTTTATCTATCCGAACTGAGACCGTTCCGGGATCGTTGATCCCGCATTGTTCAACCGGTAAATCAAATTGAAAAGGGGAGGCAGCGTGCCTCCCCTTTGTTATTTATGCCTGTCGCTTTTGGAAGCTGAGGCGCCTCAGCCCGGCTGTTTCGCGAAACGCAGGTAAGGCAGTTTGATATCGAGCTCGCCATATTTCTCGGCAGCCTGGTCGTTGTTCAGGCTGAGTGCCACGATCACGTCCTGGCCGGGGATCCAGTCGGCCGGGGTCGCGAGCGGCTTGCCATCAGTGAGCAGAACCGCATCGACCGCGCGCAGGATCTCGGCGAAGTTGCGGCCGACCGACATCGGGTAATAGATCGTGAAACGGACCTTTTTATCCGGCCCGATGAAATAGACCGCGCGCACGGTCGCGGTATGGGCCGGGGTGCGGCCGTCGGTCGGGATGTAGTAATCCGCCGGCAGCAGGTCATAGGCTTTCGACACGGCAAGGCTGGTATCGTCGATGATCGGGAAATCGGCCGGCGCGCCGCCGAAGGCCTCGATATCGCGCTTCCATTTCTCATGATCGGCTTTGCCATCGACCGAAAGGCCGATCACCTTGATGCCGCGCTTTTTCCATTCCGGAATCAGGCGGGCAACGGCGGCGAATTCGGTGGTGCAAACCGGGGTGAAATCGCGCGGATGGCTGAAGATGATGCCGTAGCTGTCCCCGAGCCAGTCGTGGAAGCTGATGGTGCCGGCGGTGGTGTCGGCGGTGAAATCGGGGGCGATATCGTTTATGCGGACGGACATGGAAGCACTCCTCGGGAATTTCCTGCGCCAGATTTACGCTTTGTGGGAGAATATTTCATCCCCCACGATGTTGTCGCGGCAAATTAGAACAGCTTTCCTGACCAGGCCGCAGGCAGCGGAAAGATTTTGGTGTCTTGCAGGTTTCGCCAGCAGCAGTCTTCCCGGGAATGGCGGGATGGGGGAGAGCAGGCTTGCGTCCTGGCCCGGGAAAGCGCTAATTTTGATCAAATGCTTTCGGGCCTGTCCTCATGATCTGTCCGAAACCGCCACTCCCAGAACCGAGGCCGGATATGCTCACCAAACGCGACTTCTACATCAACGGCGCATGGGTCGCCCCTGCAAAACCCCGCGACTACCAGGTGATCAACCCGTCGAATGAAGAGCCCTGCGCGGTGATTTCTCTGGGAGATCAGAGCGACACAGACCGTGCGGTTGCTGCGGCCAAGGCGGCCTTGCCGGCCTGGCGCGCAACGCCCCCGGCCGAGCGGGCGCGGCTGGTGGCGGCCATTCTCGACCAGTATGAGGCGAGAAAGCAGGAATTCGCCGAAGTGATCGCGATGGAAATGGGGGCGCCGATTGATTTCGCGCTGGAAGAACAGGCGCCCTGCCTGCCCTGGCATACCACCAATTTCCTGCGCGCTTTCGAGCATATTGAATGGATCCGCCCGCTGGGCGATCACGCGCCGGGCGCGGCCATTGCGCTGGAGCCGATCGGCGTCGTCGGGCTGATCACGCCCTGGAACTGGCCGGTCAACCAGATCGCGCTGAAGGCCATTCCGGCGATGCTGGCGGGCTGCACCTGCGTGCTGAAACCCTCGGAAGAGGCGCCGCTGGATGCGATGATGTTTGCCGAATTCTGCCATGCGGCGGGGATCCCTGCCGGTGTGTTCAACCTTGTGAACGGGGACGGCGCCGGGGTCGGATCGCAGCTGTCCTCACATCCGGATGTCGAGATGATCTCGTTTACCGGCTCGACCCGCGCCGGTCGGGCAATCTCGAAAACGGCGGCCGAGACGCTGAAACGTGTCACGCTGGAACTGGGCGGAAAGGGGGCGAACCTGCTGTTTGCCGATGCGCGCCCGGATGCGGTGCGCTGGTCTGTGGCGCGGATGATGGAGAACACCGGACAAAGCTGCAACGCGCCCTCGCGTCTGCTGGTCGAGCGCCCGGTCTATGACAGGGTCGTGGCCGAGGCGGCAGATCTGGCCAATGCGATTGCGGTTGGCCCGGCGGATCAGGCGGGGCCTCATATCGGCCCGGTGGTGAACAAGCGGCAATGGGATCAGATCCAGGCCTATATCCGCAAAGGCATCGAAGAGGGCGCCCGCCTTGTTGCAGGCGGGCCCGACCTGCCAGAGGGCTTCAATCGCGGCTTTTATGTCAAGCCAACGGTCTTTGCCGATGTGAAGCCCGGCATGACCATTGAGCGCGAAGAGATCTTCGGGCCGGTCCTGGCGATCATTCCCTTTGACAGCGAGGAAGAGGCGGTCGCCATCGCCAATGACACGCCATATGGGCTGACCAATTACGTCCAGACCGAAGACCAGGCCCGGGCCAACCGGCTCGGTCGCGCGCTTGTGTCCGGCATGGTCGAGATGAACGGCAAATCGCGTGGGGCGGGTGTCTTCTTTGGTGGTGTGAAGCAATCGGGCCGTGCCCGTGAAGGCGGCATCTGGGGGCTTGAAGAGTTCCTCGAGCCGAAAGCGATTTCTGGCTACGATTTCTCGATTGGCTGATCGCGACGTAAGACCGGCCCCAGGGCCGGTCTTTGCCTCCGGCGGGGATATTTAAGGACAGATGAAAACCCTTAGCTGATTTCATCTGTCCTTAAATATCCCGGGGGTGAGCCGCAAAGCGGCGAGGGGGCAGTGCCCCCTATAGCAAGGTATCCGGAAGAAATGCCGCCGGAATCAAGTCGCGCCCTTCGGCTATAAGGTCGGCGAGCAGCTCTGCGCAGACCGGCGCCATGCCAAAGCCGGTCTTGAACCCGCCATTTGCGATGAAATGCCCCGGCCGGCCGGGCCAGGCCCCGATCACAGGCGAACGGCTTTTCGCGCGGGGGCGGATGCCGGCCCAACGTTCCAGAACCTCGGCCCCCTGCAGCACAGGCAGCACTTCGCATGCGCGCGCGATCAGTGTCTCGGCCTGGGCATCGGGCCCGGCTGTCAGCCAGGCGCTTTCGCTGGTTGATCCGACCGCCACTGTACCGTCACCATGTGCAACGATATGGAGCCCCGGCGCATAGATCTGTGGCGCCTCCCGCGCATCATGGCGCAAGAGCACCGCCTGGCCCTTCACGCCTGCGCCCAGCTTACGGCCGAAATGAGCCGAGAGGTCCGCGAGCCCCTCATATCCGGTCGCATGAACCACGCGACCCCGGTCGTCTGCCGCTTCCTGCCTGATCACCACCCCCCTGGCGCGCAGCGCATGCGCGAGCGAAGCGAGCGCCCGGCGAGGAGAAATCCGGGCCGTCAGCGTATCCGAGATCAGCCAGCCGCTTGGGGAGGCAGGCTCCCAGGGGGCGCCCGTGGCCGGGATCACCCGCCATTCGGCAGCACCTTGCCAGAGGTCGCGCGCGGCTGCCTCCCGGGCGCGTGCCAGCTCCAGCGCGGCTCTGTCGGCCACTGCCTGCAACCGGCCCGCCCGCAGATAAAGCGGATCGGTCCCAGTGGTGTGATGGACCTCGTCCCACCAGGCCCCGGCCATGATCAGGCTGCGAAACTGCAGCGCCTTCATCTCATTCCAGGCCTCAGGCGCATGTGGTGCCAGGGCGCCGACCAGGCCGCCCGAGGCGCCGGCACCGATGGCGCGCGTCTCGATCACCCGCACCCTTGCGCCACGCTTTGCCAGCGCCCAGGCTGTGCTCAGCCCGAAGATCCCTGCGCCGCAGACCGTCACATCGACGCTTGCCATCCCGCCTCCGCTGTCGCATGGGGCATCAACCCGTCAGGTGAGCCATGCCCGAGATTCCCGAAACCGACTTTCCCGAAACTGACCTGCCCAAAGCCGTCATGCCCGGAACCGCCAGTCTCAGCTGGCTAGAGGATGCGATACCCGTCGCCACCAGGTTTGACGATCCCTATTTCAGTCTGAAGGGCGGGCTGGAGGAGACGCGCCATGTCTTCCTTGGCGGCAATGATCTGCCGGCGCGGCTGCAAGACGGATTCCGCATCGCCGAACTGGGCTTCGGCACCGGGCTGAACCTCCTGACCCTCGCGCTGGCCTGGCGCCGGCAGGACCCTGAGGGCACGGGCCTTTTGCATTATACCACATTCGAGGCTTTTCCGATGGCGGTGGAGGATATGGCCCGCGCGCTGCGGCATTTCCCCGAAGCCGCAGCCATTGCCGCGCCGCTTCTGGCCGCGATGAGCGCGGGCGAAGCCCGTTTTCGACTGCCGGGGATCGCAGTTGAGATCGTGCATGGCGATGTACGGGATACGTTGCCGGCCTGGACAGGGCGGGCCGATGCCTGGTTCCTGGATGGGTTCTCTCCGGCGAAAAACCCGGAAATGTGGGGCGAGACGCTGATGGCCGAGGTTGCGCATCACACGGCAAAGGGCGGCACTTTCGCCACTTATACCGCGGCCGGCCATGTGCGCCGCGCCCTTGCAGGGGCCGGGTTCGAGGTCAGCCGCCTGCCCGGTTTCGCGGGCAAGCGGCATATGTCTGCGGGGGTTTTGCGCTGATCAGCGCAGCACCATCCCGTCGGGCCAGCTCATCGTATAGCCGAGCGAGATCTCTTGTTTTGTGCCGGCCTCCAGATCGAATTCCCAGGCCATGATGCCGCGCTGACCCTCGACATCCGTCACCGTCGGTTGTGGCGAGATCGTGGTCTTTACGCTCAGATCCTGCTGTTCCGAATAGGGCACCTGGTCGATCACCTTCACCGGCCAGCTCTCGGATCCGAGGTTTTCGATCCGGAGGATCGCGGTCTCACTCAGCTGGTTCGAGGTCGAGAACACGCCGGTCTGACCGCTGTCGCGCTGCGGCATGTCGCGGCTCAGCGTGATGCTGTCCAGCGCGCCGAAAGCGATTTCGGTTTCTTTGCCGGCGGGGATCAGGCCAAGGCTGGTGGTGCCGACCAGTACCCCTTCGCGGTAAAGCAATGCCTCCCCTGGCAGCAGGGGCTCGCCGGAACTGTTGGTGAATTTTGCCATGACAAAGGCGCTTTGGTCGCGGGCGGGTACGGCAAGAGCGAAGATCCCGGGCTCTGCCTGCAACTGATCGAGCGAGAGGCGCAGATCTTCGACCCCATCGGCGATATCGACCTTGCGCGGGTAATGATAGACCACGCTATCGCCTTCCATCGCGGCATTGGCGCGCAGGATTGCCGGTTCGGCGGCCACAGCTGCGGGGGCGGGGGCCATATCCATCTGACCCGCGCCCATACTGCGCGCCATTTCTGCGGCGGGGGGCTGTTCCTTTTCGATCCAGCGCTGCCAGGGCCAGAGCGTCGAAGGCGCAGATTGTTCGGAGGGGCGCGACGAAGACAATGTCAGGTCGACCCCGCTCCAGTCCTCGCCGGTCTCCTGGCTCACAAGGACCGAGCGGTCGATGGTGAGGCCCGCGCCATCCTTGCGCGTCAGGCGCAGGTCGTAGAAGGGCCGCCAGCTGGCCGCATCGACATAATGGGTGAGGGTGATGGTTTTGGACCCGGCCTCTGTGCTTTCAAAACTGACTGAAAGCACCGCGTAATCCTGTGCAGCGGACGGCAGGGCGGCGAAGCTGGCCTCGGCGTCAGCCAGCGCCTTTTGCGCCTCTTCCAGAGCTTTTTGCGCCGGCCAGAGATCGGCGCGGGCAGCGCTGGCTTCCCCGGCGGCGGCGAGGGTTTCCTCACCGATCACTTTCGCAAAATCACGCAGCGTTTCTGCGGTAGCGCCTTCAGGTGGCTGGCCGCTGATCGAGGCGAGATAGCCTGCCCTAGCATTGGCGGCCTGGATCCGGGCATTGCCTGCTTCGACCGCTGTGGTTGCCGCGCGCAACCCGGCCTCCGCCGCCTCAACAGTGGCTTTCGCAGCCTGCTGATCGGGGGTCAGCACTTCCCCCCGGGGCGGAAGCCGGTCGCTCCGCAGCGAGAAGGCGCCGGTCGAGATGCCCTCTGCCGCCGCCAGTTGCATCAGGCCCGGTGCGGTATCGGCCGGCAGATCGGTGATCAACAGCTCATGCGTCCCGGCAGAGGGGCTGTCGAAGGTCACCTCGCGGGTGATTTTAGCGCCCTGAGGGTAGACGGTGACCGAGGTAATCTGGCTGCCGGCGGTGATCGTGTCGGCAAGTGCGGGGAAGGCGGTGGTGGCCAGAAGGGCCGCAAGAAGGGCACGCATGGAACGGCTCCGGTAAGGGATGACTGCACCAGGCTAGCGCTGCGGGGCGGGCATCGGCAAGAATGGAAAACCCGGCCCAGGGATCGGGGGCCGGGCTGCGTTACAAGTTGTCCCGGGGTGCGGGCGTGATCCCCGGGGCTAGAGGACCCGACCGGGCTCAGGCCGGAAAGCCCCGGCACAGCGCCAGAACAAGATCCGACATCTCGGCATCAAGCTGTGCGCGCGGCACGGCGATGAACCTGTCCTGCAAGGCAAGTTGCACCGCCCCCTGGACCGCGCCGAAAAAGGTCCGCACCCGGATCATCAGCGCCTCCTCGCCAAGCGCAGGGAAGACCTGCGACAGCGGCACCGCGATCAGGGCCATCAGCGCCTCCTGCTCCATTCGCATCCAGTCAGGCAGGGGCTTTTCTGGTGCAAGCTGGAATTCAAACAGGGCCGCCCATTCTTTCTGGCGGTCCGAGGCAAAGGCGATATAGGCCCGCGTCTGCGCCTGGAGCCGTTCCACCGGCGGCGCATCGGCACCGACAGGGTCCAGCGCGGCGCGCAACTCTGCGAGCGTCCTTGTATTGACCCGCATCACCAGCTCATCAAGATCGCCAAAGGCTGTGTACAGCGCCCCGAGCGCGCAACCGGCCTCGGCGGTGATCTCGCGCGCCTTCAGATGCGCAAGGCCGCGCGTCGCGATCTGGCTCGCGGTCACCGCGATCAGCCGCTCGCGCAGGTCTTCCTTGCGTGCCTCGCGATTGCCTGCCATGTCGCGCTCCGATCCGATCCTTGAACGGTGTTCATTTTATTCTTGAACGTCGTTCACAGCTGTGGTTCATGGGGATTTGAACGGTGTTCATACCATGGAGGCGGAGATGTTCAAGACCCTGATACGCATGAGCCGCAGCCGCAGCTTTGATCTGACCCGGGATATCAGCGATGCGAGGGCGCTTGCGGACCTGCGCCAGCAAATCAGCGACTGCGCGGTGGCTGTGCAATCCGCGCAGCGCGCGCTGGCACTGGTGACGGCCCGGTCTGCCCGCGAAAAGCAGATGCTGATGCGGATCGACGCGCGGATTGACGATCTGGAGACCCGCTGCCTCGGCGCGCTGGCGATCGACCGCGATGACCTCGCGGGCGAGGGCGCCGCCGCGATTGCCCGGCTGGAGAGTGACCGCAAGGCGATGCGGGCGGCGCTCGACACAAATCAGCGCGAGATTGCTGCCCTGCGTCGCCACCTCGCCGAGGCCGAACAGCGGATGCGTGAGCTGGACTGCGGCAGTCAAATCGCGACAGCGGCTGAAGACCAGAGGCTGCGGGGGGAGATGACGACTGGCGTGACCGTTGCCATCACCGAGGCCGAGGCGACGTTGGCCCGGCTGCAGGAGCGCCAGCAGATCATCGAGGTCAGCGAGACCTCTCTTTCCGCGCTGACCAGCTGCCAGAGCGCCGAGGCCATCAGCGCCCGCATGGCTGCCGCCGGCTGCGGCCCGGCGCTGGAAACCGACGCGGCGGCAGTGCTCGCCCGTCTGAGATCCCGCCAGAACTGACCCCATTCCCCCGGAAACCCAGCAGAGCGCCATTCAGATGACCAACCTGCCGATCCGCAGCTCGAAAGCTTTCAATGTGTTCAGCTCGTCAGTTTCATATTGGCCGCCGCGATGATGGCGGGCGGGATCTGTTTCATGGAGACGAGCTTCGCCGCCAGGGGCTTTTTTGCCATGGCCGCACTGATGCGGGTCAGCTCCACCGTCGGCGCGCCCAGGGCTCTGCGAGGCAGGGAAGATTCCGAGAGCGTCTGTAAAAGGCCGGAAGAAGTTTCGGGCACCCGTGCGTGACAGGGCGGGCATGACAGGGGGCGTGGCGTGGAGCCCGGACCCGGCACCGGATCTGCTGATCCGGACTGGGCCTCAATGAAAACAGCGCGACAGAGAAATCTGCCGCGCTGTTTCTGTCTTTCGTCACGTAAGGGATCAGCCCTTTTTCAGCACCCGGTTGCCCAAAAGCTCGGCGATCTGCACTGCGTTCAGTGCGGCCCCCTTGCGAAGGTTATCCGAAACACACCACAGCGCGATGCCATTATCGACAGTCGGATCCTGACGGACGCGGCTGACATAGGTGGCGTATTCCCCCACCGATTCGATCGGGGTGATATAGCCACCCGGCTCGCGCTTATCGATCAGCATGATGCCGGGTGCCTCGCGCAGGATATCCTGGGCTTCCTGCCAGTCCAGCGGTTCTTCAAACTCGATATTGATCGCTTCGGAATGGCCGACAAACACCGGCACCCGCACGCAGGTTGCGTTCAGTCTGATCTTCGGATCGAGGATCTTCTTGGTCTCGGCGACCATTTTCCACTCTTCTTTGGTGGAACCGTCGTCGAGGAAGACGTCGATATGCGGGATCACGTTGAAGGCGATCTGCTTGGTGAATTTCTTCGGCGGCACTTCATGGACCGGGTTATAGACCGCTTTGGTCTGCTCCCAGAGCTCGTCCATGCCTTCTTTGCCGGCGCCCGACACGGACTGATAGGTCGAGACGATCACCCGTTTGATCTTCGCGCGGTCATGCAGCGGTTTCAGCGCCACAACCATCTGCGCGGTCGAGCAGTTCGGGTTCGCGATGATGTTCTTCTTCGTATAGCCCATGATCGCATCGGCATTCACTTCCGGCACGATCAGTGGCACGTCGGGGTCATAGCGGTAGAGCGAAGAGTTATCGATCACCACGCAGCCGGCGGCAGCCGCTTTCGGCGCGTAGATTTTCGTCGCATCCGAGCCAACGGCAAACAGCGCCATGTCCCAGCCGGTGAAATCGAAAGTGTCGAGATCCTTGGTCTTCAGGGTCTTGTCGCCAAAGCTGACTTCAGTGCCCAGCGACTTTCTCGATGCCAGAACGGCAATCTCGTCCACCGGGAACTCGCGTTCAGCGAGGATGTTCAGCATTTCGCGGCCCACGTTGCCCGTGGCTCCCACGACGACGACCTTATAGCCCATCGGGGTTCTCCTGTTACCCTGACCCTGCAAGTCGCGCAGGGTAAGCCCGTCCCGGATCATCCGGGAACGAGGCCCCTTATCTGATCGCGGCAAGGTGGTAAAGCGCGTTTGGCGACGGGGGCATATCTCATGGCATTGTCAGCGCCTGTGTTCCGACCGGGGAAGCCTCCGGCGGGGATATTTAAGGACAGATGAAAAGCCTTTGCTGATTTCATCTGTCTCTAAATATCCCGGGGGAGGGCGGCGCAGCCGCGAGGGGGCAGAGCCCCCTCTGCCCGGGTTCAACAGGTACCGCTCAGGCCGGTTGCGCCAGCGGTTGCCGTTCACGGATTGGCAGATGCACCAGGGCGGAAAACGCACCCACGCCCACACCGATCCACCAGACCAGGGTATAGTCGCCATGAAGGTCATACATCTTGCCCCGAGCCAGACGCCGAGGAAGCCGCCGATCTGATGCGACAGGAACACAAAACCGTAAAGTGTTCCCATATAGCGAAGCCCCCAAAGATGCGCGACCAGTCCCGAGGTCAGCGGCACCGTGGCCAGCCAGAGCGAGCCCATCACCGCCGAGAAGATCAGGACCGAGGCCGGGGTGATCGGCAGCAGGAAAAACACCGCGGCTGCTATGGTGCGCAGCACATAGATGCCGCAAAGGAGGTATTTTTTCGTATAGCGCTTGCCCAGCCAGCCCGCAAAAATGGTGCCGGCGATATTGAAGAACCCGATCACCGCAATCGAGACCGCTCCGAGCGCAGAGGTTGTCGTGATCCCGATCATCGCAAGAAATCCACCGGGATCAATCGCGCCGCAGAAATCGGTGACAAAGGCCGGAAAATGCGCGGTGATAAAGGCCAGCTGATAGCCGCAGGAAAAGAAGCCAAGGAAAATCAGCGTGTAGGATGGGTCTTTGAAGGCGCGGCGCAGAACCTCGCCGAGGCTTTCTTCCAGCTCGGCCTTTGAGGCGACATGTTCAGACCGGATGAAGGGCAGCGCGAACAGCGACAGCAGCACCACGCCGGCAAAGATCACGAAGACCCATTGCCAGGAATAATACTGCATCAGGAACTCGGCCATGGGCGCTCCGAAAACCTGGCCCGCCGACCCCGCCGCCGTGCCGATCCCGAGCGCCATCGAGCGGTTTTCGGGGGCGGCGGCGCGGCCGACGATTGCGAGGATCACGCCAAAGCCGGTGCCTGCGATCCCGAAGCCGATGATCACTGCCAGCATCTGATGTTGCCAGGGCTGGGTGGCCATCGCCGTCAGCACAAGACCAAGCGCATAAAGCAGGGCACCGCCGATGATCGCCCTGCGATCCCCGAATTTCTCGGCCAGTGCGCCGAAGATCGGCTGGCCGATCCCCCAGGCGAGATTCTGGATCGCGATGGCCAGGCTGAATTCGCTGCGCGCCCAGTGGAATTCGGTCGCGACCGGGATCTGGAAGACGCCGAACGAGGCGCGGATCGCGAAGCCGATCATCAGGATGACCGAACCCGCGATCAGAACGGGGGTCATCAGCGGGGCTTTGGTGGCGGCGGTCATCTGTGACATCGGGTATTCCTTCTCGCGTCGCGGCACCCTGCGCCGGGCCCCGGGTGGCGTCAAATGCTGAATTGTGATGCATACAAGCGCCCGTGTTCCGGCGCGTGTCAGCCTCACCGGACCTGCCCTCTTGCCCCCGCGACCGGGCGGCGCGAATGTGAGCGCAAACGGGGGGCTGCGACGGAGGCGCGGGAATGCCGGAATGTGCGCGTATACCGGCTGTTCTTATCATGCAGCGGGTGGGGGCCCGCTTTGGGAACGAAGCTGCCGCCATAGGTGCTTTTGCAGCCGGCATGTCCGTGCGGCGGCCCGCGCCATGGCAGGGGGTTAGTCGCGGCAGGGTTTGAGACGTTTCAGGATATAGTGGGTTCAGTGAGGAGGCGGGCGTGAGCAATGCGGTGGGTGACTGGTGGAAGGGCGCGGTGACCTATCAGGTCTATCCGCGCAGCTTTCAGGATTCGAATGGCGACGGGGTCGGAGACCTGCCAGGCATCACCGCGCGGCTGCCATATCTGGCGGGGCTCGGGGTGGATGTGGTCTGGCTCTCGCCGGTGTTTCGAAGCCCGATGAAGGATATGGGCTATGACGTGTCAGACTATATCGATATCGACCCGGTTTTCGGAACGCTCGCCGATTTCGACACGCTGATCGCCACGGCGCATGACCTCGGGCTGAAGGTCATCATTGACCAGGTGATCAGCCATTCGTCAGATCAGCACCCGTTTTTCACGGAAAGCCGCGCCTCGCGTGATAATCCGCGCGCCGACTGGTATGTCTGGGTGGACCCCGACCATGACGGCACGCCGCCGACGAACTGGCTTTCGGTCTTTGGCGGCCCGGGCTGGACCTGGGATGGCCGCCGCCGCCAGTTCTATATGCATAACTTCCTGACATCGCAGCCCGATTTCAACTACCACAACCCGGAGGTGCAGGACTGGGCGCTCTCGGTTCTGCGCTTCTGGCTGGAGCGCGGCGTGGATGGCTTTCGCTTTGATACGGTGAACTACTATTTCCACGACCGGAAGCTGCGCGACAATCCGGCTGACTGGCGCGATCTCGCCGATCCGCCCGACAATCCCTATGACATGCAGGATCACCTGTTCGACAAGAACCGGCCCGAGAACCTGGCCTGGCTGAGCCGGATCCGGGCGCTGCTGGATGACTATGGCGCGGCGAGCGTGGGCGAGGTCGGCGACACCCACCGCGCGATCCAGATGATGGGCGACTATACCGCGCCGGGGCGTCTGCATCAGTGCTATAGTTTCGAGATGTTCGGGCGGAATTTCACGCCCGGCTATTTCCGCGACCGGATCGAAGCGTTCTTCAGCGGCGCGCCCCAGGGCTGGCCGATGTGGGCCTTTGCCAATCATGACGTGCCGCGCCAGGTGACGCGCTGGCTGCCTTATGCGGTCGACCAGGACAGCCTTGCGAAACTGGCGGGCGCGCTGTTGCTGTCATTCGAGGGCTCGATTTGCCTGTGGGAGGGTGAGGAGCTCGGCCAGACCGATACCGAACTCGGCTTTGAGGAGCTGACCGATCCGCAGGGCATTGCCTTCTGGCCGGCGCCGGTCGGGCGCGACAATACCCGCACACCGATGGTCTGGGACGCAAGCGCCAATGGCGGCTTTACCACCGGCACGCCATGGCTGCCGGTGAAGGCGCCGCAGCTGGCGAGGAATGTCGCCGCGCAGGAGGGCGCCCAGGGCTCGGTTCTGGAAAGCTACCGCGCGATGCTGGCCTTCCGCCGCGCCGAGGCTGTGCTGCGCGACGGAAAAACCACCTTCCTGACCGCGCCCGATCCGGTGCTGGCCTTCCTGCGCGGCGACCTTCTGTGCCTCTTTAACCTTGGCAAGGAGGAGGTCAGCCTGCGCCTTGACGGTGAGGGGAGCCAGACCGGTCCGTCGCAGGGCCTTGGGCTGACGCCCGGCATTGTGCGGCTGGACGGCAATGGCTTTGGCTTTCTGCGGATCACCGGCGGGATCCCGGGGCTGAGCTGAGGCGCGGGCTGACCTCTGAGGGGCGGCTGAGCGGCACAATCCCGCCTGATCGACGGGCGTTTTGCCCATTGTTGTGCCTTTTGCAAACCTGCCCTGCATTCGCGCATAGACTGGCCCATGGACAGCCGCCCGCCGTTATCGCAAACAACGCCAAAAGGCTGACCGGCAGATTCCGGTTTCTCATTTCATATCAGGTGCCCCATGTCCCCGCCGCTCAGTGGCTCTTCCGCGCCCGGCCGCTCTTCCGATTATCGCTGGGCGATCCTTGCGCTCGCCCTTGGCGCTTTTGCCATAGGCACGTCTGAATTCGCCTCAATGGGGCTTTTGCCCTGGTATGCGAAAGACCTTGGTGTGCCGGAGGCCGAGGCCAGCAAAGTCGTCGCGGCCTATGCGTTCGGCGTGGTCGTAGGCGCGCCGCTGACCTCGTTTCTGGGCGCAAGACTGCCCCGGCGGCGCTACCTGGCCGGGCTGATCGCAGCTTACGGCGTCCTGAACCTGCTGGCGGCGCTGCTGCCGGGCTTTTCGACGCTGCTGGTGACGCGCTTCCTTGCCGGGATGCCGCATGGTGGTTTCCTTGGCGTGGCGATGCTTTTTGCCGCCGATGCGCTGCCGCGCGAGCAGCGGGCAAAGGGCGTCACCCAGGTCATGCTGGGGCTGACGGTTGCGAATATCGTCGGCGTGCCTTTCGCGGCGCTTTTGGGCCAGGGCCTTGGCTGGCGGTTCGGCTTTGCGCTGCCAGGCGTGCTTGCGCTGATTTCAGCGGTGCTGATCCTGAAACTGGCGCCACGGGTCGGCGTAGACCCCAATGCGCGCCCGATGGATGAGCTGCGGGCTTTGTTCAACCCGTCAGTCCTGCTGACACTTGCGGTGGGGCTGATCGGCTGCGGCGGGCTTTTCGCGGTCTATTCCTTCCTCTCGGCGGCGATGCTTGCGACTGCGAACCCGCCGGACTGGGGCGTGACGCTGATGCTGGCCATGTTTGGCGTGGGGATCACGCTGGGCTCGATCCTGGCGGCCCGGCTGACGATCCGGCTCGGAAATATGAAAGCGGCGCTGTCCCTGCTGATCTTTATGATCCTGGCGCAGGCCTATGCGTCTTACGCGGTGGGCGACTGGGTGCAGATGACGCTGTCCGCCTTCCTGATCGGGCTGAGTTCGGGCGTTTTTGTGCCGCTGCAGACCCGGCTGATGGATGTCGCGGGCAAGGCGCAAAGCATGGCGGCGGCAATGAACCACGCGGCCTTTAACGCGGCGAACGCGCTTGGGCCGCTGGCCGCCGGCTTCGCGCTGCATTGGGGCTACCGGTCCTCGGGGATCGTGGCGATCGGTTTTTCGGTGGCCGGGATCGCGATGCTGGGCATCCTGGCCCATTACGCGAAGACCCATGAGGCGCCGCAGGCGAAATAAGGCGAAAAATGAAAAAGGCGGGTGAGAGGATCACCCGCCTTTTTTGTTCACGCCTGGCCGCAGATTACTCCGGCAGAATGCGCACCGCACCCTTATCGGCCGAAGACGCAAAGGCCGCATAGGCCTTGAGCGCGGTGGTCACATTGCGCTTTCTTGGCTGTGCGGGTTTCCAGCCCAGACGGTCCTGTTCGACGCGCCGCGCGTCCAGTTCCGCCTCGGGGACCGCGAGCGTGATCGTGCGGTTCGGGATGTCAATCTCGATCAGATCGCCGTCCTTCACAAGGCCGATGGTGCCGCCGGCTGCCGCTTCGGGGCTGGCATGGCCGATGGAAAGGCCCGAAGTGCCGCCCGAGAACCGCCCGTCGGTGATCAGTGCACAGACTTTGCCGAGGCCCCGCGATTTCAGGTAAGAGGTCGGGTAGAGCATTTCCTGCATCCCCGGCCCGCCTTTCGGCCCCTCATAGCGGATCACTACCACATCGCCGGCCTTGACGCCCTTGTTCAGGATGCCTTTGACCGCCGCGTCCTGGCTTTCGAACACCACAGCCGGGCCCGAGAATTTCAGGATCGACTCGTCGACGCCTGCGGTCTTCACGATACAGCCATCCAGCGCGATATTGCCCTTCAGGACCGCAAGCCCGCCCTCTTTCGAAAACGCATGTTCGACCGAGCGGATCACGCCCTTTTCGCGGTCGGTATCAAGGCTTGGCCAGAGCGAGCTTTGGGAGAACGCAACCTGCGTCGGCACCCCACCGGGGGCAGCGAGATACAGTTCCCGTGCCTCGGGGTTGTTCGTCACCGCGATGTCCCAGGCGGCAAGCGCCTCGCCCATGGTCTCGGAATGGACGGTCGGGCAGTCGCGATTGATCAGCCCGCCACGGTCGAGTTCGCCCAGCAGCGACATGATGCCGCCGGCGCGGTGGACATCTTCCATATGCACGCCCGCCACGTTCGGTGCGACCTTGCTCAGGCAGGGGACTTTGCGCGACAGCGCGTCGATCTCATCCATGCCGAAATCAACGCCGCCCTCGCGGGCAATGGCCAGCAGGTGGAGCACGGTATTGGTCGAGCCGCCCATCGCGATATCAAGCGCCATCGCATTATCAAAGGCCGCGCGGCTGGCAATGGTGCGGGGCAGCACATTCGCGTCATCCTGCTCGTACCAGCGCTTTGCCAGCTCGACGATCATCCGCCCCGATTTCAGGAACAGCCCCTTGCGGAAGGCATGTGTCGCCAGCGTCGAGCCATTCCCCGGCAGTGCCAGACCAAGCGCCTCTGCGAGGCAGTTCATCGAATTGGCGGTGAACATCCCCGAACACGAGCCACAGGTCGGGCAGGCGGCCTTCTCGATCGCATCCACATCTGCGTCAGACATTTTGTCATCCGCCGCAGCCACCATCGCGTCAACGAGGTCGAGCTTGACCTCACGCCCGTCACCGAGCGTCACCTTGCCGGCCTCCATCGGCCCACCCGAGACGAAGATCGCCGGGATGTTCAGACGCATCGCGGCCATCAGCATGCCGGGGGTGATCTTGTCGCAATTCGAGATGCAGACCATGGCATCGGCGCAATGCGCGTTGACCATATATTCAACCGAATCCGCGATGATCTCACGCGAGGGGAGCGAATACAGCATGCCGTCATGGCCCATCGCGATCCCGTCATCGACGGCGATGGTGTTGAACTCTTTCGCGACACCGCCCGCCGCCTCGACCTCACGCGCGACCATCTGGCCGAGGTCTTTGAGATGGACGTGACCGGGCACGAATTGGGTGAACGAATTCACAATTGCGATAATCGGCTTGCCGAAATCGCTGTCCTTCATCCCCGTGGCGCGCCAGAGCCCGCGGGCCCCGGCCATATTGCGGCCATGCGTGGTGGTTCTGGAACGATAGGCTGGCATCTGGCTGTCGTCTTTCGCCTGAGAGCCTCCCGCCGCACCTCCTCCGGGTGACGGTCTGGCAGGAAGCCGGGTTTGGGGTTTCCTCACTGAGTTAACGTAAGCGGGGCGCGGTTTAAAGGGCTGTTACAGGTTTGCGGCTTCACGACCGGGGCAATGGTTGGCCAGGCTGCGCCCGCGTGCTAGTCCGGGGTCAGGCAGAGGTCAAAGCGGAGGCAAGGGTGACAACGGGGCTGGCTCAGGCAGACCTGATTGCGGTGCTTGCCGCAGTGACCGGCGACGCGCCCCGGGTGATGACGGTTGCCGCCGGCGAGGCGCTGCCCTCGGGCCCGTTCACCTCGTCACATCGCAGCCTGCAGGCGGGGCTCAGGGACTGGATCGAAAGCCAGACGGGGCATCCGGTGGGGTTTCTGGAACAGCTCTACACCTTTGCCGACCGTGACCGGGGGAAGACGCGGATCTGCGGCGCATCTCGATCTCCTATCTCGGTCTGGTGCGCGAACAGGCGGCACCCGGGGCCGGGCGGCCAGAATGGCATGGCTGGTATGAATATCTCCCCTGGGAGGATCACCGCAGCGGCCTGCCCGAGGGCTGGCAGCACATGATTGCGGCCCTGAACCTCTGGGCGGCCAGCGATCCCGGTCGCGTGCAGCGGGTCTCCCATGCTTTCGGCCTTGATGGTCAGGCCTGGAATGAGGATCTGGTTCTGTCACGCTATGAACTGCTCTATGAGGCCGGGCTGGTTGGCGAAGCCAGTGACAAGATCGGAACAGGGCGGGCAGGCGCAGGGCGCGCCATGCAGGGAGATCATCGCCGCATTCTGGCAACAGGGATCGCGCGGCTCAGGGCCAAGATCAAATACCGCCCCGTGGCCTTTGAACTTATGCCGGAGAGCTTCACGTTTCTGCAGTTGCAGCGCCTGGTTGAGGCACTGATCGGCCTCAGGCTGCATAAATCGAATTTTCGCCGGCAGATCGACCAGCAGGACCTGATCGAGGAAACCGGCGAGACCACGGCCGAATCCCGGGGCCGGCCCGCCATGCTGTTCCGCTATCGCCCGGCAGTGCTTGAGGCACGCGCGCTCGCCGGCACCAGGCTGCCGGTCAGCCGGGGCTGAGCCTTTCGCGAAATCTGTCAAAGTTGGAATTGACATAAACTCACATCGAGTATATTTCGCTCCCGCCTATATATGCTCATTTTGAGTATATTTTATCAGACACCCCGGAAAATGGGGGACAGGGAAGGGATGACGATGACCGCTATTGCAGTCGACACAGTGCTGGAACGGGCGGGGACCGGCAGGTTCCAGCGCCGGCTTCTGGGAGTCTTTGGCCTCGTCTGGACGGCGGATGCGATGCAGGTGCTGGCCGTAGGCTTCACCGTCGCCTCCATCGCGGCCAGTTTCGGGATGGAAGTGCCGCAGGCCCTGCAGACCGGCACGCTGTTCTTTCTGGGCATGCTGGTGGGCGCCTCGGTTTTCGGGCGGCTCGCGGATCGTTTCGGGCGCCGCAGGATCCTTCTCATCACGGTGGCGATGGATGCGGTTTTCGGCATCGCCTCGGCCTTTGCCCCGGATTTCACCACGCTGCTGGTCCTGCGTTTCCTGACCGGCCTCGCGGTTGGCGGCACGCTGCCGGTGGATTACGCGATGATGGCCGAGTTTCTGCCGCCGTCACGCCGTGGCCGCTGGCTGGTGATGCTGGAAGGCTTCTGGGCGGTGGGCACCGTAATCGTGGCACTGACCGCCTGGGCGGCGAGCAGCTGGGGCGGGATCGAGACCTGGCGCGTGATCTTTTTCGTGACCGGCGTGCCGGCGGTGATCGGCATCTTCCTGCGCTTCTGGATCCCGGAAAGCCCGTTGCACCTTCTGCGCGAAGGGCGCGAGGCCGAGGCAAAAACCGTTCTCGATCAGATGCTTGTCATGAACGGGAAAACCGGGACTGGCACCGCGCGGATTGAGCTGCCCCGGGCCACGGGCGCAACCGGGATCTTCTCGCCGGCGCTGATCCGGCGCACCATCCCGATGCTGGCGGTCTGGTTCCTTGTCTCGATGAGCTATTACGGGGTCTTCACCTGGATGCCGGCGCGGCTGGCGAATGAGGGCTTCGGCTTTGTACGGGGTTATGGCTTCCTCGTGGTGCTGGCCCTGGCGCAGATCCCCGGCTATGCGCTGGCGGCCTGGGGGGTTGAGGCCTGGGGGCGGCGCAAGACGCTGATCAGCTTTCTTGTCCTGAGCGCGGCGGCCTGTCTTTTGTTCACCCTCTCGACCGGTCCTGTGCTGATCGCGACCGCGCTGATGGTGATGAGTTTTGCGCTTTTGGGCACCTGGGGCGCGCTTTATGCCTTCACGCCCGAGCTTTATCCGACCGCAAGCCGTGCGACCGGCATGGGGGCGGCCGGGGCGATGGCGCGGCTGGGCGGCTTGCTGGCGCCTTCGGTTCTGGTGCATCTCTTCATCCAGGACACGGCCATGGCGATCGGGCTGTTCTCGGGCCTCCTGGCCCTGGCGGCGCTGCTGGCCTGGACGATAGATGCCGAGACCAGGCAAGCCGCATTGAACTGACAGATTTGCAACAGAAAACGCCGCCCGGAGATCATTCCGGGCGGCGTTTCTTTCACTTATCTGACCTCAGATATCGAGAGTATTTTGTTTTTCCCATTGTGTGAAATGGCCGCAATATTCGTTCCATTCCTGGGTTTTCATCTTGATGAAGGCGTTTGAGAATTCCTCGCCGAGGGCGGCTTTGAGGCCTTCATCGGCGTCGAAGGCGCGGATGGCGTCGAGGAGGTTCAAAGGCAGTTTCGGCGCGTCTTTGATCAGATGGCCTTCGGTGTAGAAATTGATGTCGGAGCGCGGGCCCGGATCGGCATTGGTGCGGATGCCGTCGAGGCCGGCGGCGAGGATGACGGCCTGCATCAGATAGGGGTTTGCGGCGCCGTCGGGCAGGCGGAGCTCGAACCGGCCGGGGCCGGGGACGCGGACCATATGGGTGCGGTTATTGCCGGTCCAGGTCACCGAATTCGGGGCCCAGGTGGCGCCTGACGAGGTGCGGGGCGCGTTGATGCGCTTGTAGCTGTTCACCGTCGGGTTGCAGATCAGCGCCAGCGCCGAGGCGTGTTTCATGATGCCGCCGAGGAAGGCGCGGCCCTTATCGGAGAGGCCGAGCTCTTTGCTGTCATCGGAAAACGCGTTTGCCTTGCCGTCCATGGTCCAGACCGAGATATGGGCATGGCAGCCATTGCCGGTCTTGCCCATCAGGGGTTTGGGCATGAAGGTGGCGCGCAGCCCGTATTTCTCGGCCAGAACGCGGGTCATGAATTTGAAGAAGGCGTGCTTGTCGGCGGTGGCCAGCACATCGTCATATTTCCAGTTCATCTCGAACTGGCCATTCGCGTCTTCATGGTCGTTCTGATAGGGTTCCCAGCCGAGATCGAGCATCGCATCGGCGATCTCTTTGATCAGGTCATAGCGGCGCAGGATGGCGTTCTGATCATAGCAGGGCTTGACCGCATCGTCGAATTCATCGGCGACAGCGGAGCCATCGGGGTTGAGCAGGAAGAATTCCGGCTCGACGCCGGTTTTGACGCGCAGGCCCAGCTCGGCGGCTTCATCGACCAGCTTCCGGAGCACATTGCGCGGCGCCTGGTCGAGGGGCTTTTCCGACATGACCGGGTTCGAGGCGACCCAGGCGACTTCGGGGTTCCAGGGCAGCTGGATCACGGTCGAGGGGTCGGGGACGGCCAGCATATCGGGATGCGCCGGGGTGACGTCAAGCCAGGTCGCAAAGCCTGCGAAACCGGCGCCATCCTTGCACATTCCCTCGATCGCGCAGGTCGGCACCAGCTTGGCGCGCTGATAGCCGAGAAGGTCAGTGAAGGAGATCATGAAATAGCGGATGCCGCGTGCTTCGGCATATGCCTTCAGTTCGGCACCGGTCTGCGGCTTTGCGCTTTGCCCTTTGTCCAAGGCCATTTTGTTCGATTCCCTGTTGTTTTGATGCAGCTGGCCCGTCGAGGGGCTGGCCCGATGTTGTGAAAGGGAAAGCCGGCCCAGATCCGGACCGGCTTTCCAAAGCAGTTCAGTAGCCGCCGCGCCCCGGGATCCAGCTGGTTCCCGCGAGTGGCACGCCCGCCATGGCGGCAGATTCCACCGTCAGCGCGCAGAGATCCTCCGGTTCGAGATTATGGACATGGTTCTTGCCGCAGGCCCGCGCGATGGTCTGCGCCTCCAGCGTCATCACCTTGAGGTAATTCGCGAGCCGCCGCCCCGCCTGGACCGGGTCGAGGCGCTTTTGCAGCTCGGGGTCCTGGGTGGTGATGCCGGCGGGATCCTTGCCCTCATGCCAGTCGTCATAGGCCCCGGCGGTGGTGCCGAGCTTCTGGTACTCAGCTTCCCAATGCGGGTCATTATCGCCAAGCGCAATCAGCGCGGCGGTGCCGACCGCGACCGCATCGGCGCCAAGCGCCAGGGCCTTGGCCACATCGGCGCCGGTGCGGATGCCGCCCGAGACGATCAGCTGCACTTTGCGATGCATGCCCAGATCCTGCAGCGCCTTCACCGCCTGGGGCAGTGCAGCGAGCGTCGGCTGGCCGACATGTTCGATGAACACGTCCTGGGTCGCGGCGGTGCCGCCCTGCATACCGTCGATCACCACGACATCGGCGCCCGCTTTGACCGCCAGCGTCGTGTCGTAATAGGGCCTTGCGCCACCGATCTTGATATAGATCGGCTTCTCCCAGCCGGTGATCTCGCGGATCTCGAGGATCTTGATCTCGAGGTCATCGGGGCCGGTCCAGTCGGGGTGACGGCAGGCCGAGCGCTGGTCGATACCCTTGGGAAGGTTGCGCATTTTGGCAACCCGGTCCGAGATCTTCTGCCCCAGAAGCATGCCGCCGCCGCCCGGTTTGGCGCCCTGGCCGACCACCAGTTCGATCGCATCGGCGCGGCGCAGATCGTCAGGGTTCATGCCGTAACGCGAGGGCAGATACTGATAGACCAGGGTCTTGGAATGGCCGCGCTCTTCGGGGGTCATGCCGCCGTCACCGGTGGTGGTCGAGGTGCCCGAAAGCGTCGCGCCGCGGCCAAGCGCCTCTTTTGCCGCGCCCGACAGCGCGCCAAAGCTCATCCCCGCGATGGTGATCGGGATATCGAGCGTGATCGGCTTTTTGGCGAAACGGGTGCCGAGGACCACTTTGGTCTCGCAGCGCTCGCGGTAACCTTCCAGCGGATAGCGCGAGATCGAGGCGCCAAGGAACAGGAGGTCGTCGAAATGCGGCAGCTTGCGTTTGGCGCCACCGCCGCGGATGTCATAGATGCCGGTCGCCGCGGCGCGGCGGATCTCGGAATTGATCTCCTGGCTATAGGTCCAGGACTGGCGCGGCACGGTCTGCGGGATCACTTTTTGCTCGTCTTTCATGGGCATGATCCTCAATAGGCCGACGCATTGTCGATGTTGAAGTTATAGAGCTTGCGGGCCGAGCCGTAGCGTTTGAACTCTTCGGGCTTTGCATCCGCGCCCGCCTGGGCCAGCAGGTCCTGGAGGATGGCGATATGCTCGGGGCGCATCTCTTTCTCGATGCAATCGGCACCGAGGGATTTGACCGAGCCGCGCACGAAAAGCCGTGCCTCGTAAAGGCTGTCGCCAAGCGCGTCACCGGCATCGCCCAGCACCACCAGATTGCCCGATTGTGCCATGAAAGCCGACATATGGCCGATATTGCCATGCACGACGATATTGATGCCCTTCATCGAAATGCCGCAACGCGATGATGCATTGCCTTTGATGACCAGAAGCCCGCCATTGCCGGTCGCCCCGGCATATTGGCTGGCATCGCCCTCGATCACGACGGTGCCCGACATCATATTCTCGGCCACACCCGGGCCCGCCGAGCCCTTCACGGTGACGGTCGCCTGCTTGTTCATGCCGGCGGTGTAATAGCCGGTCGAGCCCTTGACGGTGACTTCGATCGGGGCATCAAGGCCGACGGCCAGCGCATGGCTGCCCTTGGGATTGGTGATCTCCCAGGCGGTGGCATTGGTCTGGCCTTTGGTGGCCTGCAGCGTCGCGTTCAGGTCGCGCAGAGTGGTGGTTGCAAGGTCAATCGTCTGCATATCAGTGCTTCCAGAAATAGACGGTTGCGGGTTCCGGTTCCCAGACGCGGGCGTCCTCGATCCCCGGCAGGTTGACCAGCGCGCGGTATTCCGATCCGAAAGCGACATATTGATCGGTCTCGGCCATGACCGCCGGTTTGCAGGCGATCGGGTCGCGCACCACGCCAAAGCCGTCTTTGGTGCCGACGACGAAGGTGTAGAACCCGTCCAGCACATCAAGACCGGCGCGCAGCGCGTCACCAAGCTCGACGCCCTGGGCCAGCTGATGCGACAGCCAGGCGGCAGCGACTTCGGTATCGTTCTGGGTCTCGAACGTCACGCCGTCGCGGATCAGCTCGCGGCGCAGCGAATTGTGGTTCGAGAGCGAGCCGTTATGGACGAGGCACTGATCAAGCCCGGTCGAGAACGGGTGTGCCCCCATGGTGGTGACCGCCGATTCGGTCGCCATCCGCGTATGGCCGATCCCGTGCCGGCCCGACATTTTGGAGACGCCAAAGCGCGCCGCCACATCTTTCGGCAACCCGGTCTCTTTATAGATCTCGATCGAATCGCCGGCGCTCATCACCCGCACATCCGGCCGCAGAGCCGCAAGGGCCGCCCGCGCAGGCGCGATCTTATCCGCCGCAAGCGTCAGGATCGCATGGCTGTCCTTGCGCGAAAGCGAAACCTTCGCCCCGATCGCCGCCCCGAGATCCGCCTCAAGCGTCGCAAAATCGCGATCCGCAAAGGCAGACTGAACCGTCAGCTTGCCCCCCGCATCATCGCCGTAAATCGCGATCCCCGCAGAATCAGGACCGCGATCCGTCATCGTGATCAGCATATCCGTCAGCAAACGGCCCAGATCGGGCTCCAGCGAACGGTCCTTCAGAAAAAGTCCAACAATCCCGCACATCGAAGCGGCTCCCTATTAGCTCTGGCGCAAAGCAATCCTAACAACCAGACAAACAAACACACAAGAAATAAAGTTGAATATAAGGAAAGCTGTTGGCGCATTTTCCGGCGACTGCCGGATTTCCGTGCAGCCGCTGCAGAGCAGCAAGGCGGACGCCGGCGGCGCGCGCAGGAAAGGCGCGTAAAATCAGGGCTGATGCGGGCCGCCATACGGTGGGCTTTGCGGTGGCAGCATGACGGGCAGACTTTGCTTCAGCAGTGCAGCAATCCGAACAAGCTGGGGGCCAAGCGGGTTTGACCGGCGCCAGACCATGCCGATCACACGTTTCGGATGCGGTGCGGCAAGCCGGTCGACGGCAACCTGGGCCGATTTCGTCTCGATCGGCAGCGCCATTTCGGGAATCAGTGTCACCCCGATTCCCGCACCGACCATCTGCACCAGCGTCGAGAGCGAGCTGCCCTCCATCAGATCGCGCGGCGCGCGGGAGGCCGGGATCTTGCAAAAGGACAGCGCCTGATCGCGGAAGCAATGGCCCTCTTCCAGCAAAAGAAGCCTCATCTCGGCCAGCCGCGCCGCATCCGGCACCGGGCGTCCGGCATCCGAGCGGGGGCGGACCAGCAGGAATTCCTCCTCGATCAGCGGCACCTCCTCAAGCGCGGGTTCCGAGACCGGCAAGGCAAGGATGGCAAGGTCAAGCCGCCCCTCGGTCAGATCGGTCAAAAGGGTGCGCGTCACCGCCTCGCGCGGGCGCAGATCAAGCGCGGGCCAGCGTCGGGTCAGATGCTGGATCAGGCCGGGGAGAAGATAGGGCGCGACCGTCGGAATGACACCGATCCGCAAAATGCCGCCCGGCTCGTCGCCCGCAGCGCGCACCAGATCGCCAAGCTGGTCGACGCGCCGCAGGATATCACGGGCACGGGTGGCAAATTCCTCGCCCAGAGCGGTCAGACGGACCTGTCGTGCCGCGCGTTCCACCAGCGGCGCGCCGATCAGAGCCTCCAGCTCGCGGATCTGCATCGACAGCGCCGGCTGTGAGATCGCACAGGCCTCGGCGGCACGCCCGAAATGGCCGATCCGTGAGAGCGCTTCGAAATAGCGCAGATGTTTCATAGACAGTGCATTCATAAGAACACCTTATCGCAGAAGTAAGTTTTTGCAATTTTGAATTATTCCAAAACCTGGCTAGACCTGAGCGCAGCCAGGCAGACGGGGGATTCGGCAAAAGGTCGGCCCGCGCCATGCCAGGAGATACGCGCTACGCGATAAACCGCAGCCTGTCGGAGGAAAAATGGACGGAAATGATGTAAGATCGGGTGGCAAATGCCCGGTTATCCATGGGGCAAATACCGAGCTGGGCCAAAGTGTGATGGCCTGGTGGCCGAATGCGCTGAACCTCGACATTCTCAGCCAGCAGGACAGCAAGACCAATCCGCTGGGGCAGAATTTCAGCTATCGCGAGGCGCTGAAAACCCTTGATGTCGAAGGCCTGAAGGCCGATCTGCGCGCTTTGATGAATGACAGCCAGGACTGGTGGCCGGCGGATTACGGCTCCTATGTCGGCATGTTCGCCCGCACCGCCTGGCATATGGCGGGGTCCTACCGTGTGACCGACGGGCGCGGCGGCGGCAATACCGGCAACCAGCGCTTTGCGCCGCTGAATTCCTGGCCCGACAACGTCAATACCGACAAGGGCCGGCGTCTGCTGTGGCCGATCAAAAAGAAATACGGCAATGCGGTTTCCTGGGCCGACCTGATCCTGCTGGCCGGCACGATTGCCTATGAGGTTGCCGGTCTGAAGACCTTCGGCTTCGCCTTTGGCCGTGAAGACATCTGGCATCCCGAGAAGGACACCTATTGGGGATCCGAGAAGGAATGGCTGGCGCCCTCTGACAGCCGCTATGGTGATGTTGCCACCCCGGCCACGCTGGAAAACCCGCTGGCGGCGGTGCAGATGGGCCTGATCTATGTGAACCCGGAAGGGGTCAACGGCGTCTCGGACCCGCTGAAAACGGCGGCGCAGATGCGCGAGACCTTCTCGCGCATGGCGATGAATGACGAGGAAACCGTGGCGCTGACCGCGGGCGGCCATACGATCGGCAAATGCCACGGGAATGGCTCGGCGGCAAATCTTTCGCCCGATCCCGAAGCTGCCGGCCCGGAATTCCAGGGCCTTGGCTGGATCAACACCAATGGGCGCGGCGTGGGTCGCGACACGGTCGTGTCGGGGCTGGAAGGCGCCTGGACCACCCATCCGACGCAGTGGGATAATGGCTTCTTCGAGATGCTCTTCAAACATGAATGGCATATCGTGACGACGCCCGCCGGTGCGCATCAGTGGGAGCCGGTTTTCATTGCCGAAGAAGACAAGCCGGTCGATGTGGAAGACCCGTCGATCCGCGTCATGCCGATGATGACCGATGCCGATATGGCGCTGCGGGTGGATCCGGGCTACCGCGAGATCTCGCTCCGGTTCAAAGAGGACCAGGCGTATTTTTCCGAAGTCTTCGCCCGCGCCTGGTTCAAGCTGACCCATCGCGACCTCGGCCCGAAATCGCGTTATGTCGGCCCGGATGTGCCGGCGGAAGATCTGATCTGGCAGGACCCGGTCCCGACCGGGGCGACCGGCTATGATGTGACCGGGCTGAAGGCCAAAATCGCCGCTTCCGGCCTTTCGGTGCAGGATCTGGTGGCCACCGCCTGGGATTCCGCGCGCACCTTCCGCCATTCCGACAATCGCGGCGGTGCGAACGGGGCCCGCATCCGGCTCGCGCCGCAAAAAGACTGGGAAGGCAACGAGCCCGCCCGTCTGGCGCGCGTCCTCTCGGTGCTTGGCCCGCTCGCGCAGGCCGCAGGCGCGAGCCTCGCCGATGTGATCGTGCTGGCGGGCGGTGTCGGCGTGGAACAGGCCGCGAAAGCGGCTGGTTTCCCTGTCGAGGTCCCCTTCGCACCGGGCCGTGGCGATGCAACCGACGCCCAGACCGATGCGGAAAGCTTCGGGCCGCTGGAGCCGATCCATGACGGCTTCCGCAACTGGGTCAAAGCCGATTACACCGTCTCTCCCGAGGAGCTTCTGCTTGACCGGGCCCAGCTGATGGGTCTGAGCGCGCCGGAAATGACCGTCCTTCTGGGCGGGCTGCGGGTGATCGGCGCGAACCATGCAGGTTCTGCGCATGGTGTCTTCACGCAGACCCCAGGCGCGCTCACGAACGACTTCTTCGCCACGCTGACCGATATGGCGTTCAAATGGGTGCCGGTGTCGAAATCGACCTATGAGATCCAGGACCGCAAGACCGGTGCGAAGGTTTACTCGGCCACCCGCGTTGACCTCGTCTTCGGCTCGAACTCGATCCTGCGCGCGATTGCCGAGGTTTATGCCCAGGACGACAACAAGGAAAAGCTGGTCCAGGACTTCGTCAAAGCCTGGGTCAGGGTGATGAACGGCGACCGTTTCGACCTGAAAGCCTGATACGAAACAAAAGGCCCCGGAAACGTCTTCCGGGGCCTTTTTCTGCGTCTTTCATCTGGCCTTAAATATCCCGGGGGAGTCTGCCAAAGGCAGACGGGGGCAGCGCCCCCATGCGCGCAACAATCACCCCCCGCGCGGGATCAGCCCTGCAAGCGCCCGCGACACCAGCCCCGAAACCCCGGGCCGGGGCAGGGCACGAAACGGCAATGGCCGGCATTGCTCCATTGCGGCCACCCCGATCCGGGCCGTCAGCGCGCCATTGACCACCCCCTCGCCAAAGCGGCGCGACAGTTTTGACAGCACCCCGCCGCCTGCCACAGATCCCATCAGATCATCCGCCAGCGACACCGCCCCCGCCGCCAGCAGCGAGGAAAACACCCGGCGCAAAAGGCTCCAGCTGCCCAGTGTTCCCGACCGGCCGCCATAGATCATCGCAATCCGCCGGATCATCGCGAGATTGGAATAGAGAACCGCCGCCACATCCGCCAAAGCCAGCGGCACAAGCGCCGTCACCAGAGCGACGCGCCGCGCAGCGGCCTCGATTTCGGCCCGTGCAGCGGCATCGAGCGGCGCGAGGATCTCGGTCTCGGCCAGGGCCAGCACCGCATCGGCGTCCAGCACCTCGGCCTGATGGTCCTCAAACCGTTTCAGCCCCCAGGCGGCCTCGGCACGCGCGCTGTAAAGGTTGGTGATGCTTCCGGTCACGCTGCGCGCGGCCTTCAGATCGGCATTCACATGCGCCGAAACCGCGCGGGCGCGCAGATGGTCAAGCCGCGCGATCCGGGCAAAACCCATTGCCTCACGCGCGGCCATGATCAGCGCGATCAGAACCGCCAGCGCGATCAGCACAAAGGCGATCCAGCCCAGAACCGCATTGCGGGTGAAAAGCGAGGCGGTGAAATCCCAGGCCGCGACCCGAGAACAAAGGTGAAAAGCGTTGAAAACACCCAGATCGCGGCGCGTGTCAGACCCGAGCGCCGCGCTCCGGCAGCGCGTGCCAGCTGCTCCAGCATGAGATCCGCCCCGGGCAGATCGCTGATCGGCGGTGCGGCGCCAGGATCGGCCTCGGGGATGTCATCCGCATGGATTTCCTCGACAAAGGGGCGGTGGGGGATTGGGTCACAGCCGGTCTCCGATCAGAAATTCGACGGCGCGGTCGAGGCGGATATGCGGCGGTCCGTCGCCCGGTTTCAGCGAAAGCCGCGCGGGCGCGAATTCCATCATGCCGAATTCCGCGTCGAGCCAGTCTGATGCACCCTCGCGCGCCGGCGAGAGGATCCGCGCCGGATCTGCGGGCAGCGCGCCGGGATACATCACCGCCTGTTTTCCGCTGGTCAGAAGCCGCCCACGCACGGCGGGCAGCGGGACGCCGCCACGTTCCACGGTCTCCTCAACCGTGGCCCGCAGGCTCGCGAGCGACAAAGCCGCCACCTCGGCACCGGCAAATTCGGCGCGCCCCTTCGCATCGGCGACCAGTGCCTCGGTGATGGCGGTCAGGGCAGGGTGCTGTTCATGGTGCAGATGGTCGGCTCGGGTCGCCGCGAAAAGGATCCTGGCCACCCGCCTGGCCCCGATCAGCGATGACAGCCAGGAGGCACGCCCGACGCGAAAGGCGGTCAGCACCTCGGCCATGACCTTCCGCAGATCCTCGACCGCCTGCGGCCCCTTATGGATCGCGCCCAGCACATCCATCAGCACGATCTGGCGATCAACCCGGGAAAAATGGTCGCGGAAAAACGGCGTCACCACCTTAGCCTTATAACCCTCGAACCGCCGTGCCATCTCGCGCCAGAGCGATCCGCGCCCGGCCTCTGACGGCTCGGGGATCGGGGCAAAGGTCAGGACGGGCGAGCCGGCGAGATCCCCGGGCAGCAAGAACCGGCCGGGTGTACAATCCGACCAGCCGGCGGCACGGGCGGCGGTCAGATAGCGCGTGAAGCCCGCTGTCAGCAGCTGTAAGCGGGCCTCGTCCAGCGGCAGCGCGCCATCTTCGGCCCGGGCCAGCGCCAGAAACTCGCGCGCCTCGGCCAGGCGGGGCGCGCGTTTCGCCACCAGTGCAAGGGTGTCTTCGGACCAGGTGGCGAAGGTTTTTTCCATCAGCGCCAGATCCAGCAGCCATTCGCCGGGATAATCCACAATATCCAGATGCAGGATCTGTGGCCCGCGAAACCCCGCGAACCATCCCGAGGGACGGGTGCGAAACGACAGGCGCAGCTCGGAGATCGAGCGGGTCGAGGCCGGCCAGCGCGGATCATCGCCGGTCAGCGCTGCAAGATGGGTCTCATACTCGAAACGCGGCAGCGTCAGGTCGGGTTGCGGTTGAAGATGGACGGTCTCGATCCGCCCCTCGCGCGCGGCGCTCAGTTGCAGCATCCGGCCCCGGTGCAAAAGATTGGCGATCAGCGAGGTGATGAAGACGGTCTTCCCGGCGCGCGACAGGCCGGTGACGCCCAGTCGCAGCACGGGTTCAAACAAGAGGCCGGAGATCCCCGCCTGGGTCTGATCGATCCCGCGCGCGATGCCGTCGGTGATGCCGAAAAGTGCCAAACCCGCCCCCTGTTCTGTCGGTGGGAAGATAGGGCGCGCCTTGCTGCTTGGGAAGGTGGACGAAGGGGGGCTTCTGGGCTAAGCGGCGGGAATGGCGCGCTTTGCATTCAGGATCGAGTATAACGGGGCTCCGTTCAACGGCTGGCAGCGCCAGGCGGGGGGCAGCCTTCGGTGCAGCAGGCGATTGAAGAGGCCCTGGCGAAGCTGGAACCGGGCGAGCATCGCATCGCCGCCGCCGGCCGGACCGATGCAGGCGTTCACGCGACGGGGCAGGTGGCCCATGCCGATCTTGCGAAAGACTGGGAGCCGTTTCGACTTGCCGAGGCACTCAACTGGCATCTGAGACCACAGCCGGTGGCGATCACCGCCTGCGCGCGGGTGGAACCCGATTTCCATGCGCGGTTTTCGGCGCTGGAACGGCGCTACATGTTCCGCCTTATGGCCCGGCGCGCGCCGGCGGTGCTGGAGGCGGGGCTTATGTGGCAGGTGCGGGGAGCGCTGGATCTCGGGGCGATGCGGGCAGGGGCTGCGCATCTGATCGGGCTTCATGACTTCACCACCTTCCGGTCGACCATGTGCCAGGCGCAAAGCCCGGTGAAGACGATCGATGAAATCTCAATCGAGGAAGTCCCCTGCGCGGGGGGGCAGGAATTCCGCTTTTACCTGCGCGCCCGCAGTTTCCTGCACAATCAGGTCCGTTCGGTCGTCGGTACGCTGGAGCGGGTGGGGGCGGGCGGCTGGCCGCCGGCCCGCGTGAAAGAGGCCCTGGAGGCGAAAGACCGCGCCGCCTGTGGCCCGGTCTGCCCGCCCGAGGGACTTTATCTGACCGGAGTTGGCTATCCGGCGGATCCGTTCGGGGGCTAAGATCGCCCGGAGGGCACCCGGGCGGTCCCGCCTGTTCAGGCCCGCAAATGCCGCACCCGCGCCGCCCATTCAATCGCGGCGGCATGGAGGCGGTCGATCCGAAGTTCCTCGCGCAGCTCTTCGAGCATCCGGAGTTCTTCCTGGCTGTGGCGCCCGTCTGCGGTCACGACATCACAGGCCAGCGCATAGGCGGTCTCATGCAGCCGTTCGGGCAGGGCATCGCGGATCAGGCCGAAAAACGCATCAAGCCCGTCTTCTTCCTCGAAGAGGTCAAAGACCGTCTGCGACACGCGCCGCATCCTGTCGGTATCATAGCCCGAGAAAACCGGCATCAGATTGACCATGCTCTGAATCGCCACCAGCTCGGCCGTACGCATATTCTGGTCCGAGGCCGAACAGGCGATCATCACGGCGACGAGGGCATCCTGGGCCGACATCGAAGGGGGGGCGGTCTGCTGCAAGTCACTCACTCCGAAGTCTGCGCAGGTGTTTGCGCAAGGTAAGTTTGTCTGCGGCGAAGCTAATCGTTGCCGCCTTTCGCGGCAAGGCCAACGCCTCAATCTTGCGAAGCGCCGCCGGGAGAGACGCCGGCATGGGCCTTTCCCCTTGTTCGCTCTGGGATCGCTATGCAGTCTCGCTGTCATGACAGACCCCGCTCGGCTGATTTGCGCAAGCCGCCTGGTATTCTGGCTCTTGTGGCGGGGCATTGGCGGGCTGGCGCTTTGGCCGCGCTGGACAAGCTGGCTGGGCGGCGCGTGGTGAGTGACCAGATCACCCCGCTGGCCGCGGACCGCCCCTGTGAGATGGGACTGACAAAGGCCGGAGGCGCCGCCTTGCTGGCCCTCGCCAGCCCGGTCCCGGGCGAGGTACTTCGCGCGCAAGCCTCGGGGCCGGCTCGGTGCGCAGCAGGCAGGCGCGCTGGTGCTGGCTGCGGGGTGCCCGAGGGCTGCGAAGCGCTTGTCCCAGCAGATTTCAGCCAGGCGCAGCTCTCGGACGACAGGCTGACCGTGCCGGATAACGGGTCACCTTCCGCGTGGGCTTCAGGCTTTGACGCCGCTGGCGGGGCGAGGATCAGCGGCTAGCTGCCGGTCGGGCTGAATCCAGTGGCGATTTCTGCGGCGAGCGGCCTGAAAGAGATCGGCTAGGACGCGACACAGGCGCTGATAGGTGCCAAGGGGGATGCGGGGATCCTGCGTGGGCTGATCCACTTTCTGCCCTCGCTCGAGGCGTTGCGCGCCCATATCGCGCCGGGGCGGGCCAAGGTGGTGGCTCATTTCGCCCGGGATACCTATCACGCGCTTTTGACCAGGGCATCGCTGCGTGGTCTTGGGGCTTCGGCGACCGGTATGGAGGTTTCGGTCCGTCTCCATAGGCCTTGATGATGGGTTGGGTAGCCCCTCCGACGGCACTTATGTGCCACAGTGATCCAGAAAGGATCAGGAGTAACCCCTATGAAGGAAGTCTCGATCATCGGCGTTGACTTGGCGAAACAGGTCTTTCAACTGCACGGAGCGACAGCAGAGGGTGAGGTTGTGTTTCGCAAGAAACTGTCGCGCAAGCAGTTTCTCATGTTCATGCAGTCGCAGCCCGGGTGCGTCGTTGCGATGGAGGCCTGCGCCACGGCCCATCACTGGGCGCGGACGCTGGCGGCCATCGGGCATGAGGTGCGCCTGATAGCCCCGAAATTCGTCAAGCCATATGTGAAGAGCCAGAAAAACGACATGGCGGATGCCGAGGCGATCGCAGAGGCGGGCAGTCGGCCGACCATGCGTTTTGTCGAGGTGAAGACACCGGAGCAGCAGGGCCTCGGCATGATCTTCAGGCTGCGGGATCTTCTGGTCGGACAACGAACGCAGGTGATCAATGCCTTGCGTGGACATCTCGCCGAATTCGGGCTTGTCGCCGGAAAGGGGCGGGAGAACGTGGATAAGCTGCGGGCCGTTCTGGAGCCGGGCGCCGAGGGCGCAGATGATCTTCCTGCGGTGGTCGGCCACATGGCGCAGCTTTGCTTTGATCAGATCGACAGCCTGTCGCAGCGCATCGCCGAGCTTGATGCACAAGTCGCGACGGCCAGCAGACGGTCGCGGTTCTCGGCCCGACTGCAGAGGATGCCCGGTGTTGGCCCCATTTCCGCGATGGCGCTGGCGGCGTTCGCGCCGCCACTGCAGAGCTTCCGCCAAGGACGAGACTTCTCGGCCTGGCTGGGTCTCGTGCCGCGACAGCATTCCAGCGGCGGGAAGCAGAGGCTTGGACGCACGAGCAAATCGGGTCAACGCGATATCCGGCGTTTGCTGATCATTGGCGCGATGGTCGTAATCTCTGGCACCAGGATCCGGCCCCCTGCGGAAAGCTCCTGGTTGGGTCGGATCCTGGCCCGCAAGCCACGGATGCTGGCCGCCATCGCGCTGGCAAACAAAATGGCCAGAATGCTGTGGGCCATGATCACGAAGAACGAAGAGTTTCGAGGGGGACCGCTGATGGCGAACTGACGAGGTCAGCAGCACCGTCTCGAAAATGCGGGAGAAGCTGAAGCTTGTATGAAATCGATCGGACAGATCGGGGTTGGGGAAACCAGTGTCACATGGAGAGCTCCGAGCTCGCTTTGATGTTTTGACCACAACCCGCGGATCCCATACCGGCCAAGGAGCATAGCGTTCCGACAAAAGGCCTGACACATGGACGCATTCGACCGTATGATGCCAGCCGAGGCGACAGCCCGCTAAAACCGGGGCTACCCACACATGATGTGACCGCTCTCCTGTGTGGATCCTCGCAGACCCAACCTGGCAAACAGATGCCGTCGGGGGGGGCGGTCACATCATCAAGGCCTATGGGGGCAAAGATGCGCGCAGCGTTGCCCGGCACATTGACGAAAACTGCCTGCGGCAATACAGCGGGGCTTCCCGTCGGCACTGGCGCCGATGGTGACAGGTAAGGAAATTCTCATGTCTGAGCTCCGCGATGCGGCGATGAAGTCGAAAGCCTGGCCTTTCGAAGAGGCCCGCGCGCTGCTCAAACGGTATGAGAAGAAGGCGCCTGAAAAGGGCTATGTGCTGTTCGAGACCGGCTACGGCCCGAGCGGCCTGCCTCATATCGGTACCTTTGGCGAGGTGGCGCGCACGACGATGATCCGCCGCGCTTTTGAGGCGATCTCGGATATCCCGACGCGGCTGATCTGTTTTTCCGACGATCTCGACGGGATGCGCAAAGTGCCGGAAAATGTGCCGCAGCAGGATCTGCTGAAGGCCAATATCCAGAAGCCGCTGACCAGCGTTCCGGACCCGTTTGGTGAATATGAGAGCTTTGGCGCGCATAACAACGCCATGCTGCGCCGGTTTCTCGACACGTTCGGCTTCGAATATGAGTTCATTTCCTCGACGGAGTTCTACCGTGCGGGTCTGTTTGACGCGACACTGAAACTGTGCGTCGAGCGCTATGACGAGATCATGGCGATCATGCTGGCCTCTTTGCGCGAAGAACGGCAGCAAACCTATAGCTGCTTCCTGCCGATCCATCCCGAAACCGGGCGGGTTCTGTATGTGCCGATGAAATCCATCGACAAGGTGAACCACACCATCACCTTTGACGACGAGGATGGGCGCGAATGGACGCTGCCAGTGACCGGTGGCAATGTGAAGCTGCAATGGAAGCCCGATTTCGGCGCACGTTGGGCAGAGCTTGATGTCGATTTCGAGATGTATGGCAAAGACCATTCGACCAATACGCCGATCTATGACGGGATCTGTGAAGTCCTGGGCGGCCGCAAGCCGAACCATTTCACCTATGAGCTGTTTCTCGATTTCGAGGGTCAGAAAATCTCGAAATCAAAAGGCAATGGTCTGACGATTGACGAATGGCTGACCTATGCCTCGGCCGAGAGCCTGTCTTACTTTATGTATCAGAAACCCAAAACGGCCAAGCGGCTGTGGTGGGATGTGATCCCGAAGGCGGTCGACGAATATCACCAGCAGCTGAAAGCCTACCCCGATCAGCCGGTTGAGCAGCAGGTCAACAATCCGGTCTGGCATATCCATAATGGCAAGCCGCCGAAATCGACGATGGTGGTGCCGTTTGCGATGCTGCTGAACCTCGCCTCGGTGGCGGGGGCCAAGGATGCGACCGGGCTTTGGGGCTTTATCCGCCGTTACGCGCCGGAGGCGTCACCGGAAGCCAACCCGGATCTCGATGCGGCGGCGGGGTTCGCCCTGCGCTACTTCCAGGACAAGATCGCGCCGAACCGGGTGTTCCGCCTCCCGTCTGACACCGAGCGCGCCGCGATCCTTGATCTGCGCGGACGGCTTGACGCGTTTGCCGGACCGGAAGAGGGTCAGGCCGAGGATGAGGCGCTGCAGACAATCGTATATGCGGTCGGCAAGGATCACGGTTTTGATCCGCTGCGCGACTGGTTCAGGGCGCTCTATGAGGTGCTGCTGGGCGCCTCCGAGGGCCCGCGTTTTGGTGGCTTTGTCGCGCTTTACGGGGTGTCGGAATCGATTGCGCTGATCGACCGGGCGCTGGCCGGAGAGCTTGTTGGCTGATCTGCGCCACCGGCGGCAGTCGTAAACAGGGTGCTGGTTTCGTCGGGTCTCGCCGCGGCATCTGGAACATGCTTCCCCTCGCAAGTCGATGACGAGGGGGATGCGGGGCACGGACAAGGCGCGCGGTTCGCTGTTCAGCCATGGTGATCTGGAGGAACGGGAACCTGCGCGTCGCTTGTTGCAGTATAACCTGCTGTTTCGACGGTTCCTGGCTCTCGGGGTTGATGACCCTGACCCGGGGCCGGCTGTCTTCTCCAGGAACCGCGAGCGGCTTCTGAACACAGGGATGTCGCGCAAGGTCATGGCTGCCATTCCGGTCCATCGCGAGGTGAGGCCACTTTTTTAGGACCACATTTTCCCGGTAGATGCCACGCTGGTGAAATCCTGGGTGTCGATGAAAAGCTTTCGGCCAAAGAGTGAGCGCGCGCCTCTGACGTCACGCTTATGAACAGCCTACCATGCCTGTCGCGACAGTGAGCGCGCACGAGCCCGCGTCATCCTGGCGCTGCCAGCCAGAAATCCCACCAGACTGCCAAAGCTGATCCCGGGCATTTTCAGAAAAAGACGCCAGTAACCGACCAGGGCCCTCAGCCAGAACAGATGAACAAACAGATCCCGCATCTGAGAAAAAGGACGAGCGCCGGGCGGGGCTAACTCAGAAGCTGCCAGGTCAGGAGGAAGAGGGGGGGCTTTGGCCTCTTTATTGTTGCGCCGGCTGGTGGCGCGGCGCGCGGAGTATGAGCCCGGGTTAACGCTTTTTTGTAACTCCTTCGGGGTCTGGCGCGGGACTGGTCCGGCGCAGGTGATGATCCAGGCGGGGGTGCGACAATGAACAAGGCGATTACCGAGGGGCTGGCTTTGATGCCGGAGCCATTTGCTGCGGGGCTGGCGAACTGGTCATCAGCGAACGGGCGGCCGGGGGATGCGTCTTATACCGGGGTGGCGGGCGCGGCCCTGGTTGGCAATGACCAGGATTTCGGCGGCTGTTTCGAAGTGATGAAGACCACGGCCACGCAGCGGATCCGGGCCTTTGCGCAGACCCCCTGCGCCCGGATATGTATTTGCGGGTGACGGTGCGGATCAAGGCGGTCTCGGGGAACCTGCCGGCCGTCCGGATCGCGGCCTGGGCCGGGACTGCTGCGGGGACGAATGCAGCATCGGTGGCTCAGACCGCCACGGCGGTCGGTCTGTCTTCTTATGGCGAGGTGGTCACGGTCCAGGCGATCATCGGCGCGGGGAACCGGCCCGGGGTGGATCTTGTCTGGGGGCATCTGCCGGTCTTTGCGCATTTCGGCCTCGATCTGACCGGCCCGAATGGCGGCACGGTGCGGATCGACGATATCGTGATCGAGGATGTCACATCGTTCTGGCTGCGTGATCTGACAGATGTCGTCGATGTGAGGGATCACGGCGCGCTGGGCGATGGCGTTGCCAATGACATGGCGGCGTTTCAGCGCGCCGATGCGGCGGCGGGCGGCCGCACTATTCTGGTGCCCACAGGGGTCTACCCGATCCAGGGCAATCTGACGGTCAGCTCTCCGATCCGCTTTGTCGGTACGGTGAGTGTGCCTGCGGCGAACCGGCTGGTGTTGACCCGGAATTTCGATCTGGAGAGCTATTCGCGTGCCTTCGGTGACGATACTGAAGGGTTCCGGCGCGCGTTGCAGGCGCTGTTCTACTTCAATGACCATGTCACCTTTGACCTGTCCGGGCGCCGGGTCGATCTCGCCGCGCCGGTCGATGTCTCGGCCTTGTCAGGCCAGACCAGCTTTGCCAATCGCAGGGTGCTCAGGAACGGCTCGCTGAATGCGGTAAGCTCCACCGCCTGGAATACCGAGAGTTTCACCTCGGTTGGCACCTATACGCCTTCGACGCACCACACCCGGCTGACCTCGGTGACCAATGTCGCCAATATCCCGATCGGCGCGCTGGTCGAGGGGGCGGGCGTCGGGCGTGAGGTCTATGTGCGCTCGAAAAACGTGGGCGCGGGCTGGATCGAGCTGTCTGAACCGCTGTTCGCTGCTGCCGGGACCCGCACCTACACCTTCCGGAGATTCAAGTATATGCTTGATTTCGGTGGGTTTTCTTTGCTGAACCGCTTCGAGATCCATGATGTCGAATTTAACTGCCTCGGGATTGCTTCGGGCGTGATGATGCCCGCTGCAGGTTCGGTCAACCGGTTTGAGAATTGTACTTTCAACCGCCCGAAGGATCGCGGCATTTCCTCGTCCGGTACCGGTTGCCAGGGGATGCATGTCGATTACTGCCAGTTCCTGTCAGACGAGCAATCGCTGCCGGCGCAAAACCGCAGCACCATTGCGATGAACGTCAACGCCAATGACGTCAAGCTGAGGAACAACCGCGTCGTCCGTTTCCGCCATTTCGCGGTGATGAACGGCACGTCGCATATGATCCAGTCGAACCATTTCTTTCAGGGGGATGACATGGCGGCGGGGGTTCGGCTGGCCGGGATCGTCTTTACCCAGACCAATGTGGCGACCGTGGTGACCGGCAATTACATCGACAACTGCTTTATCGAATGGGGCAACGAGCATGATGCGGCCCCTGAATTCAACAATGAATTCTCGTTTGGCGGGCTGAACATCGTCGGCAATATCTTCATTGCCTCGGACGTATCTTCCGCCTTTCGCTGGGTGGTGGTCAAACCCTATGGGCCGGGGCATTTCCTGAACGGGTTCTGCATGGAAAACAACACGTTCCGGGTATTCAATGCCACGATTGACCGGGTGGACCGGCTCGATACCACCCATTCCACGCTGGATTTTACCCGTTCGCGCGATGTGCGGGTCTCGGCCAATACCTATAATCAGGTGGCGCAGTCGATCTCGAACCCGGTGGTGGTGCAGCATGTGCAGAACACCAATGCCGATACCTGGACGGTGGATGCCTCGGCCTTTATCCCCTTTGGCGGCCGGATCCGTATGGTCGAGGCGGCGCAGCCAGAAACTGCCGTGACCAATGCGGCGAATGTGCAGCGCTATATTTCGCCTGTCGCTCTGCCGGGGCAGGGGGCGGGGGGCAATCAGGTGCAACTGCGATGGGGCGAGGCGGTGAAGGGCCGTGCCGTGGTGACGATGCGGATGGATCTGCCGACCTGAGCGCGGGCAGCGTTGCCAGGATAAGGGCGGCTTTCGGGCCGCCCTTTTGTCATGCGCGGCGGGGCGCAGTGGCGGGTGAATGGCCGGCCAGATGTGCGAATCATTTTCTTGCGTGATCAATGTTGAATCCGGAAAGGATCTTTCCGGGCGACGGGTTGTTTCGCTGTTCTTCAGTCGGAGAATACCGCTTTTTCACGCCCGCTCGCGAAGCTGTGAAGGGCCAGGGTGTTGAAAGAAAATGTCAAACTTGTGGCAAAGCCTGTTTATATTTACAATATTGACACGTAAATGGTGAAAAAATTTACAGAAAAATGATTGTGATAACAGGGGTTACGTAAAAATTCACCTCGCGGTAAACTGGGATCGGGAGAGGGTCGCCCTGAACCGGGCGGGGCCCGTGATGGGGTGATGCAGACGGTTGCAGAGGGTTGCAGCCGTGATTGCCAGAAGACCAGGGGAGAGGATTCCATGAAAGACCAGCCCGATCCGCGCGGGGGCCGCGCGCCATCATTGGAATTTTCGGCGGGCGCGCATGTTGATGCGGCGGGCTATGCGCGTCTTTATGGCGAATCGGTTGGGTCTCCTGATGCGTTCTGGGGGCGTGAGGGGCTTCGTCTGGACTGGATCCAGCCCTATAGCACGGTCAAAGAGACCAGTTTCGCGCCGGGGAATATCTCGATCCGCTGGTTTGGCGACGGCTCGCTGAATGTGGCGGCGAATTGCATCGACCGCCATCTGATCGACCGGGCGGAGCAGACCGCGATCATCTGGGAGCCGGATGATCCGAAAGAACCGGCGAAACACATCACCTATCGCGCGCTGCTGGAGCAGGTTTCGCGCATGGCCAATGTGTTGAAATCGCATGGTGTGAAAAAGGGCGACCGCGTCGTGCTTTATCTGCCGATGATCCCCGAGGCCGCCTATGCGATGCTGGCCTGCGCCCGGCTGGGCGCGGTGCATTCCGTTGTTTTCGGGGGATTTTCTCCGGATGCGCTGGCGAACCGGATCAATGATTCCGAGGCGAGAATCGTCATCACCGCCGACTGGGCACCGCGCGCCGGCAAGAAGACCGGGCTCAAGGACAATACCGATAAGGCGCTTTTGCATTGTTCGGACCGGGTGAAATGCCTGGTGGTGAAACGCACGGGCGAGCAGACCTCCTGGGTCTCGGGCCGCGATTTCGATCTGCTGGCGGAAATGGCTGAGGCGAAGCCCTATTGCCCCTATGTCGAGGTCGGGGCCGAGGATCCTTTGTTCATCCTCTATACGTCCGGCTCGACCGGTAAGCCGAAAGGGGTGGTGCATACATCGGGCGGCTACCTGACCTATGCCGCGATGACGCATCAATATACCTTCGATTATCATGACGGCGATGTTTACTGGTGCACGGCCGATGTCGGCTGGGTCACCGGCCACAGCTATATCGTCTATGGGCCGCTGGCGAATGGCGGCACCACGCTGATGTTCGAGGGCGTGCCGACCTGGCCCGATGCCGGCCGTTTCTGGGAGGTCTGCGCCAAACACAAGGTCAACCAGTTCTACACCGCGCCGACCGCGATCCGGTCGCTGATGGGGATGGGGCCGGAATTTGTCGAGAAGCATGATCTGTCGTCCTTGAAGCTGCTTGGTTCGGTTGGTGAACCTATCAACCCCGAAGCATGGGCCTGGTACGACAAATATGTTGGAAAAGGGAAACTGCCGATCGTCGACACCTTCTGGCAGACCGAGACCGGCGGCCATATGCTGACGCCTTTGCCGGGCGCCACCGCGACGAAGCCGGGCTCGGCGACGGTGCCGTTCTTCGGGGTGAAGCCGGTGGTTCTCGACCCGCAGACCGGGGCAGAGCTGAGCGAGACCGAATGCGAGGGCGTGCTGTGCATCAGCGACAGCTGGCCCGGGCAGATGCGCACGCTCTGGGGCGATCATGCGCGATTTGAAGAGGCTTATTTCAGCCAGTATAAAGGGTATTATTTTACGGGCGACGGCTGCCGTCGCGATGCGGATGGCTATTACTGGATTACCGGCCGCGTCGATGATGTCATTAACGTCTCCGGCCACCGGATGGGCACGGCAGAGGTGGAATCCGCCCTTGTCGCGCATGAGAAGGTCGCCGAAGCGGCAGTTGTCGGCTATCCGCATGACCTCAAGGGCCAGGGCATCTACGCCTATGTCACGCTGATGAACGGCGTCACCCCCTCGCCCGAGCTTAAGCGCGAGCTGGAGGCCTGGGTCCGCGCCGAGATCGGCCCGATCGCCAAGCCCGACCTGATCCAGTTCGCCCCGGGCCTGCCCAAGACCCGTTCCGGCAAGATTATGCGCCGCATCCTGCGCAAAATCGCCGAAAACGATTTTGCCGCCCTGGGCGATACCTCAACCCTCGCAGACCCGACCGTCGTCGAGGACCTCATCGAGAACAGGATGAACAAGGGATGACCCGCGAGACCCCGGTTCTGATCCTCCTCGGCCCGCCCGGTGCAGGCAAAGGCACCCAGGCCAGGATGCTGGAGGAAGAGCATGGCCTCGTCCAGCTCTCGACCGGCGATATGCTGCGCGCCGCGGTAAGCGCCGGCACGCCCGCAGGTCTTGCCGCGAAAGCGGTGATGGAGGCCGGCGCGCTGGTGTCGGATGAGATCGTGCTGGCGATCCTGCAGGACCGTATGGCGCAGCCCGATTGCGGCAAGGGGATCATCCTGGACGGCTTTCCGCGCACCCAGGCCCAGGCGGCGGCACTGGACCAGCTGCTCGCGGCGCAGGACCGGCGGATCACGGCGGCGGTGAGTCTTGAGGTCGATGACGAGGCAATGGTGGAGAGGGTTTCGGGCCGCTACAGCTGCGGAACCTGCGGCGAGGGCTATCATGACCGGTTTCGCAGGCCCGCGCATGCCGGGAGTTGCGACAAATGCGGCGGCACAGAGATGAAGCGCCGCGCCGATGACAATGCCATCACCGTGCGCGAAAGGCTGAAGGCCTATCACGCCCAGACCGCCCCGCTGATCGCCTTTTACGAGGCGAAGGGCGTGCTGGAAAAGATCGACGCGATGCAACCCATCGCCGAGGTGACCGCTTCGCTGGGCCGGATCACCGGCCGGGTTGCGGTCTGAAATACCGGTTTCCGGGCGGAGGAGGGCCCCCGGTGACCGGATAAGGGAGTGGACGGCAGAGGATCAGGGCGCGAAAGCCCGGCTGCCGCTCACCAGCAAAAACCGCCGGACCCGCCAGGGGCCGGCTGGCAGGGGCCCCGGGTAACGGGGTGATCTGCCGGTGACCGTCCGGGCGCATGACGCTTTCGGGCGCCGGTCTGTCTTTGCGCCATTTCCGGCGCGGGGGCGGGGGAAACAGGGAGAGGCCGACCCGGAACGGGCGGCAGACATGGAGGAAGCCAGATGGCAGCATCAACACCGGACGTGCGCGACCGCTCACGCCCCATGACCCGGGAAGAGAAGAAGGTCATTCTCGCCTCTTCTGCGGGCACGATCTTTGAATGGTATGATTTCTACCTCTACGGATCGCTGGCCGCGATCATCGGTGCGCAATTTTTCACGCCATTCCCCGAAGCCACGCGCAACGTTTTCGCGCTGCTGGCTTTTGCGGCGGGCTTCATCGTGCGCCCGTTCGGCGCTCTGGTCTTCGGGATGCTCGGCGATATTGTCGGGCGGAAATACACCTTCCTGATGACCATCCTGATCATGGGCTTCTCGACCTTCATCGTCGGTATCCTGCCCAGCTACCACTCCTGGGGTGTGGCGGCGCCGATCATCCTGATCATCCTGCGTATGCTTCAGGGCCTGGCGCTCGGGGGTGAATATGGCGGCGCGGCGGTCTATGTGGCGGAACATGCGCCGCAAAACCAGCGCGGCTATTTCACCGCCTTCATCCAGACCACGGCGACGCTGGGTCTCTTGCTGTCGCTGATCGTCATTCTGATGGTGCAGGGCTATGTGAACGGCAACTTCCCGACCAGCCGGTGCTGGACGCGGCAAGCCAGCCGGTTCTGCTGGCTGACGGCACACCGCAGATGATGAAGGCCTTCAACGCCTGGGGCTGGCGGATTCCGTTCATCGGCTCGCTCGCGCTTCTGCTGGTGTCGCTCTATATCCGTCTGACGATGAACGAATCCCCTGCCTTCAAGAAGATGAAGGAAGAGGGAGCCGCCTCGAAAGCACCGCTGCGCGAAGCCTTTGGCAACTGGAAAAACGGCAAGATCGCCCTGATTGCGCTGTTCGGTCTGACCGCGGGACAGGCTGTGGTCTGGTATTCGGGTCAGTTCTACGCGCTGTTCTATGTGCAGAACGTCATCAAGGTCGACAGCTTTTCGGCCAATGTCTTTGTGGCCTGGTCGCTGATCCTCGGCACCTATGGCTTCATCTTCTTTGGTCGCCTCTCGGACCGCATCGGCCGTAAGCCGATCATTCTCGGTGGCTGCCTGATCGCGGCGATCACCTATTTCCCGGTCTTTGGGTTCCTGACCAAGACCGCGAACCCGATGCTCTATAATGCGCATCTTACCCAGATCACCGTGACCGCAGACCCGGCTGACTGCTCGTTCCAGTTCAACCCGGTCGGCACCGCGAAGTTCACCAACAGCTGCGACATCCTGAAAGCCGGTCTGACCGCGCGTTCGGCGAATTCAGAGACGGTCGATGCGCCTGCGGGCACCATCGCATCGGTGAAAATCGGCGAGACCGAGATCCAGGGCTATTCTGGCTCGGCAGCGGATGCGGCGGAACAGAAGGCCCGTTTCGACAAAGAGCTGAACGACGCCATGAGCGCCGCCGGCTATCCGGTTGCAGGCCAGGCGAATGAATCGGTGGCTGTGGCGCAAAACTTCTTCGACATCTTCACCGGCCAGAAGATCACCATCGTCTTGACCCTGACCTATCTGATCATCCTTGTGACGATGGTTTATGGTCCGATTGCCGCGATGCTGGTCGAGCTTTACCCGACCCGGATCCGTTACTCCGGCCTGTCCTTGCCCTACCATATCGGCAATGGCTGGTTCGGGGGCCTGCTGCCGGCGACCGCTTTCGCGATCTCGGCGCAGTCCGGCAACATCTATGCGGGTCTGTGGTACGCAATCGTCATTGCGCTGATGACGGTGGTGATCGGGGCGCTGTTTGTCCCGGGCGGCACGCATAAGAAAGACATCTTCGCGGATCAGAACCAGTAATCTGACGCAGGCGACAAAAGAAACGGGCCGGGGATTTCCCCGGCCCGTTTTCCTTTTGCTGTCCGGAGAGGCTCAGCGCCGCCGTGCCCGGTTCACCGCTTCCCAGACCCCAAGGACGATGCCGGTGATCACCGTATTCGTCACGAGGCCCGCGAGGATCTGATCCCGGACCGGGATCTCGCTTGCAGCCGTCAGGGTCATCGGGATCAGCACCGCGACAAAGACGATCCCGGCGCCGAGCGGGATCAGCGTGCCGCTGGCTGCGCGGGTCCGCATCATGGTCCAGACGAGGCCGATCAGCAGGATGATGCGGAACGGATCCACGAATTGCGAGACGATGATCTGGCTGAATGTCATGATATCTTTCCCTTTTCCCTTGCTCCGGGATAAGGCAAAGCAGGCCGTTGGTCTATGATTTCATAGGGTTCAGCGAAAGCGATCCATCAGCTTTTGCATGGCGCTGCGCGCATCTGGCTCCGGTTCGGGCTTTGGCGCAGGTTTCGGCTCAGGTGGCAGCTTGCGGCCCGGGGGTCCCGCCGCCGGGCCAGCGGAAGCCGTTCCGCCAGATGAGCGCGGCGGCGCGGTACGCAGGCTGACCGCATTCATGAACTTTTGTCCGTCGCCCTCTGCCAGCGCCACCGCGCCATCTGAAATGCCACGCAAAAGATCATCCAGCCAGCCCTGGTCCGCCTTGCTGAAGTCACTCAGCACATAATGCGCGACCGCATCCTTATGACCGGGATGCCCGATCCCAAGCCGCACCCGGCCATAGGCCTCACCCAGATGCGCATGGATCGACCTGAGCCCGTTATGTCCGGCATGGCCGCCGCCCTGTTTGACCCGCAGCTTCCCCGGCGCCAGATCCAGCTCGTCATGGAAAACTGTGATATCGGCGAGGTCGATCCTGTAGAAATCCACCGCCGCCCGCACCGACTGGCCCGAGAGGTTCATGAAGGTCGCGGGTTTCAGCAAGATGACCTTCTCGCGCCCCAGACGGCCCTCTGACACCTCGCCCTGAAACGCCTTGCGCCAGGGCGTAAAGCCGTGATCCGCGGCGATCCGTTCCAGCGCCATGAAACCAATATTATGGCGGTTGCCGGCGTATTTCGCGCCCGGATTTCCAAGGCCGACAAAGAGTTTCATTCGCGTCTCCATAGCTGTCCGCCGCATCGCCCGGACCCGCCCGGGAGGCGCTGGACCTTGGCCGTCATTGCGCTTAGCCTCGCCTATAGCGCCCGAACGGGCCTCGCTCAACCTGACACGATCCATCCTCTACGAGGCAATATGGCCGGTCTCGCCCATTTCACCATTCGTGGGATCAGGCTTTCCCTGCCCGAGGGGACTTTCTCGGGGCGCCTTGCGGACGCGCTGGAAGCCGGCCGCTATGAGAATACCGAAGCCGCCGCGCTGTTGAAACATTTGCGCCCCGGGGACCGGTTCGTGGATTTCGGCGCCGGGATAGGGTTTCTTTGCGCGCTTGCTGCCGGGGTGGTCGGGGCGGAACATGTCACCGGCGTCGAGGCCGGAGAAACGACGATTGCGCTGGCGCGCAACACGCTGGATCAGAACGGTTTTCCAGTCGCCCGGCTGATCCATGGCGCGGTGGTCGGCACATCCCGGCCGGGCAATGTGGTCGAATTCGGCCTCAGGGGGAACTTCTGGTCATCAGGGCTGAAAAAGGGCGAGGCCTGGCTGCGCGGCACCGAGGTTCTGACCGTGCCGGCGCATGCCGCCGGGCCGCTTCTGGCGGATCTCGCGCCGACGGTGCTGAGCTGTGATATCGAAGGGGCAGAGCTTGAGGTGCTGGCGGTCGAACTGCCGGCCTCGCTGCGGCTGATCGTGACGGAAATCCATCCGGGCAGCTATGGGCCAGAGGGCACCGGGCGGATCTTTGACGCGCTGTTGCGCCAGGGCTTCGTCTATGAACCGGACGGCTCGCGCGGGGCAACGGTGGTGTTTCGCCGGATCGGCAGCGCCTGACAGCGCGCCGTAATTGAACAGACAGGGAGAAGAGCCATGTATCTCACCATGAACCGTTTCAAAGTGAAGGCGGGCGAGGAGGCCACATTCGAGGCGATCTGGAAAAACCGCGAAAGCCAGCTGCCGCAGGTGCCGGGCTTTGTCAGCTTTCACCTGATGAAAGGGGCCGAGGCCGACGGTGTCCGCCTCTATGCCTCACATACGATGTGGGAGAGCGAGGCAGCGTTTCGCGACTGGACGAAATCAGAGGCGTTTCGCGCGGCCCATGGAGGGGCCGGCGGGCATAAAGGGGTGATCCTGGAACATCCGAAACTGGAAGTCTTCGAATCCATACAGTTCATCGGCACCTGAGCCGCAAAGCCGCGCCGCAATTCTCGTAAAACGAAAACGGGGGGCAAAAAGCCCCCCGTTTCATATTCTGCGATCCGAAAGGATCACTCTTCTTCGTCAGCGGAAGCTGCAAGGCCCGACGGCGCCGCGATATTCGCGATCACGAAGTTGCGGCCGATGGTCGGCTTCACGCCTTTGGGCAGCGTGACATCTTCGATGTGGATCACATCGCCGATTTGCTTGCCTTCCAGATCCACGGTGATCTGGGCCGGGATGTCGGATGCGACAACTTCCAGCTCAACCTCGGCGCGCACGACGGTCAGGGTGCCGCCACGCTTGATGCCAGGTGCTTTATCCGCATTGATGAAATCAACATGGATGAAGAGGTTGATGCGCGAATTGTCGTGGATGCGCATGAAGTCGACATGGGTCGGCAGGTCTTTGACCACATCGCGCTGCACGCCGCGGCAGATCACGTGCTGATCAGCCTGGCCTTCAACCTTGAGGTTGAACAGCGTCTGCAGGAAGCGACCCTTGCGCAGGTTCTTCAGCAGGTAGTTGTAATTGACCGAAATCGGCGTCGGCTCTTTGCTGTCGCCGTAGATGATGCCGGGTACGTTGCCCTCACGACGGGCTTGACGGGCGGCCCCCTTGCCTGTCCCCGTCCGCACCACGGCCAGAAGATCAGGGATCTCGCGTGCCATTGGTATTCTCCATTTGATAAAACCGCCACCCTCCAAGGGTGCGTGGCGGATGCGCGCCTATAGCGGGAAAGCGGGGGGAAGAAAAGGGAAAACCTGTTTGCGGGGGCGGGCGGCGGATGCCCCCGGCGGGCGTATTGCGCTCAAGAGGAAAGGCGCGAGCGAAATCCCCCATGGGCTATGTCGCTTACGGGATGGACGGGGGTGGCCAGGCCTGGCAGAAGGGCGGGGATCGGAGGCGCCGCATGTCTTTTCTGAAAACCGTAGTGACCGCGCGGGCGGTGGTCTTTGCTTTTGCGGCGATGGGGATCCTCTGGGGCTCGTTTGCGGCGGTGATGCCGGATCTCAAGGCGCAGCTTGGCGTCGATGAGGCACGGCTGGGCGGGCTTTTGCTGTTCACCCCGCTGGCGGCGGTGACGGCCATGCTGCTTGCGCCGCTGATCGGGCACCGTCTTGGTAAAGTGGCGCTGCCGCTTTCGGCGGGGGCGATGGCACTGGCTTTCACCTTGCCGGGAACGGTGGTTGTGCCCTGGATGTTCCCGCTTGCGATGATGGTCTGCGGCTTTGGCACCGGGCTGACCGATGTTCTGATGAATGCCCGCACGGCGGAGCTGGAAACCACGCGCAAGGTTCACCTGATGAACCTTGCCCATGCCGCCTATTCCTTCGGCTATGGCGGCGGGGCGATCTGTACCGGGCAATTGCGCGGGCTTGGATGGACGCCGGATCTGGTTCTGGGGACGATGGCGCTGCTGGCGCTGGTCTTTGCGCTTCTGACCTTTGAGCGCGATGGCGCCATTCACGGGCTGAAACGGCCCGAGGCCGGCGGGCCGGGTCTGGGCCTTGTGCCGCTGATCGGTGGCGGCATGGTGCTGATCGCGTTCCTGACCGAGAATGCCGCCGAAGGCTGGTCGGCTTTGCATATTGAAAAAACGCTGGGCGGCAGCCCGGAGGAGGGCGCGCTTGGTCCGGCGGTGCTGGCGCTGACCATGGGGGTCGCGCGGCTGATGGGGCAGGGGCTCGTCGCGCGGCTGGACCCGTTCCGCCTGTTGATGGGCGGCGCGCTGATTGCCGCCTGCGGCGCGCTGATCGCGTCACAGGCGGGGACGCCTAATGCAGCCTATGCCGGGTTTATCATCCTGGGGGTGGGGTCTTCGGTGATCGCGCCGACCGCCTTTTCGCTGGTCGGGCGGCATTCGGCGGAAGGCACCCGGGCGCGGGCCGTGGCGCGGGCCACGCTTTACGGCTATTTCGGCTATTTCGTCGGGCCGCCGGCGCTTGGGATTATCGCGGGCACGTTCAGCCTGCGCGCGGCCTTTATCTTTGCCGCCGTGATGCTGATGTTCATCCTGGTGCTGGCGCCGCTGATGCGGAGGGCGGCGCGCAGCTGAGGATTTTCAGATGGCTGGTTCGGGCAGCCGCTTCAGGCAGCGGCCATCTGCGCCTGAGCATGGGCGAGGATCTGCGTGCAGGCCTCGGCGATGGCTTCATCGGGCTGGGTCAGCGAAAGCCGCAGCCAGCCCGCCAGCCCGTCGCCAAAGCTTTCGCCGGGCATGACCGCGACATGGCGCTCGCGCAGGAGCCCGAGCGCGAAGTCCTGGCCCGAGAGGCCGGTGGTGCGGATATCCACAAGGGCGAACATGCCGGCTTCGGGGCGGTGAACCTTCAGCCCCGCCTGACCCTCCAGTGCATTCGCCACCAGATCCGCCCGGCGCGAGAAGCGTTCGACCATGCCAGCCGCGATCGGCGAAGGCCGCGAAACCGCAAGTTCGGTCATGTCAGCCAGGAAGGGCTGGTTGCCGAAAAGCATGATTTCGGAAAGCGGCAGCAGCCTGGCGGTGAATTCGCGCGGCCCGATCACCCAGCCCGACCGGAAGCCGGGGGCAGCATGCGATTTCGAGATCGAGGCGGCGCAGATGACACGCTCTGCCAGTTCGGGCAGGTCAAGCGGCGAGGTGAAGGTGACGCCCGGGAAAATCAGATCCTCATAGACCTCATCCGAGACGATCCAGAGATCATGTTTCACCGCAAGTGCACCGATTTCCGCGATGTCCTTGCGGCTCAGCACGGCACCGGTCGGATTATGGGGCGTGTTGAGGAAAATCACCCGGGTCGCGGGCGTGATCTTTGCCGCCAGATCCGCCGCCCGCATCCGGAAGCCATGTTCGGGGCGCAGCGCCACCGGCACCGGTCTGGCCCCGGTCTGGCGGATCAGCCCTTCATAGGTCGCATACATCGGATCGCCGATCAGCACCTCATCGCCGCTTTCGACAAGGGTGCGAAGGATGCCATAGAGACAGGTCTGGGTTCCCGGAAGGCAGATCACCTGATCGGGATCGATCTCGCGGCCGCGCCGTTCCGAGTAACGTTTCGCCAGTGCCGTGCGCAGGCCGGGCTCGCCTCTGCCATCGGAATAGCCCAAGCGCCCGGGGCGCATCGCGGATTTCGCGGCCTCGATCAGTTCGGGGGGCGTGGGGGAATCCGGCTCGCCGATGGTAAGTTCGATGACCGGGATCCCTTCCTCCGCCATCTCGCGCGCGAGGCGATGCACCGCCCATTTCGCCGAACCAAGGCCGGACAGCCGTTCATATACCGCGGAATAACGCATCATTTCTCTCCTGGTCTGAGCTGCCTGCCGGCGGGGGGGTAATGACTGCGAGCGTGACGCCCAGAATGGCACCGACTGAGCGCAACCCGATCTGGATCACCTCGCTTTCAGCGAAGTGACCGGGCAAAACCGAACCTTCGAGCCAGAGCCCGTCAAGAACCGCATTGCAGGCAATGGCCTCCTGGCGCAGCTGCCCATCCGTGACAGGGCGGCCAAGATCGGTGATCAGCTGCTGCAGGCGGTCTCGAAATTGCAGATATGAACTCTCATGCTGCGCCAGAAGCCCCGGATCAGACTGAACCTGGTGCAGATAACCGGCCCAGAGCCCGACTGCCTTCGGATCCAGCACCGGCGGGCGTAAGGAGGCGGCAATAAAGGCTGCCAGCCGTTCGGCCGGCACAGCACCCGCGCCTGCAAGCGCCTCTTCGCCTTTGTTGGTCATGCCATCCATCAGCGCTACATAGGCTGCGCGCAACAGATCTTCTTTCGATCCGAAGTAATGACGGATCAACCCCGGCGTGACCCCCGCCCGCGCCGCAATCGCCCTGACCGTTGCCGCCGGGCGCCCGCCCTCGGCCACCAGAGCCTGCACCGCTGCCACAAGCGCTTCGCGGCGGTTTTCTTCGGTGTCACGAATATAGGGCCGGCGTTCAGAGCCGGACTGGCGCATGTCACCAGGCGGGGCGGTTCTCTTATCCGCTCTGTCGGAACTGGTCATCGGCGCCTTTCTGTGACGGCAGCAGGGAACGGGATCCGCCGGGAATTACACGATCGGATAATTGCCTATTTTACACAGCCAGCATTGCGCGGCAAGATCGTTGCGTGACCGGTTTCGGGATTGCTGTGATCGCAGTCCGGCCCGCCAGAGGCGGAGAAAGCTCAGCGCGAAGGCTCAGGTGCCGGGCGGGCCATCCGCAGCCGCGACATCCTTGTGGATGATCACATCTGAACCGGGCCAGCGCCGCAGGATCTCACGGCGCAGTGCGGCACCGATGTCATGGGCCTCGCGCAGGCTCTGATCGCCGTCGAGCTCGATATGGAGGTTGACGAAGATCCGGCTGCCGCTGGTGCGGGTCTTGAGGTCGTGAAAACCGCGCACACCGGGCCAGCTCCCGGCCAGTTCGGCGATGCCCCGGATGATCTCGGGATCGGCGCGGCGGTCCATCAGCGCATCCCAGGCCGATTTGCCGATGCGCACCCCGCCGATCAGCATGACCCCTGCGGCCAGCAGCGCGACCCAGGAATCGAGCCCGGTGATGCCAAGGTGCTGCGAGGCCTGCAAGGCGATCACCGCGCCGACCGCGGGCATCAGATCGCCAAGATAGTGCAGCCGGTCAGCCGCCACGACGCGGTTGCCGGTCAGCTTTGCGACCCGCCCCTGCCACCAGACCAGCACCAGCGTGAGCAGGATCGAGACGACCATCACCAGAGTGCCGGTGCCCTCGGCGCCGAGGCCCGCCACGCCGCCATTGAGCAGCCGGTCCAGGGCAGACCAGGCGATGTAGCCGGCCGATCCGGTGATCAAAAGCGCCTGGGCCAGCGCGGTCAGGTCTTCGGCTGAGCTGTGCCCGAAGGCGTGATCCTCATCCGCCGGGCGCGCCGCGTAAAGGATCGCGCTGGCGGCCGCGAGCGACATCACCAGATCCACCGCGCTGTCGGCCAGCGAGGCGGCAACCGAAAGCGCGCCAGTCGCCACCACCGCCCAGAGCTTCAGCCCGACGAGGACCGACGCGACCACCACCGATGCGATGCCGGCGGAAAGGCTCAGCCCGGTTCGGGTGTCTTTCTCTCGCATGTCAGGCTCCTGTGGAGGGCGTCGCAGAGGGGCGTTGAAGTGGGGGCGTTGAAGGGAGGCACTGACCCCGTCATCCTGGCGGATGCCTCCTCCGGGGTATTTTTATCAAGTGGAATGTGACATCCACCTGACGAAAATACGCCTGCCGGAGGCGCAGGCCGGCCAGAGGGTGGTGGCGCTGTCCGAGCGTGATTATTCGATGGTTTCGTCCGGGTCGACGCCCCAGATCGCAGTCTTCTGCACCCAGCCGCGCTCGCCGCCAGACGAGATGCGGCACCACTCGGCGTCGCATTGCAGGACACGCGCGACCACGCCCATTTCGGCCTGGGCGCTGACCCGTGCATCCGTGCGCGGCGCGTCGCGGAATTCGGCCATATCGGTGGTGATCAGCACCGAGCGTACCCCTGAAAGCAGCGCATAATGCACCCAGCCGCCGGCGCCGTCCTGGTCTTCAACGCGACGCCAGTTCTCATATTCAGCGGTCACCCGCAGCGGCATCCCGGGCCGGGTGAACACCCAGTCGATGCGATGCGTGAGCCCGGGGCCGCGCCGCGCATTGCCCTGATCGCCCTTGAGCGACACATACCGCGGCAAGGGCAGATTGGTGACACAGCCGATACCGGGCTTGCATTCCTTGACCGTACGCGCGGTAGGGGCGGTGCCAGCGGTTCCCGAAGCCGCTGCGGACGAGGTGGCGGCCACTGCGGTTTCGATCGCGGTTTCGGTGGCTTCATCGGCATTCGCGCTTTTCGGCGCGCCGGTCAGGACGAGGGAGGCAGACAACAGGACCGCCGCCAGCATCGGGTGTCTGGTCTGGCGGCTCATCTGCTCCGGCTTCTGGCCGTTCTTAAAAGATGCGATGCTCATATCCGTTGCCTGCTCTTGCGGGCTGTCACCCCGCATTTTTTATGACCTCAGAGACGGGGGCTTGTGGTCCGCCACTCTTGACCCCACTGTGCACCCAAGACGCGCCTGATGGAAGAGTTGAGGGAGACGCCATGCCATCGCCACGCCTGACTGTTGTCGTGACGCGACGCTTGCCAGAGCCGGTCGAGACCCGGATGAAGGAGTTGTTCGACGTCCGGCTGCGGGATCCGGATGTGAAAATGACCCGCGATGAATTGCTGGCTGCGATGCAGAGCTGCGACGTTCTGGTGCCGACGATCACCGACCAGATTGATGCAGGGCTGATCGGCCAGGCGGGGGACCGGCTGAAACTGATCGCGAATTATGGCGCAGGGGTCGATCATATCGACGTGGCCACGGCGCGCTCGCGCGGCATTCTTGTCTCGAATACCCCCGGCGTGGTGACCGAGGACACTGCCGATATGGTTATGGCGCTGATCATGGCGGTGACGCGGCGCATCCCGGAAGGCATCGCCTCTATGGCCAGTGGCAAATGGGAGGGCTGGACGCCGATGGCCTTTCTCGGCTCGCGACTTGCGGGCAAGCGCCTGGGGATTTTGGGCATGGGGCGGATCGGCCAGGCCGTGGCGCGGCGTGCCCGCGCCTTTGGCTGCCAGGTCCATTACCACAACCGCCGCCGCGTGCGCCCCGAGATCGAGACCGAGCTGGAGGCGACCTGGTGGGAAAGCCTCGACCAGATGCTCGCCCGGATGGATATTGTCTCGATCAATTGCCCGCATACGCCCTCGACCTTTCATCTGCTGAACGCGCGCCGCCTCAAGCTGATGAAGCCCACGGCGGTGGTGGTGAATGCCTCGCGCGGCGAAGTGATCGACGAGAATGCGCTGACCCGTGCGCTGCGCGCCGGCGAGATCGCGGGCGCGGGCCTTGACGTCTATGAGCGCGGCAATGAGATCAACCCGCGCCTGCGCGAAGAGCCGAATGTGGTCCTGTTGCCGCATATGGGATCGGCGACCATCGAGGGGCGGATCGAGATGGGTGAGAAAGTTCTGATCAATATCAAGACCTTCGCTGATGGTCACCGCCCGCCGGATCAGGTTGTCCCGGGGATGATGTAAGACAGAGGCTTTCAGGGCTGATCACGGGCTTTGCCATATCGTTGACACAGCCGGGCGAAAGAGGGGCCAAGTTTACCGATGGCAGAGACCGGATTTCTGAGCGGTGAAGATCCTCCGCTTTTCAGCGCAAAGCTCTATATTGCTGCAATGGGGCGCTCGGGGAGCACAGCGCTGTCCAATATGCTGACAACGCCGCCGAAGCGTTGGCTGCTGAGTGAGCCCTGGTTCATCCATGGGGTAATGTCGAAGACCATCCGGGCGAGATGGAAAGAATTCGCTTGGGAGGACCGTGACACCGACTGGTTTTTACCGCCCGCACAGCGCAACCATGAAGGGTTTGTGAGACGCTATACCGATTTTCTGGCGCCGCATCTGGCAGGTCTCGACGCCTGGGGCGTGAAAGAGGTGCGCGGCGATTTTCATGAGCCAACCATTGTAACCATCCGACCCGAGAAGATCATCGTCCTCGTGCGCGATATACGAGATGTCATCCGCAGCCTGCTTGAAAAACAGAGCCGGCAGAATACCGAAGCCACCCATGGGCGCGCCTGGATCGAAGCCTATTTGCAGACGGCAACGCTCTCGCTGGTATCGCTTGCCGGAATGCATGGTGACCGGCTCAGAGTGTGTCGGTTCGAAGAGCTGATGCTGGATCCGGCCGCGCAACGCAGTCTCGGTGACTGGCTGGACTGGCCGCTTGATGGTGACCCTTTCGCGGGCTTCGAGAGCTTTGGACGCGGCTATGAAGTCAAGCGCAGGCTGGAGGGCGAGGCCCGCGTCCTGCCGCCCGATGCTGCCGACATCATCAATGATATCGCTGCGGGAGAGGCGCTTGTCGCCTATCAGAAGTGCTTCGGTTACAGCAGCTGAGAGATATCTGCGCCACCGTCGGCCATATGCGACAGGCGCAAATCTGCGACCAGGGGCAGGTGATCTGACGCGCGGCTGGCCTCGGGGCTGCGATGGACAGAGGCCTCGGCCATGGTGAACCCCTCCGAGATCGCGATACGGTCCAGCGCAAAGACCGGGTGGCGGGAATGATAGGTCGGGCCACCGGAGAGGATCCGGAACCGTTTCGACAGCCGCCCGAGACCCACTTCCAGCGAGCGTTCGTTGAAATCGCCGGCGATCAGCATGGCGGTGTCTTCTTCTTCAGGCAGCATATCCAGCAGCGCCGAGAGTTGCCGGCGCCGCGAATGGCGCAAGAGGCCCAGATGCACACCGGTGACCCGCAGGCGCCGGCCGTCGCGTTCGAGCAAAGCCGAGACAAGGCCGCGCGGCTCCAGCCCGGGCAGATCGTGATGGCTGTACGAGATCACCCTGAACCCGGGAGAGACCAGCAGCGCATTCCCGTGCCAGCCGAGGCTGTCGCGGCCATGATCAAAACGGACCGGATGCAGGCCGGTGCGGCGAAACACTTCGGCCTCGTCAAAGATCGGGCGCCGCTGGCCGAGGCGCAGATCGGCCTCCTGCAGCGCGACCACATCAGCGCCGAGCGCGGCGATCACCCGCAAGACCCGGGCCGGATCGCGCCGCCGGTCGGTGCCAAGGGCTTTGCGGATATTGTAGCTGGCGATGCGCAGGGAAGTGTCGGTCACAATATAGGCGCTCCGAGACGGAAGACGCCTTCGGTCAGGCGCCGGAAGAAACCGGGGGTAGGCAGGCTGTCATCGCAATCGGGCAGCAAACGGTCGAACCAGCGGCTGATGGCCGCGACAGTGGCCGGATTCCAGGCCATCACCGCCAGTTCGAAATTCAGCAGCATCGAGCGGACGTCGAAATTCGCCGATCCGATCCAGCAGCCATCGTCGATCAGCCCGCATTTCGCATGCATCATCCCGGGGCGGAAAAAGTGAAAGCCGACGCCCGTTGGTTGCAACGCGCGGATATAGGGGCCGCGCGCCAGATCGGTGGTCCATTGGTTCGACTTCAGCGGCAGAAACACCCGGACATCGACCCCGCTGCGCGCCGCCGTCGCGAGCGCCTGGGCCAGCGCATCGGTCGGCACGAAATAGGGCGTCGCGATCCAGACCCGGTGTCGGGCGCGGTAGATCGCGGCGACCAGCCCGTCGTGAAGCACATCCTGCGGCTCGTCCGGCCCGGCGGGGACCAGCTGCAACAGCGCCTCACCGCGAGGTGCGACGGCGGGCGGCACCGGATCAGACAGGGGATCGCCCGCCACTTCCCAATCCGAGGCGAAGACCGCGTTGAAACTGTCGACCACCGGCCCCTCGGCGGTAAAGCTCAGATCCACCCATTTGCCGGGCGGCGAGGCGAGGTATTCATCGCCGACATTGCGCCCTCCCGACCAGGCTCGGGCACAATCGGCGATCACCATCTTGCGGTGATTGCGCAGGTTCAGATGGGCGGTGTCGGTCAGATGGTCGAGCGGCGAGAAATAGCGCAGCTCGCCCCCGGCGGCGACGAATTCGCGCAGCGCGCGGCGCGGGCGGGAATGGCTGCCGAGCCAGTCGACCGAGAGCCGCACCCTGACCCCTTCATGCAGCTTGCGCTTGAGAAGGTCGAGAAACCGGTAGCCGCTTTCATCGCGGGCCAGAACATAGATCAGGATATCCAGCCGCGCATTCGCGCCCAGGATCACCTCGTCCAGCGCGGCGCTCGCGGCCTCTGGCGTCTCGTGCAGGCGGATGAGATTGCCGCCCATCGCAGGCGGCGCGCCAAGACTGGTGAAGATATGCGCAAGCGGTGGCGGCTCGGTCTCGGGCAGGGCGGGATGTGGCGAAAAGCGGATCGCAGGAAAGCTGCGGCCCGATTTGCGAAAGCCCAGAACCAGAAACACCGGCACCGCGACATAGGGCAGCATGATGATGAACAGGATCCAGGCGGCCGAACTTTGCGGCGTGCGGCGGGGCTGCAACGCCAGCACCATGGCGCTCGCAACCGCGAGAACGCCAGACACGATCAGGAAATGTTCGAACAGATAATACATGGCCGCTTTGTCTGAACCGGGCTCATGCTAGCCGCTGGCTGCGGCAAGGGAAAGCCACCGCTTCGGCGGGGCCGTCCCTAGAATCGCGACGGCAATGCGGGGGTGAGTTCCGCGCCCGGGCTGCGACCCTGGATCAGGTCGGTGATCAGATCGGCGGTCTTTGGCGCCAGGGTCAGGCCGATATGGCCATGCCCGAAGGCCAGGAGCACATCGGCGCCGCCTTTCGACGGGCCGATCACCGGCACTGAATCGGGGATCGAAGGGCGAAACCCCATCCAGCTGCGCGAGGGGGCGGGCAGGTCGGGGAACAGCACCCGCGCGCCCTCGACCAGTTTCGCGATGCGATGCGGCGAGGGGGGCAGCCTGAGGCCGCCAAGCTCGACCGTGCCCGCCACCCGCAGCCGCCCCTGCATCGGGCACAGGTAAAAGCCGCGCTCGGTCACACAGGCAGGGCGGGTGAGCGGCAGCTCGGCCATATCCCATTCGACATGGTAGCCCCGTTCGGTTTCCAGCGGGATCCGGTCGCCGGCCTGGGCCGCGAGGGCGCGGGAATGGGCGCCGGCGGCGATGACGACCCGGCGCGAGAGGATCTGCAACGGGCTGCCGTCATCGGACCGGCCATTGAGCACGACACCGGTGATGTCGCGCCGGAGCTGGTCAATGCGGCCCCGGATCAGCTGCGCGCGCGGCATCACAAGGGCGGCAAGGCGCTGCATCATCCGCCCGGGATCCGAGAGGAAAATCGCCTGTGGGAAATAGGCGGCCCCGGCATGGAAGGGCAGGCCCGGTTCCAGCCCGGCGAGCTGCCCGCCGGTCAGCATCTCGACCTGAACGCCCAGCCTGCGGCGCTCCTCCATCTCGATCCTGGCGGGCCCGATCTGGCTTTCCTGGCGGAAGATGTAGAGGCAGCCGCGCGGCTGGATCAGATCGGTGGCGCCCGCCTCCGCCGCCAGCGCTTTCCACAGCGGATTGGCGCCGGCAAGCAGCCCCGCAATCGCCGCCGAATTGCGCTGTGCCGGGCCGGGCAGGCACTGGCGCGCGAATTTCACCAGCCATGGCGTCAGGGAAAGCAGGGCCGAATGGCGGATCGCCAGCGGTGAATTGCGGTCAAAAAGCAGCGAGGGCAGGGATCTCAGCACATCCGGCGTGCCAACCGGCGCCACCGCGTAATCGGCCACCGTCCCGGCATTGCCATAAGAGGCGCCCATGCCCGGCTCGCCCGGCTCGATCAGGGTGACCTCGCGCCCTTCGGCGCTCAGCCGCGCGGCGATGGTGAGGCCGATCACACCGGCGCCGATAATTGTGATGTCGGAGGAGAGACGACCCATGCCTGCTTGCACTTTTCGAACAAATGCCGGCCCCGCAAAGGCGGGACCGGCGGTTTCAGTTCACATTATCTTACATGCAGGCCTGATAAAGCGCGCGGGTATTCTCGCGCGTCATGGCAATCGGATTGCCACCGCAGGACGGATCTTCCAGCGCCATATCGGTAAGCTCGTCAAGGCGTGCAGCCTCGACCCCCAACGCGGTCAGATTGGCCGGGATCGCCAGTTGCTCGCGCAGTTCCATGATCCAGGCGCGGAACCCGTCAAAGCCCTTAAGCCCCAGATAGGCGCTTGCGGCATTGATCCGGTCTTCGATCACCGGGCGGTTGAAATCCAGAACCATCGGCATCACGACGGCATTGGTGGTGCCGTGATGGGTGCCGTAGACCGCGCCAACCGGGTGCGACAGCGAATGGATCGCGCCAAGCCCCTTCTGGAAGGCTACCGCCCCCATCGCCGCCGCTGACATCATATGACCGCGCGCCAGCAGATTGCCCGGATCGTTGTAAACGGTGACCAGGTTCTCTTTGACCAGCCGCAGACCTTCCAGCGCAATCCCCTGGCTCATCGGATGGTAGAAGGGCGAGGAATAGGCCTCGAGGCAATGCGCCAGCGCGTCCATGCCGGTGCCAGCCGTGATGAATTTCGGCATGCCAACGGTCAGAGCCGGGTCACAGATGGTGACAGCCGGCAAGAGCTTCGGATGGAAGATGATCTTTTTCTTATGGGTCGCGAGATTGGTCAGAACGCCGGCGCGCCCGACCTCAGACCCGGTGCCGGCGGTGGTCGGAACCGCCACCATCGGCGCGATTTTGTCGCTGTCGGCGCGGGTGAACCAGTCGTCGATATCTTCCAGATCCCAGACCGAAAGATCCGCGCGCTGATGCGCCATCAGCGCAATCATCTTGCCCAGATCCAGCGCCGAACCGCCCCCGAACAGGATCACGCCGTCATGGCCACCGGCCTTATAGACGGCGATGCCTTCAGCCATGTTCTTGTCATTCGGGTTCGGGTCGACCTCGGAAAACACTGCGCGGCCAAGACCGGCGGCCTCGAGCACATCCAGCGCCTGCGCGGTGATCGGCAGGGTGGCGAGCGCTTTGTCGGTGACCAGCAGCGGCTTTTTCATGCCGGTGGATTTGGCATGTTCGGCCAGTTCGGCAATCCGGCCCACGCCGAATTTGATCGCGGTCGGGTAAGACCAGTTGCGGTCGGGAACGCCCTGTTTGTCAACGGTGGACATATTACACCTTCTTGAGATGGTAGGATTTCGGGCGGGTCACCGAATGGTAACCCAGATAGGAGAGCGAGCCGCCGCGGCCGGTATCCTTGGTGCCGGTCCAGCACAGAGCCGGGTCGAGATAGTCGGCGCGGTTCATGAAAACGGTGCCGGTCTCGACCTGTTGGCCCAGTTCTGCAGCGGTGTCGTAATCTTCGGTCCAGATCGACGCGGTGAGGCCGTAAGGGCTGTCGTTCATGAGCTTCAGCGCTTCCTCATCCGAGGAGACTTTCATAATTCCGACAACCGGGCCAAAGCTCTCTTCAGTCATTACCGACATGGAGTGATCGACATTGACGAGGATCTGCGGCGCGAGATAGGCGCCGCCATCATCGGCAGGGAATTGCGCCGGATCGACCAGCGGCTTTGCGCCTTTTGCAATGGCGTCCGCGATCTGGTCGCGCACGACTTTCGCGAACCGGACATTTGCCATCGGGCCAAGTGTGGTGGTCTGGTCGTTCGGATTGCCGAGCTTCAGGCCATTCACCCAGGCAACGGCTTTCTCGACAAAGGAATCATAGAGCGATTCATGGACATAGATCCGCTCGATCCCGCAGCAGCACTGTCCTGAATTGAACATTGCGCCGTCCATCAGCGTATCGACCGCCGCATCGACATTGGCATCGGCGCGGACATAGCCCGGGTCTTTGCCGCCAAGCTCCAGCCCAAGCGGCGTGAAGGTTCCGGCCGCCGCGCGTTCAATCGCCTTGCCGCCATTCACCGAGCCGGTGAAATTGACAAAATCGAACCTGCGATCCGCGATCAGCTTTTCGGTCACGGCGTGGTCGAACACCACATTCTGGAACACATCTGCCGGAATCCCGGCGGCGTGGAACGCCTCGGCAAGACGTTCACCTGCCACAAGGGTCTGGCTCGCATGTTTCAGAACAATGGTATTGCCAGCGATCAGGCCGGGGATGATCGTATTGATTGCGGTCAGGAACGGGTAGTTCCAGGGCGCGATGACAAAGATCACCCCAAGGGCTTCGCGTGCGAGATAGCGGCGGAATTTGTCACTGTCTTCAACGACTTTGGGCGCCAGCGTTTCTTCTGCGATGGACGCCATATAGTCGGCGCGCGCCGTGACGCCGCCAAATTCTCCAGCGCCGAACTTGACCGGGCGGCCCATCTGGGCGGCGAGTTCCGGCACGATTGCGTCTTTCAGCCCGGTCAGTTTCGCGACGCCGGCTTTCACCAGCGCGATGCGTTCAGCCAAAGGCCGCGCGGCCCAGCCAGGTTGTGCCGCGCGGGCGCGGGCAACCGCAGCCTCGGCGCTGGCGTGGTCGAGCGGCTGGCGCTCGACATAAGTCGAGCCGTCAACCGGCGAGATCAGTTTGATCGGGGTCATGTTTCACCTGTGGAAGAGGATAGGGGGCTGCGCCCCCTATGTCGGAAATGTGCAGGTTTGCAGCGGTTCAGGCGCGTTCAAGCAGCCGTTTCAGTTCGAAATCTGTAACCATGCGATCGGTCTCAGAGATTTCCCATTGCGCTGCATGATGGTAGTGATCGACCACGTCATCGCCAAAGGCCTTGCGCAGCATCGCCGAGGATTTCAGCTTTGCCGCCGCATCGCGGAGGTTTTTCGGAATCTCGCGCACGCCGGCGGCAGAGTAGAGATCCCCGGTCATTTCGGGCTCAAGCTCGAGCTTGCGCTCGATGCCGTCAAGGCCCGCTGCGAGCAGCGCGGCGCAGGCGACATAGGGGTTCACATCAGAACCCGGGATACGGCATTCGACGCGGACGGCCTTGGTGCCCTCGCCGCAAACGCGGAAGCCCGCAGTGCGATTGTCGCCGGACCATACGATTTTGGTCGGGGCGAAGAGACCGACACAGAAACGTTTATAGCTGTTCACATAGGGGGCGAAAAACACCGTCATTTCTTCGGCCGCTTCCAATTGGCCGGCAATGAAATGGCGCATGACCTGTGACATGCTGTGATCGGCGTCTTTGTCGAAAAAGGCCGGTTTGCCATCGAGGGTCCAGAGCGACTGGTGGACATGGGCTGCGGAGCCGGCCTTATCCGTCTGATATTTCGCCATGAAGGTCACGGATTTACCCATGGTCCAGGCAATTTCTTTTACGGCCTGTTTGATGATGGTGTGATTGTCCGCAGTATCCATTGCATCGGAATAGCGGTAATTCACTTCACCCTGACCGCTGTCGGCCTCGCCCTTGGTATTTTCAACCGGGATACCGGCCGCATAAAGATCATTGCGCAACTTGCGCATAACCGGCTCTTCTTTCGAGGTCTGGAAGATATGGTAATCTTCATTATAGGCCGAAATCGGGCGCAGATTGCCGAAGCCATCGTCGCGCAGATTTTCGTAGCTGTTCTCGAAAAGATAGAATTCCAGCTCGGTCGCCATCATGGGTTCAAACCCCATGGCGCGTGCGCGCTTTACCTGTTTCTTCAGGATCGCACGCGGCGAGATGGTGATCTCTTCATGGGTGTGGTGATCCAGAAGATCACACATCACCATCGCAGTGCCGGGAAGCCAGGGCAGGCGGCGCAAGGTCGCGAGATCGGGCTTCATGACGTAATCGCCATAGCCCTGCGACCAGCCGGCGGATTTATAACCCGGCACGGTGTTCATTTCCATGTCGAGTGCCAGCAGATAATTGCAGCAATGCGTCTCATTATAGCCGCTGTCGAGGAAGAAGCCGGCATGGAAGCGTTTTCCCATCAACCGGCCCTGCATATCCGGGGCGACGACCAGGACGGTGTCAATCTCTCCGGCTTCAAAGGCGGCTTTCAGGGTTTCGAGCGTAAGATTCGCGGGCATATTGGCCTCAGTATTTTGTCAGAAGGATCAGGAATTGGATGCGGGAGCGGATAAAAACCCACCACCACCGAATTCCGGCTTTCTGGGCCAGCAATCCTCAGCAATCCGCATCACAATCACGTCCTTTTCTCTCCCCGCAGGTCATTCACCTGCCCGAATGTAACGGGGCAGGGTGGACCTTACCACCACCGCCCCGACCGGATCAGCCGTAACGATAAGGACGGCCGGCTTTAGACATCACATCGTTGTATTTCTTGAATATTTCGACGACCTTCGCTTTGGTCTCGGATTCAGCAGCAACCTCATCCCAGAAATCGCGGGCTTTCGCCTCGACCGTATTCCATTCCTCATCCGGGATCGAGGTGAGCTGCAGTTTCGGGCCATTGACGCGCAGATCGGCCTCGCCACCCCAATACCACCACTGACGGTAGTAATGCGATTGCTCGAAGCAAACTTCCATCAGCGCTTTCAGATGATCAGGGACTTCGTTCCAGCGGTCGGCATTGGCGAAGAAATGGCCAATCCAGGCACCCGAGATATTGTTGGTCAGGAAGTATTTGGTCACATCGGCCCAGCCAACCGTGTAATCCTCGGTGATACCCGACCAGGCAATGCCGTCGAGCTCGCCGGTTTGCAGCGCGACCTGGATATCTTCCCAGGGCAGCTGCATCGGCACGACGCCGAATTGCGCGAGGAAGCGGCCGGCGGTCGGGAAGGTGAAGACGCGCTTGCCCTCAAGATCCTTCAGCGAATTGATCGGATCTTTGGTCGCGAAATGGCAGGGATCCCAGGAGCCGGCCGAAATATGCTTCACGCCGACCTTGGCATATTCCTCTTCCCAGATCTGCTTCAGCCCGTATTGGTTGAACAGAACCGGCACATCGAGCGAATAGCGCGAGGCAAAGGGGAAATAGCCACCGAACACGGTCACTTCGGTCGGCGATTGCATGGAATCGTCATCCGACTGCACGGCGTCGATGGTGCCCGATTGCATGGCACGGAACAGTTCCGAGGTCGGAACCAGCTGATCGGCGTAATAGAGTTCGATCTCCATCTGCCCGGCAGCAATCTGGTTGAACTTGTCAATCGCGGGCTTGCAGACATGCTCGCCAAGCGCCGCACCGGCATAGGTCTGCATACGCCATTTGATCGGCGCGGCCTGCGCGCGAACGGCGGGGGCGGCGAGGGCGGCTGCACCGGCGGCAAGCGCCCCGCTGGTCAGGAATTTCCGTCTGTTCGTCGTCATCTTTACCTCCGTTGGTGGGTTCTTAATTGAATGCCGGTTTGCCCGGCTATTGTCCATAAACCTGATGTGGCAGCCAAAGTGCGATCTCGGGGAAGGTCATGATCACGGCCAAAGTCAGGATCATAATCGCGACAATCGGTACGATGGAGCGGTAAATATCAGAGAGTGAAACATGGTCCGGCGCCATGGCGCGCATCAGGAACAGGTTATAGCCGAAGGGCGGCGTGATATAGGCCACCTGACAGGTGATGGTGTAAAGCACCCCGTACCAGATCAGCACATCCTGTGGCGGCATGCCGAGATCCAGTTTCGCGACCAGCGGAATATAGAGCGGCGCCACAATCACCAGCATGGCGGTGTCGTCAAGGAACATGCCCATGAGCAGGAACGAGACCTGCATCAGGATCACGATGCCCCAGGGGCCAAGGCCCAGATCATCGAGGAAGAAGCCCTCGATGGCCCGCACGGCACCCAGCCCGTCGAAAACTGCCCCAAAGGCCATTGCGGCGAGCAGGATCCACATGAACATGCAGGTGACGCCCAGCGTGTTGACGAGGCAGTTCTCCCAGACCTTTTTTGTGATACGTCCTTTGAACAGGGCGACCAGGGTGGCAATCATCGCCCCGACCACCGAGGCTTCGACCAGGCTGACATAGCCCATCACGAAGGGGCCCATCATCGAGGCAAAGATCACGACAGGCAGGATTCCGGCGCGCAGCAGCCGGATCTTCTCGCCCCAGGTGATGGAATCGCGCTCCTCCTGGCTCAGCGGCGGGCCAAGCTTTGGGTTGATGCCGCAGCGGATCACCACATAAAGCAGGAAGAAACCGGCCATCAGCAGGCCCGGGAAGACGCCTGCAAGCCAGATTTGCCCGACCGGCTGGCGCGCGATCATCGAATAAAGCACCAGGACGATCGAAGGCGGCACCAGAATGCCCAGGGATGAGCCGCCCTGGATGATGCCGGTGACCATCCGCTTGTCATAGCCGCGCTTCAGAAGCTCGGGCAGGGCGATGGTGGCGCCGATGGCAAGGCCCGCGACCGACAGCCCGTTCATGGCAGAGATCAGCACCATCAGGAGGATCGTGCCAATCGCCAGACCGCCGGGGATCGGCCCGAACCAGACATGGAACATCTTGTAAAGATCATCGGCGAGGCGCGCCTCGGACATCACATAGCCCATCCAGACGAACATCGGCAGGGTGAGCATCGGATACCAGTTCATCAGCTTGATGGTGGTGGTGAAGGCGATGTCATAACCCCCCGATCCCCCCAAAGCGCGATGGTGGCGACCACGGCGACAAAACCGATGCCGGCAAAGACCCGCTGGCCGGTCATGAGCATGGCCATCATGCCCATGAACATGACAATGGCGATATATTCGTAGGGCATCAGATTTTCACTCCGCGCAAAGTCGCAATGTCGCGGATGAGAAAGGCGATGGATTGCAGGATCATCAGGAAGACGCCGAAGCAGATCACAATCTTGATCGGCGCCATATAGGGCCGCCAGACAGTGCGGGACCGCTCGCCGAATTCGAATGCGTAGATCGTGCTTTCAATCCCGCCCCACAGGACGATGACGAGGAAGAAGATCATGCAGAAAACGGTGACGCAATCGACCAGCGCCTGGGTTTTCACGCTCCAGCGGCCGTAAAGCAGGTCCATCCGCACATTGGCGCCAAGGATCAGCGAATAGGCACCGCCAAGGACGAAATAGCCGACCATAGTGAACTGGGCCATTTCCTGGGTCCAGAGCGCGGGGCGGAAAAACGCCTTTGCGATCACCGAGTACAGCAGGACACCGGCCAGCGCGAAGATCAGATACATCGCGAGGCGGCCGATGACGGTGTTGATCTTTTCGATGATCAGCACGAGCCGGATAAAAAAGAGTGGCATCGGGTCAGCCTCCGCAGCCGGCAGGGAACAGAGGGCGACAGACTTGACCCGCCCGGCAGAGCCGGCAGGAGGATGATCCCGGAAAGGACATGGACGAGTCGGCTCCCTGATTTTTTCCCAAGGGTCACCCTGTGGCGGGGGCGCTGTCAAGATTATTTCAGAATGCTGTTTCCTGTTACAATCTTTTCTGCAACCCTGTCCGTGACATTTCCGGGGTAACGAAGCCCCGGGGGACGCTGCCGCAAAGGGGAACGCATGGATCAGGGCCTGAGCATCGAAAATAGAATGCGGGCCTCGCTCAATGATCTGACCCGGGCCGAGCGCCAGGTCGCGACCCATATCCTGTCGCATTTTCCGATGTCGGCGCTCGGCTCGATCACCACACTGGCGCGGGCGGCGGATGTGTCCTCGCCCACCATCGTGCGGCTGGTGCAAAAGCTGGGCTTCAGGGGCTGGTCGGATTACCAGGCGGCGCTTCGGGTCGAAGTCGAAGACCTTCTTGTGACCCCGCTTGGCGCCCCGGCGGTACCCGGAGAAGGGCGGAGCCACCCGCTCCAGGGCTTTGCCGCGCAGGTCGTTGCCAATATCGGCGCCACACTGAATCTGATCCCGGCGGCGGATTTCAACGGGTCTGCGGCGCTGATGGCGGATATGTCGCGCCGGGTGGTGGTGATGGGCGGGCGGCTCACCCATGCGCTGGCCGATTACATGGCGACGCTGCTCAGGGTCATCCGCCCCGACGTTACCTGGATCGCCGATCACCTCACCGACTGGCAGCAGGCGCTGCTGGATCTCACGCCCGGTGATGTGGTGGTGATTTTTGATATCCGCCGCTACGAATCGAATGCGGTGCAATTTGCCGAATTCGCGGCGGTCCAGGGGGCAGAGGTGGTGCTGATCACCGATCGCTGGCTTTCGCCCGCGGCCTCGCATTCGCGCCATGTGCTGCCCTGCCATATCGAAATGCCCGCGGCCTGGGATTCGACCGCAGTGCTTTTGATGGTGGTCGAGGCGCTGCTGGCGCAGATCCAGTCCCATATGCCGGATCAGGTTAGGGACCGGCTGAACCGGCTGGAAGATTGTTTTGCCCGCACCCGTGTCTTTCGCGCGCCGAAAATGGCCCAGGGGCGGTAGGGGAACGCCGGGCCTTGACCCCGCCATGCGGGCGGCGAAACTGCCCATCACTTCAGGACGGAGCCCGGAATGTTGCGTTGGCGCAGAGTTAAAGATGCCTCACTTTTTGGCCGGCCCTCGGCGGCGGGTCTGGCATTGGGGGCGCTTTTCTTCGCGGTCTCTCTATCGCCTTCGCTGATTCCGCGCGCCGCTCTGGTGCAGGGCGCGCTTGGCGGCATCTGTTTCGCGATTGGCTATCTGGCTGGCTATACGCTGATGGTTCTGCGCCATTGGGTGGTCGAATCCGGTCCCGCCGCGCCCAGGGTGCTGCAGATCAAGATGGCGCTTGGGCTGTTGATCGCGGCGGTGGCGATCCTCTGGGCGCTGTGGAATGTCACGGGCTGGCAAAATGATATCCATGCCGCGATGGGGATCCCGCCGGTCGAGACCGCGCGCCCGTTCACGATTCTCGCGGTCGCGGCCTTTGTCGCGCTGGTGCTGGTGTTTCTGGGCCGGCTGTTCCGCCGGCTCTGGCGCGTGATTGCGACACAGCTTGAAGCGTTTATCCCGCGCCGACTGGCGAAGCTGACCGGGATCACGCTGGCGCTGCTGCTTTTCTGGGCGATCGGCAATGATGTGATGCTGGGCCGCGTTTTGCAGGCGCTGGACGAGACCTATGCAGCCCTTGACCGGCTGATCCCGCCGGAAAAGGCGGCGCCGGCAGATGCGTTGAAATCGGGTTCTGCCGCCTCGCTTGTCGGATGGGACGGGCTGGGCGCTGCGGGACGTGACTGGGTTCTTGCAGAGCCCGATGCGGCGGCGATCACGGCGGTCACCGGGGCGCCGGCGCTGGAGCCGCTGCGCATCTATGTCGGGCTGAATTCGGCCCCTGACGCCGATCAGCGGGGGCGGCTGGCGCTGGAAGAGGCGCTGCGCGTCGGCGCTTTTGACCGCCGCGTGCTGGTGATCGCAACGCCGACCGGCACCGGCTGGATGGACCCGGCGGGGATGCAGCCGCTGGATTATCTCACCGGCGGCGATCTGGCGGTGGTGGCGGTGCAGTATTCCTATCTGCCCAGCTGGATGTCATTGATTTTGCAACCGGAATATGGCGCAGAAAGCGCAGTCGCAGTGTTTCGCGAAATCTATGGCCATTGGCGCAACCTGCCGGAGGCAGGCCGGCCCGAGCTTTATCTGTTCGGCCTCTCGCTGGGGGCGCGCAATGGTGAATTGCCGATCTCCTGGCAGGATCTTTTGTCAGACCCGCCCCAGGGTGCGCTCTGGGCCGGACCGCCCTTCGCCATGCGCGGCTGGCAGCAGCTGCTGGCCAGCCGTGTGCCGGACAGCCCGGCCTGGGCCCCGCGTTACCGGGACGGTTCGGCCATCAGGGTGATGACGCAGGAGCCTCAGACCCATATATACGCCCCCTGGGGGGTGATGCGAATGATTTACCTTGAATATCCCTCTGACCCGATTGTGTTTTTCTCGACCGGGACTTTGTGGCGCGCGCCGGCCTGGCTCAGGGGATCGCGTGGCCCCGATGTCAGCCCGAGCCTCAGATGGTGGCCGGTGGTGACCTTTCTTCAGCTTGGGTTTGACATGATGACCGCGACCACCACGCCGCCGGGGCATGGCCATGTCTATGCCGCGAAACACTATCTCAGGGCCTGGGCCGAGGTTCTGGGCGGCGACTATGACCCGGAGATGATGGCGCGGCTCGAAGCGATTTTCGCCGGGCAGGGTATTTGACGGCACAGCTCACACCGCATCCGATGCTCATAAAAAAAACCGCAGCCGGGTTGCCGGCTGCGGTTTTCAGCTGGATTGCCGTCACAGAGGTGCGGTGATCAGTTCGCCTTATGGATCAGGGTGATATGGTCGGCGGTCGCATCCTCGGCGCCAAGTGATTTGTTGGCGGCAAAGATATTGCCTTTCCCGTCACGCGCCACATGGTTCGGATAGCTGCCGCCATCGAGATTGGCGACGACCTCGCCCTCGGGCGACACCACCGTCACCGTGCCAGCCCCGCGGTTCGACACGAAAGCGAGCTTTTGCACCGGGTCAAACACCACATTCAGCGCGCCGGCGCCGGTGGTGACATCATGCTTCACCTCTCCCGAGGCCGGATCGACGATCAGCAGGTTGTCGCTGTCTTGCGAGGCGACATAGATCGTGCCGGTCGCCGCGTCGAAATCGACGCCGGAGGCATTTTTCGCGCCCGGCAGCGGCAGAATCCGGGTCACGGTATTCGTGGTCAGGTCGATCTCCGCGAGCTCGTTCGATTTGCGGCTGACCGCGAAAAGGCGATTGCCGTCCGGATCGACCGCGATGCTCATCAGCGAGAATTCCCCGCCGCGAATGCCAGAGGTGATCTCAATAACCGCAACCTTCTCAAGGGTTTCTGTGTCGAACACATGCACGCCATTGGTGGCCGAGGCCGAGACATAGGCGCGGCCGCGCTTTGCATCCACCTTGACGTCGCGGGCATGATAGACCTCGCCCGGCGGGAATTGTTTGATCAGCGCCAGATCGTCCTGGGCATAGACCGCGACCGAATTGTCAAAGGTGTTGGTGCCCCAGATCGTGCCTTTCTCGTCATCGACCGCCAGGCCGAACAGCGCCACCGGCTGCGGGCCATTATCGGGCTGACCTTCCGCCGGCGCGCGGCGCTGGTCTTCGGGCAGGGGCGGCGGCGTGACTTCGGCGACCACGTCCAGCGTTTCCGGGTTCAGCTTCAGCAGTGCAGCAGCCGGCGGCCGGAAATTCGCGGCGGCCACAAAGAGCGCATTCGATTTCGCGCTATAGACCGACTGATAGAGGCCGGGGGCAGATTTCACGCGGGTCACGCTGAACCCGTCCGCGCCCGAAAGCGGCACATCCTTTGACACTTTCACATCGAAAAGCGAGGTCGAGGAGGGCTGGTCCATGATTGCAATCACCGGATGCAGGCCGGTTGCGGCATCTGCGGGCAGGGTGAAGGTAAAGCTGACTGCGCCCTTGTCATCGGCGGTCAGGGCATCGCTGCTCAGGACCGTAGCGCCGCGTTGCAGCACGAGCGTCTGACCCGGTTTCAGGCCCGAGCCTTCTATGGTGACGCTGCTGCCGGGAAGGACGGGCTTGCCGGGTTCAGCGGGGACGACCCGGAACCGACCTTCGAATTCCACCGGGGCGGGGAAGCTGTTTTCGGCGAAAACCGCGCCGGGCAGCGTGAGGGCCGCAAGCGTAAGCCCGAAGACAGATTTACGATAACCGTTTGTCAGAAAAGGGAAACCCATCACATGACTCCTGTTCAGATTGACCGAGAGGGACCGGCTGGAACCTGGCAGGTGCGGCGCATGGCGCGACGGCGGGGGACCGGAATACCATGCGCGAAAGACCGCGAGCAGAGGGGGGATGTCAAGCTGCAATGACTTTGCGGCCGGTCATCCGCCGCGCTGGGGTGGCATTGCGGCTGGCCGCCCCTGTCGCTGCCTGGCCCCGCCCGGCATACGGCCCGGCCCGGCGCCAGGCACATGCCAAGGCCCGCCTGAGGCCGTTTACGGCAGCGGCGAGGGGGCAGAGTTACCCGGATGTCACACCAGTGCAACGCGACGTTCCGGCAGCTCGATTGCAAATCTTGACAGTTACACCAGGATTAAGCAGTTATGCGCCGTGCCCATGATCAGCCGGCAGACTCAGTGTGCAAGGCATCAGGACAGAAACAGGCACATCCGCCAGCATCAGACCGCCAGCGCTCTCCCAAAATTCTGACCCGAAGCGAGGCGGTAATGACTGGACGCAATTCATTGCGCGCGGCTCTCTTGAGCAGTTGCGCGCTTCTTATCCCTGTGGCGGCACTCGCCCAGACGACAGCGGAGCCCGAGGCTCTCGGCACCGTCATCCTGGACACCAAACGTGACGTGGCCACCCATACCGGCGTTGCGGTGACCACCATCGATCAGGAAGAGATGGATGACCGCCAGGCCTCGACCATCGCGGAGCTGATCTCCTCGGTGCCGGGGTCACGCTGATCAACGGCGCGACGCCGCTTGGCGGCGGCATCAATATTCGCGGCTTTGGCGCCGGCAATACATATGGCACCAACCAGAAGGTGATGATCACGATTGACGGGGCGACTCAGGGTTCGGAAGAGCTATACCGGATCGGCACGCAGCTTTTCACCGATCCGGAGCTGTTTAAAAGCGTTTCGGTGATGCGCGGCACCATCGGCAGCTTTGAATATGGCTCGGGTGTCGTTGGCGGCATTGTGCAGCTGGAAACCAAGGATGCCTCGGATTTCACCGGCGGCGAGATCGGCTACAAGCTCCGCCAGGGGCTGAGTTTCAACACGAATGGCGATGGCATCACCTCATCGACCATCCTGGCATGGCAGCCTTCGGAAAACGCTGAATTCGTGGCCAATTATGTCTGGCGCCGCCTGGGCGAACAGGTCGATGGCAAGGGTGCCGACCTCGGTGCCGAAGGCTTCAAAACACCGTCATGGGGTCTTAAGGGCAAGTTCACCTTCGGCCAGGAACGCGACCAGTTTGTCAGCATCTCGCTGGCAAATACCACCATGGCCGAGCGCGACGTGCCCTATGACGCGATCGGGGGCAATCCATTTGGCAATGTCGACCGCGATGTTGAAAGCCGCAACGCGGTACTGACCTATGGGTGGAATCCGCTCGACAATGACCTGGTCGACCTGCGGGTGATCCTGTCCTATGCCGATCAGCAGATCGACAGCACCTCGGTGCCCTATGTTCCCACCGATGGGCTCAGGAATGCCGATCATCGGTATGAGACGACCAAGCTCACGGTGAAAAACACCGCGCGCTTTACCTTCGGCAGCATCGAAAACGAACTGCGCGCCGGTGTCGAATTCATCCGGAAAGAGCGCAAGACCGCCAGTTCGGCTCCGGGTGGCACCGATGACCGCACAGCCTTCTTCCTGATCAACAAATTCGATTTCGGCAACGGCCTGACCATCACGCCCGCGATGCGGTATGAGACCCAGGATATCACCTATAAAGATTATCCGCAGACCCGGATCCCGGTCACTAACTTTGACAATGACGCGCTGATGGGCGGCGTTGATATGCGCTATGAATTCGCCAATGGCGCGGCGGTGTTCGGCAGCCTGGCCTATACCGAGGGTCTGCCGATCCTTGATGACTTCGAGAATCAGAACCAGCCCTGGGCCGGCGGTACGCGCGCCAATTACATGACCACCAACGAGCAGTCGCGCACCATTGAACTTGGGGCGTCCTGGCGTACCGCCGACCTCTTCTCGGCGGGGGATGCCTTCAGCATCAAAGGGAATATCTACGACACCAATGTCTGGAACGCGACCTCTGAGCCCAGCACCGCCTGGATCGCGGGCACCGGGTTCGAGCTTGAGGCCGCCTATAGCATGGAAAGTGGCTATTACGGCGAACTCAGCACCAGCATTGTGAACTTCGAGTCAAAGACCATCCAGCTTGTGAACCGCTCCAACTATGCGCAGACACCGCCGAATTCGCTGCGTGTCGTCGCCGGGAAGCGCTGGGACCGCGAACTCGATCTGAGCTGGGAAATGGTCGCCTATGACCGTTACGACGAATCGGTGATCCGTCCGGGCTTTGCCGTTCACAACCTGCGCGCAACTTACCGTCCGCAGGACGGCGTGCTTGAAGGCACCGAAATCCGCTTCGGCGTCGAGAACCTCTTCGACCGCGATTACATGCAGGCGCTGGCCACCCGCAACGGCCCGGGCCGCAACTTCAAGGTAGGTATCATCAAGACCTTCTGATCCATCCGGGCCGGCCGTCATTTGATGGCCGGCCCGCTCTTTCCCGGCCGGGACCCCGGCCAGACCACAGCCAGAGGAACGGAGTCCCACCATGGCCGACCGCAGCAAAACCACCCTGAGCCTCAGCCCCGTTCTGGGGCTCGCACTGATCGCAGCCCTTTCCGGCGCCGCTTTCGCCCAGAGCGAAGAGGCCAAACCGGCCCAGGCCGACGCCACTGTCGGTTCTGCGACCGACAATCCGGGCGACGCCTCGCCGAAGCCGGGCATTGCCGGCGGCCACAGCCAGGCGGCCTTTATCGCCTCTTACGACAAGAATGGCGACGGCAAGGTCTCGCTTGACGAGCTGATCGAGGTGCGGACCGAGCGGTTCCGGGGGCCGATAAGGATGGCGATGGCAGGCTCAATGAGGCGGAATATGTCGCTGAGTTCGAGGGCCGCCTGCGCCAGCAATATGCAGATCAGGGCCGCGATCCGAGCGGCGAGCGTTTTGAGGCCAGCCTGAAACAGGCCGCTGTGCGGTTCGCGCTGCTCGACCGCGACCGGGACGGCTTCCTGTCGCTGGAAGAAGATCTCGAGTCTGCCCGCAAGACCTTTGCCCGCAATGACACCGATGGCGATGGCTTCGTCTCGGCCGCCGATCCGGCGCCTGTCCGCGAGGATGACGGCAATGATCAGGCCGCTAAGAAAGACGAGAAAAAGGACGGCGCTGCCAACTGATCGCAGCTCCGTCCCTGGCCTCGCGGCGGGTGAAGGCTTCCCGCCCGCCGCGAGGCACTTATGCCGCTTTTGCCCCCGGGTGCTGACGATGACTGGTGCTGATGATGACAGATGACAATGCCCGCCCGATGCCGGCCGCGCGCCTGGCCGTTGCCGCGACGCTGGCGCTGGTGAGCGGCCCGGCTCTGGCCGCCGGGCTGGAATTCGAGGTGACGCTGCCGCAGCCCGAGGCCAGCCCCGCATACCGCCCCTATCTCGCGGCCTGGATCGAAGAGCCGGGCTCGAAAGAGATCCGTGGCACCGTGGCGGTCTGGTATGACACGAGGCTGCGCGACAATCTCGGGCGCGGCTTCCTGCGCGATCTGCGCAGCTGGTGGCGGGCCGAGGGGGAAAAGCTTGATCTTCCGGCCGATGGTCTTAGCGGGCCGACCCGTGGCCCAGGCACCCATAAAGTTGCGGTTGCCCCCGCCAATGCCGCGCTCGCCGGGCTGAGTGCCGGCGACTATGTGCTCGCCGTCGAAGTCTCGCGCGAGGATGGCGGGCGGGAAACCCTGCGCGCGCCCTTCAGCTGGGGCGGCGCCGAAAACAGCGCCGAGGTGACCGGCGAACGTGAGATCACCCGGTTGAAAGTGACCGCGAAACCCTGAGGAAAGGGCAGCTTATGCAGGCAGACAATCTGCTGGCGACAGCTTCGGGGCGCAGCTTCTGGCTGCGCCAGTTCCGTTTGTGGCACTGGGTTTCCGCAGCGATCAGCCTTGCGGGGATGTTCCTGTTCGCGGTCACCGGCTTCACGCTCAACAATGCCGGCCTCTTCGCCACGCGCCCCGAGACGGTCGAGCAGCACTCGAGCCTGCCGCCTGACCTTCTGGCCGCGATGAGTACCATGCCGGAAGAGGGCGAGACCCCGGTGCCTGCTTCTGTCGCCGCCTGGGCTGCCGGCGAGTTCCGCGTGACGCTTGACCATCGCCCGACCGAGACCAATGCCGATGAGGTCTATATCGCCTTGCCGCGCCCCGGCGGCGACGCCTGGCTGGCCATCGACCGCGCCAGTGGCGATGTCACCTACCGGCTGACCGATGGGGGCTGGCTGGCCTGGCTCAATGATCTGCACAAAGGCCGCAATGCCGGGCCGGTCTGGTCCTGGTTTATCGACCTGCTGGCGCTGGCCTGCGTCATCTTCACCCTCACCGGCTTTGCGCTGATGTGGATGCATGCGAAATCGCGCCCGGCCACCTGGCCGCTCGGCTGGGCAAGTTTTGCCCTGCCGCTGATCATCGCGCTTTTGTTCATCCATTAGGGCCGGTCCGCGATGCAAACCCTGTTGCGCAACCGCGTTATCCTGCCGCCTCTGGTGGCCCGGGGGCCGGTTCTGCCGCCGCCGCCCGGCTGGGTCGAGACCCGTCTTGCGGGCGAGACCATGGGCACAAACTGGTCGCTGATCGCCTGGGCGCCGCCCGGCGCGGGCCCCGGGCTGCAGCACCTGGTCGAGACGGAATGCGCGCGGGTGATCGCGCTCTTCAGCCCCTGGGCCCAGGAAAGCGAGGTCTCGCGCCTCCATCGCAACGGGGCAGGGAAGGCGGAGCTGTCTGAAGACTTTCTGGCACTGCTCGCGCCGCTTTTGCAGCTGGCGTCTGAGACCGGAGGTGCGTCTGATCCGACGCTGGGCGCGCTGGTCGATCTCTGGGGCTTTGGCCCGCCGGGGCCGCGTCCCGCTCATATTCCGCTGCCACAGCCGCAAGAGATCGCGCAGGCGCGCGAACTCAGCGGCCATGCGCGGCTGCGGCTGGAGGGCACCCGGCTTCATTTCCCACCCGGACTACGCTTCGATTTCAGCGGCAGTGCCAAGGGCCATGCCGTCGATCTGGTCAGCGCGCGCCTGACGGAGGCCGGGATCGGCTCGCATCTGATTGAAATTGGCGGGGAATTCTACGGTCGTGGCCTCAGGCCCGATATGCGGCCCTGGTGGGTCGGGATCGAATCGCCGCCGGGGGGCTCCGTAACGGCCAGCGCCCGCCGGTGATCGCGCTGAACGGCTGGGGGCTGGCAAGCTCAGGCGATTACCGGCGTGGCTTTCAGCATGGCGGGCGCCGCTATGCCCATACGATCGACCCTGCAACCGGCTGGCCGGTGGAAAATGACCTCGCTTCGGTCTCGGTGCTGGCGCCAACGGTGATGCAGGCCGATGCCCTGGCGACGGCGATTCTGGTCATGGGCGCGGCGCGGGGCATGGCATTTGCGCGCATCTCCGGGGTTGCCACCGTGATGATCCGGCGCGGGCCGGAAGGTGCCGTGACCGAGGTTTCCCCCGCCTTGCAGGAGATGCTCGACGATGATCCTCAGCGCTGATCCGCTGCACTGGACGATGGCGGCGCTGACCGGTGCCGCCTGGTCCGGGCTCACAGTCCGGACCCTGATCCGCGCGCAACGAGCGGGGCGGGCGGGGCCAGCGGCGGCAACCGGGCCGGGCGGCCTTCTGATCGGCTATGCCAGCCAGAGTGGCAGTTCCGAGGCGCTGGCGCGCGCCGCCGCCGCGCAGTCTCCCGGCGCGCGCCTTTTGTCGCTGGACCAGATCGGGGCAGCGGATCTCGTCAATACGGCGCAGGCGCAATTCTACATCAGCACCACCGGCGATGGCGACGCGCCCGACAATGCCACGGGTTTCCTTGCGCGCGTGATGACCTTGCACCCGGAGCTTGGTGGGCTCAGCTATGCGATGCTCGCGCTGGGCGACCGCCACTATCCGCGCTTTTGCGGTTTTGCGCATCGGCTGGATCAATGGCTGCGGGCCTGCGGTGCTACACCCCGTTTCCCGCTGACCGAGGTTGACCGCGACCATCCGACCGCGCTTGCCACCTGGCGCGCAAGGATGGGGGAGCCCACGCGCACCGGAGCGCCGGCCCCGGCCACCGCACCCGCGCGCTGGCGTCTGGCGGCGCGGCGCCATCTGAACCCCGGCAGCCCGGGCGGCCCGCTCTGGCATCTGGTGCTGGATCCCGAAGGCCCCCTGCCGGACTGGCAGGCCGGAGATATCGCCGAAATCAGCATCCCCACCCAAAACGGACCGGTCAGACGCGACTATTCGCTGGCCTCGCTGCAGGGCTCCGGACGCGCTGAACTGATTCTGCGCGAGGTGATTTCCCGCGAGGGCCGTCCCGGTCTCGGTTCGCACTGGCTCTGCCGGCAGCTGGGCGAGGGCGGTGCCATTGACCTGTCGATCCGCGCCAATCCCGGTTTTCATGCCGGGGATGACACGATGCCTATGCTGCTGATCGGCAATGGCTCGGGTCTGGCGGGCCTGCTGGCGCATCTGCGCCACCGCGCGGCCCTGAAGGAAAGCGGCCCGGTCTGGCTGATCCATGGCGAGCGCAGCCCGGACCATGACGCTGTTTTCACAGAGGAACTGTCCGGTCTCGTGGCCAGTGGCGGGCTTGCGCGTTTTGACCGCAGCTTCTCGCGCGGGGAGGGAGGGCCGCGCTACGTGCAGCATATCCTGCGCGATTCGGCGGCGGCGGTAAGGGCGCATGTCGCGGCCGGTGGCGGTATCTGGATCTGTGGCCGGCGCGAGGGGATGGCCACAGATGTGCAGCAGGCGCTGGAAGAGGTGCTGGGCAAGGACGAGACCGCGCGCCTGATGACAGAGCGCCGTCTGCGCCGGGATATCTATTGACGCCCCGACCTCCCGCCATATCGCGGTGACAGCCAGGCGCTGCTTCCCTCGCCGCCGGATAGCCCATGTAGCGGCCGTCTGGCGCAGCCGCCTTATGAGGCCCCGCTCTCCCGCTGCCTGCCCCTGTGCGGGCCTTCCCTGCGCCTCTCAGGCGCAGCGCTGACGCGAGGCCCGGGCCCTCTCCTCCCAATCACCACAGGAATCACCCTTAAGCCGGGCAGTGGCAGCGCCCCGACGGGTGGCCGTTAACCCAGGGGGCTGACGCTGGCGGCTTCGTCTGCCCGAAAGCCTGTGGTCTGATCAGGTCCGTGGCTCTGACTTCTCCGACTGCGAGCACGGCTCCGTCACGGCGATTGCTTTGGCACTGTTCCGGCCTGTCAGGGATAACCTGCTTCCGCAGGATCCGCTGGCAGAGGTATGTCGCCAAAGCTCCCGACAGCTAGGCGCAAGCCGATCAATCGGCTCAGTGATCTTTGTTCGGAAACGAGACTTACAAATTGTTCCCTGCAATCCCCCCGACCGACAGGCCCGGGCCGCCGCAAGCTTTATGCCGCGTGACCGCATGCTGCGCTGCCCGCACGAGAATCGCGCTTTCGTTCACCTGGGTTTGATCGACAGGGGCAGGTCGCCCGGGCGCGGGAAAGCGTCGTCCCTTGCCGTGCGTCGCATCAGGGGCCGGCGCAGTCTGACTGATCCCGCTTCGGCGATTATGCGCGAAACTGAATACTGCCATCTCACATGCGGCAGAGCCGCCGCCCGTGAACCATTGATCCGGACCCGATTGGCGGGTTCCCGGCCGCAATGCCGGGCTGCGTGCAGAGCATCACTGGCTGAGATGGCGGCAGATTTCAGGAAAATCGCCTCCCGGAGAAATTTGTTTGAGAAATTTCAGCCGTGGCTATTGACCCTCCCGGCGACCTTCCTTAAACGCCACATCCACAGTGGGCCCGTAGCTCAGTTGGTAGAGCAACTGACTTTTAATCAGTGGGTCACAGGTTCGAATCCTGTCGGGCTCACCACTGAATTCAAAGGCTTAGGTGGAAACATCTAAGCCTTTTTCAGTTCTGACTTTCACCCTGGGGAACGCCGGGGGAACAGCCTCAGGCTGCTGTTGCGGCGGCCCGGCTTCTGGACGGAAGTGGCTCAGCTTCTGGACAAAAAAGTCTGATTGTAAGGATCTGACATCGAAGCCCGTTTACTGCCGACCCGACAGTCACAGGCCAGCCGGTACCCCGCCGGCCCATAGCGCAGCCCTGCCGAGACACGACGGGAGCAGCCACCGGCAGGCGGTTATGGCAGTGTCGCGGTATCGGGACAGGTATCTCCGAGCCAGGAGCCTCCGTACGCATTTGGGGCGCGTTAAACATGGGGCGCGTTAAACTGTGCAAAGTCGATAGCATCGGCTTCGGCATAGGAGCGGCCCGAGATGGTGGGGTCTTCGAGGGTACCACCGTTCGATGATGCCGGAAGGCCCAGTGGGGCTCGGCGAGCCGGCCCAGGACCTGAAGCCCTGTCATAAACCAAGTCCCACTATATTCGCCAGGACGGGCTTTCCGGACCGGATCCATGCCTGCAGAGCCCTGGTGCTGATCCTCGGCGCGTTCACGTCGAAACGAGGGTGGGCAGGTCGGCACCGTGACCGGCGATGGCGCCTGTGATACCTGCCGCTGCCGTAGTGTAATCCTGGAGCGCGGCGGCACGGTGGTCATAGCCATGCGCAGGAGCAGGTGACGATGGCGGGAGGGCTGCACCGCCGCCAGGCCCGCTACGGGATGTTCAGCGCCATGCAGCGTCCTGGCCGGGCCCCGTTGGAACGGATATCATGCCCGAAGTCGGGCCAAAGCGAAGATAAGGTGCCTCAAGGTATTCGGTGAGCGCATCACGCGACCCGGCCCCCCAGACAGCCGAAGTCCAGACCCAGATCGCGCTCAGGAATCGTTTCAATGCACGCGGCACAGCCGAGATCGAACGCGTGGCCTGAACTCAAACGGAAGGGGGAAGACCGATCACGCCTCTTCTTTTGCAACAACGCCGGTGCGAAATAGTAATGTATAATTCCGGGTTGAATCAGTTGCTCATCAGAATATGGTCCGCGAGTTTTCTCTACCCGGACCGACTGAACTTGACATTCCAGCCAATCGCCAGTATTGGTTGCACCATCGATTATTTACAGTTGAATCTTGGTTGCTGCGTCAGAAATGCGACGCACCAGGCTCGCATCCCCTATAAAGCATCGTTCAAAAATACCTGCTTCGCATTCGCGTCGCAGATCTGTAACGCTTATGAGGGGGTTATCATGGCCACTGGCACGGTAAAATGGTTCAATTCGACCAAGGGGTTCGGTTTCATCCAGCCAGATAACGGCGGCGATGATGCTTTCGTTCACATTTCCGCAATCGAACGGTCTGGCCTGCGCGAGCTCGTGGAAGGGCAGAAAGTCGGCTACGATCTGGAGCGCGACAGCAAATCCGGCAAAATGTCGGCCTGCAACCTGCAATCGGCTTAATTTTTCGGGTTTTCGCTGTATCCGGTATCAGCCGGATTTGCGAGAACCCTATCCGTGAAGGTCGGGCATCATGTCCGGCCTTTTTGATTTCGGGCTGTCGAATTAATCAGAAAGATCAGTCATGACCGAAGCAATCAGTAAGCCCAGACAACAGGCCGAAGCGGCGTTTGCGCAAGTTCAGACCCAGTTTCTCGCGCGGCAACGGGCTTTTGATGATCTTGACAGCATTACCGCGGACCGCGACGAGAAAACACGTCGCCTCCGGGCGGCAAGGCTTGAAAAAGCGCAAAGTGATGCGCTCGTTGCCAGATCTGAAGCGAAATCAAAACGCGCCTGATTTTTTTTAATCTGCGCGGCGACCTGCAAACCACCTTCATAAAAATGAGAAAAAATGCGAAATAAAGAGTTCTCTGACCGTCGCGGAAATGCAGCATCTGCCAAAGCTGCGACACTTGAGGCATTTCGGGCCGCGCAAATCGCCGCCGCTCCGGAAAAGGCCGCCAGACTGGCGGAACGTGTCTCTGTTGCGGAGGCTCGCGAGCAGCGCCGCGAGCAGCGCGATCGTACAAAGCTCGAAGAACAACAGAGGCTTGCCGATGAGGCCGCCGCTTCAGAGGCCGCAAAGCGCGCCGCTGAGGTGAGCGAGGTTGTGCTTCGGAAAGCTAATCTGGATGAGCGTATTGCCCGTGTTGTTGCCGATGAAGCAACGCGCAAGTCAGAGCGCGATCTCCGCTATGCGAAGCGCAAGGCCGCTGCTGCCGCCTGATCAATCCATTCAGCTGCGAAAACCAGCCTGGCTCTTCTGTCCGCAGAGCATCTTTGGTCAGGTTTTCAGGTCCGGTTTATTTTCCCTGTGGGCCCTTCGGCGCGGCGATCCTGCCGGGCTGAGGCCTCGCCCAATACTGGCCTCCATCGGTGGCCACGGCAGGGCACGCCGGTAGTCCCGGCTACCGACATAACCCATGGCGATGTCGTCCTCGGTCACGCCGATCATGCGATATTGGAGCCCGGCCTGATCCAGTGGGCACTTTTGGGATCAGCGCCGGACGCAGCCGGGCCTGGGATAGCGGGTAATGACTGCCCGCCCGCCCAAGGATACCGGGATTTCCGTGAGACTCTCTGTCAGGTCGCCATCAACCAGGCACCGGCTACGGGCGCTTCAGTCTCTCTCAGATCACTTAGCGAACCCAATTTGATCCGGATTTAAGCGCATTATTTCCGGAGATCACGTGGTCTGCGGGGCACCCAAACGAAAAAAAACCGCCCCCTGCGTTCAGGGGCGGCTCTGACCTCTCGTTTCAAACCTCAGGCGACGAGGGTTTCTGATCTGAACCCGGCAGAACTGGCTGCCGCAAGGAAGGCCCGCCTGGCGGAGCCAACGCTCCCGAGGCATGCCATGGCGGCCTCGATCCGGGTAAGCGCCGTGGTCCGCGCGTCGTCTTCGACCGGCCAACGCTTGCGAAGCCAGTACCGCGCCTGTTCGATTGTGGTGAATTTCTGAATATCACCTTGGGGGGTGACGGCGATGTGCAGGGGTTTACCCCAGTCTGTTTCTATCATCCTGCTTATATGGAGACTGCCCGGGCTGATTGCAACCGGCCGGTTTCTTCCGAGGGGATGCGGGCAGGAAGATCCGGGATTTGCCACAGGCAAGCTTTTGTGGTAAGAATCGCCTGCATCTACGTTTTTGAACCCTGATCCATTCGGCGCAGTTTTCGATAATCGCTTGTGCCGGGCTGTCACTTCCTGTGGGCGGCATGTATCAGAAAAGGATATCACGATGGCCAATGGCACCGTGAAATGGTTTAACGCAACCAAAGGCTTCGGCTTCATCGCTCCTGAGGGTGGCCGTAAGGACGTGTTCGTTCACGTCACCGCACTGGAACGCGCTGGCATCCGTGGCCTCGACGATGGTCAGGCAGTGACCTTCGACATCGAAGCAGGCCGCGATGGCCGCGAATCGGCGATCAACATCAAGCTCGCCTGATATTTTTTTGATCCGTTCAGTTGTGACGGATCTCCGAGACGAACCACGGCCCATCCTGAAACGGCAATCTGCTCAGCCGAAATCGCCGATCCTGCGCCGGTCTTGCTGGCGTTTACTGCTCGGGCCGAATCGCAAACGCGGTTAAAATGGTGGAAGGTCGGAAGACAGAAAAGACGCCCGGAGGACAATACTCCGGGCGTTTCTGCGTATGGGGCGGACGTTTTCCGCCTGATCTGTCCGCCAATGAGCTGGCAGCTGGCTGCACTGGAGACGTCATTGACCAATTTTTCCCAGAAAACGCCATTCAATCTCGCCGAACATCTGGCCCGCCCGGCGACTCCCGCGGAAATCCAGAGGGCAACGGCGGCCCGCAAGAAGCACAAGGATTTCATGGCAGGTCTTGAGGCCGAGCGAAACAAAGAGGCGCTTCGGCGCAAGGTCTGACCTCAGAATCCCTTAAAGCGAACGGTTTCAATTTCGGGCGGTCCGGCTTTTCGTCCGGGACGCGCTCTGCGGTCGCTGCCGCGCGGCGCTTTCTGTCGGGAGGGCGCATGTTCTGGCGGGGTGCTTTGTCGCCCGTTCGGTCTGACCCTCCCTGGGCCTGTGGATGCCGCGACCAACCTCGCGGCCACAGTCCTGGAACGGGCATCCAGGGACGGCCTGGCCGCAAAACGCAGCGGAAGTTCTGAACGCGGGCGCAGCAGCGTCGAAGGGCCCATCATGCCGCCCAGACCAAGGCGCATAGATCCTCACGGCCCTCGCACAACGTGCCTCCCGGAGGAGGGGGCGTCACAAGCAGGTGACAAGGTGGCGCGTGATGGCGTAACGTTGCCCTCCCCAGAGGGAGCGCCCGATGCCTGCCGATCTGCTTGCCGCTGCTGCCAATATGTCTGTTGCCGTGGCCTGCGGCGCGCTGATCGGAATGGAGCGGCAGATCCGGCAGCGCAAGGCCGGGCTGCGGACCAACGCTCTGGTCGCCCTTGGTGCGGCGGCTTATATGGTGTTTTCAACCCTGATCGACGGCGATATGAGCCCCAGCCGTGTGGCGGCGCAGGTGGTCAGCGGGATCGGCTTTCTGGGTGCCGGGATCATTTTTCGTGACGGGGCCAATGTCCATGGCCTGACCACCGCCGCGACGCTTTGGTGTGCCGCCGCGGTGGGATTGCTCGCGGGCGGCGGCCATTGGGAGTACGCTCTCGTCGCCACGGGGCTGGTGGTTTTCGTGAATTTCGCGCTGCGGCCATTTGTTCAGTGGATGAAGCGTCGGATGGGGGCTGCGGGCGCCGGACATCGGCCATTCACTGTGCGGATTCTGGTGCCGGCGGCGCAGGAGGCGCAGGCCCGCAGCTTGCTTTTGGGTACGCTCGCGCTGAGCGGGCTGCATCTGACGGGGATCGAACTGCGCGAGATGGGCGACGCAGTGGAACTGATTGCCACCGTCAGTGGTGATGCGACTGTCGAAACCCGGCTGGAACAGGCGGTGCAACGCATCGCGGCCGAGCCGGGGCTGTTGCGCCTGCGATGGTCGGCCCCGGAAGAGGGCTAGGTCGTGTTGACCAAAGGGATTCCGCTTGCAGGCGTCCGATGATTCAAGCTCATCTCTACTTGGGAGATGGGCTTGGCGCGCAACCTGATATCCGACTATGAGTGGACCTTCTTCGAGGGCTTCATTCGTGCCGCCCGGCACTCTAACGGGCGGAAACCTGCGGACCATCGTCTTGTTCTCGATGGAATTTCCTGGATCACAAGGACTGGTGCGCCATGGCGTGATCTGCCCAAAGAGTTTGGCAAGTGGTCCTCGGTCTACCGTCAGTTCCGCCGGTGGACTTTGGCGGGATTGTGGGAGGATATCCTGGATGCGCTGAACCACGCTGGGATCGCGCCAGACAAGCTCCAGATGGTCGACAGCACTGTGATCCGCGCTCATCATCATGCGGCGGGCGCAAAAGGGGGACTGCTGACAAGAGGCTCCTGGCCGTTCGAGAGCGTCCGGTGGGAAAACGATCCACTGGATCGTTTTCTGGACCACCTTCCACTTCTCGACCAAGATCCATCTCCGCGTCAACGGCGCAGGCCTCCCGAAGAGGACCGAGATCACGCCGGGGCAGGATTCCGACTACACCGGCTATGATCTGGTGATGGCCGACAACCTGCCGCAGCCAGCAGTTCTGGTCGCAGACAGGGGCTATGACTCTGATAAAATTCGGGAAGACATCGAGAGCCGCAACGCCCTGCCCATGATACCGATGCGAAAGAACCGAAGGGTGCGCAAGGCTGTCGACATGACCATCTATACCCTGCGCAACATGGTCGAGCGCTGCTTCAACAACCTGAAAAACAGCCGCCGCCTTGCAACCCGCTACGATAAAACCGCCGAAAGCTTCCTGGGCTTCGTCGACGTCGCCTGCATCAGGCTCTGGCTCCGCCATTTGTCAACATGACCTACGGTATTGTTCAGATGGCGGTTGCCAATGAGATTGTTAACCGTTTGAAGCCACGAGACTCTAAAGTTGCATTCGATGCTGCAATGAGATTCGCATATATTGGAAATGCCGCTTCTGGATATGTCGGCGATGCTCGCGACTATCGCGATGAGCGAGTGCCCGGCATGCCATTTCACTACAGCCGGGGGCGCACCATCCTCGTGATGCACGAGGCGCGCACAGATGTTGTATTGGAATCAGAGCTGGAATCGCCATTCGCGAACAGCGAGGCGATTGCGGTCTTGATTGATGTATCAGCGATTTTTGATCGGGTCTGCGCCCGTCTGATGCGCATGACCAGCGATAAGGGCTGGCACCCTAATGCAGTTATGGATGCCGCTTATCCAGAGCTTCCGGGAAAGTTCTGAGGATGGCCCATCCCCGCGCAATTCTTAAGCAGTCCGATCTGACCCGATACGCGAAAGCGTTGCGGGCGGCAGGTATTGCAGAATGGCGCGTCGAAGTCTTACCGGGAAAGCATGTCATTATTGCGGGGAAGGTGGACGAAGACACCGCAGGGCCTGATCCCGATGAGTTGCTGAAATGACCCGGCGCAAGAATCCCTATCCCGGCGTTCGCAAGAACATCGTCAAAGGGCGCATCTACTGGAAGTTTGAGGCCGGTGACTTCCGTTGCAACATTCCCGGCCCTTATGGTGGCCCCGAGTTTCTGGCGGCGTATGAAGCTGCCCTGAAAGGCGCGAAGGCCCCGGCGTCGACGACCGAAGCTGGAACCGTCTCCTGGCTGATCGAGCAATATCTTGGCAGCCTCAAGTTTCTGAACCTCTCTCCTTCGCGCAAGCGCAGCATCCGGGGCGAACTGGATTGGCTGCGTGGCACTGCGGGGAAGTATCACTTCGCCCGTCTGGAGGTTCGCCACATCGAGGCGATGATGTCGAAAAAGGCCGGGCCGACAGCCTCCAACACCGTGAAGAAGAACATGGCGATGCTCTTCAACTTTGCGGCCAAGAAGCTCGGCTATACCGGCCCGAACCCCGCGCGATTTGCCGAGAAGATGAAGACGAACCCGGACGGCTACCATACCTGGACGGATGCCGAGGTCGATCTTTTCCTTGCCCGTCACCCGGCGGGATCGAAGGCGCGGCGTGTTCTGCTGCTGGCGCTCAACACTGGCATGTCACGCACGGACCTTTGCCGCGCGGGCTGGCAGCATGTCTCTCATAAGGATGGCAAGGCGCGGATCGGATACAAGCGAGCCAAGACCTCGGTTGCGGCTGATCTGCCGATCCTGCCCGAGCTGGCCGAGGAACTGGCGGAACTTCCGAAAGACCGCCTGCTGTTCATCACGCAGGACGCCAAGCCCATCGGCTACAAGCCCGAGACACTTGGCAACTGGTTCCGTGATCGCTGTGCTGAGGCGAAAGTGCCCGGCTCTCTGCATGGATTACGCAAAGCCGGGGCGACCCGGCTGGCCAACGCACAGGCGACAAACTGGGAAATCGCCTCCTATTTGGCACACGCCGATACAAAGCAGGCTGATGTTTACACCAAGAAGGCGAACCGCTCGAAACTTGCCGACAGTGGGTTCGCCAAGCTGGCTAACGTGTCCAAATTTTCTGATATGTTGGACGTAAAGGCGCTAAATGCTGAGTGATAACAATCTCTTACAGACAGAAGTGGCAGCCCGTAGGGGAGTCGAACCCCTCTTTTCAGGTTGAAAACCTGACGTCCTAACCGATAGACGAACGGGCCACTTTCTTCTTCGCCGCTGTTCTTTTTCATCCCAGCGTCTCTGTGAGGCGGTGTTTAGTCGGCGCTCACAGGATGCACAAGAGGAAAAATAACAAAATTCTCAATCAGCTGCTGCGGCATCCTCCAGACGCAGCTGAACCCTGGATTTTCCGCCCCAGGTGTTGATCTCCAGGCGTCCCGCAAGATGGAACAGCCGGTGACCGCTATTCTCCAGTTGTGGCCCCAACGGGCCGTCAAAAGCGCCAAAAGCCATGATCTCGGGGCCCTGAGCCTGGCCCCGGATGGTGAGCTTCAGATGGGTGGTTCCGATTCTTCTGCCCTGAACTGCAACCGAGGGAATCACAAATCGCGGTGACGGTGCTGAGGCCCCAAAGGGACCGGCCTGCGCGATCTGTTCGACAAATTCGACATTGGCCGCCTCGGGCAAAAGAATGCTGTCGATCCGAAGGGGCTCGGGGCCGGTTCCGCCGGCGCCCTGCCGCGACAGCAACTCGCCGAGTCGCATCATGGCGGGTTCCAGCATGGCGCGGGTCAGGCTGAGCCCTGCAGCCATTTTGTGGCCGCCGCCTTTCTCCAGCAGCCCCTCGGCGGCGATCCGGTGGATCGAGGCACCGAGATCCACCCCCGGCACGGAGCGGGCAGAACCCTTGCCGTGATCTCCGTCGAAGCCGATCACCACAGCCGGCCGGCCGGTCGCCTCTTTCAGCCGGGCGGCGACGATGCCGACGACGCCGGGATGCCAGCCATCACCTGCGGCCCAGACCAGCGGCCCCTCGGTGCCGCGCGCCTCGGCCTGCGCGAGGGCCTCCTCACGCACCCGGTCGGTGATCTCGCGACGTTCCGTGTTCAGATCATCGAGCCGCCTGGCCAGAGCCAGAGCCTCGGTCTCGCTGGCGGTCGCAAGCAGCCTTGCGCCAAGATCCGCCTCGCCAATCCGCCCACCGGCATTGATCCGCGGGCCCAGCAGAAAGCCGAGCGCATAGGCCGTCGGCGCCTGATCCATGCGGGCAATATCGGCAAGCGCGCGCAGGCCCACCCTGTCGCGTCGCGCCATCACCCGGAGGCCCTGGCGGACAAAGGCACGGTTCACGCCCGTCAAGGGCGCAACATCCGCCACGGTTGCGAGGGCTACGAGATCAAGAAACCCCATAAGATCCGGGCCCTTGTGGCCTGCGTCCCGCAACTGGCGCCCGGCTTCGACCAGCATGAGGAAGACGACCGCTGCGGCGCAGAGATGGGCAAGGCTGCCATCCTCATCCTGGCGGTTCGGGTTCACCACCGCGAGTGCCTCCGGCAGGGTTTCGGCTCCAAGGTGGTGATCGAGGATCACAACATCGGCGGGCCGGGCAGCGGCCACAGGATCATGGCTCAGCGTGCCGCAATCGACGCAGATGATCAGAGAATGCTCGCGCGCGAGCGCCTGCATCGCGGGCACATTAGGCCCATACCCCTCGTCGATGCGGTCGGGAATGTAGAGGGTCGCCTGATGCCCCATTTCGCGCAGCCAGATCAGGAGCAGCGCCGCCGAAGACCCGCCATCGACATCATAATCGGCGAAAATCGCGATTCTCTCGCGCCGCTCAAGTGCGGTCAGAAATCTCGCTGCCGCTTTCTCCATATCCTTCAGCCGGCGTGGATCGGGCAGGAGATCCCGCAGTTGCGGATTGAGAAAGGCCTGGACATCTTCGGCGGCAACGCCCCGGGCGGTCAGAATGCGACAAAGCGGCAATGGCAGGCGGGTCTGTTGCCCCATCGCCTCGGCAAGCCGTTCTGCGCCTGCGTCAGGTCCAACCCAGCGACGCCCGTTCAGAGAGGCCGCGACACCCAGAAATGCATGATCTTGTGACATGCCTCATGGCTGGCGGAAAACGGGGCCGGGTTCAAGGGCGTTCCGGGAGATCCTGCCATGCCGGTCGTCTCCGGTGAGGCGGCGAGTGCCTCCGTTGGGGATATTTAAGGACAGAAAATGTAAAAAGTTTCATTTTCTGTCTCAAAATATCACGGGGGTTCTCCCGCAGGGAGAGGGGGGACCGGGCCCCCTTTGAGCCCGCCTACCGCAGCGGGCTGCGATAGGACATGCGCCGCACCGACCCGGTTTTTGACCGCATCAGGATCGTCTCGGTCGTCACCCAGCCCGGTTCGCGCTTGATGCCCGAAAGGAGCGAGCCCGAGGTCACGCCGGTCGCCGCAAAAATCACATCGGCGCGCACGAGGTCATCACGCGTATAGACGCGGTCGAAATTGGTGATACCGGCCTTGCTGGCGCGGGATTTTTCATCCTCGTTGCGGAAGAGGAGCTTGCCGAAGAACTGCCCGCCCATGCATTTCAGCGCGGCGGCGGCCAGCACACCTTCGGGTGCGCCACCCGACCCCATATAGATGTCGATGCCGGTCACTTCCGGTTCGGCGCAATGCATGACGCCGGCCACATCGCCATCGGTGATCAGCCGGATCGAGGCGCCGGTCGACCGGATTTCCTCGATCAGGGCTTCATGGCGCGGGCGCTCCAGCACGCAGGCGGTGATGTCTTCGGTCGAGACGCCTTTCGACGCCGCGAGCGCCGAGATCCGCTCGGAGGGCGACATATCCATCGTCACCACGCCGGGGCGGTAGCCAGGGCCGACCGCCAGCTTTTCCATATAGACGTCGGGCGCATGCAGCAGGGTGCCGCGCGGTGCCATGGCGATCACGGTCAGCGCGTTCGGCATGTCTTTTGCGGTCAGCGTGGTGCCTTCCAGCGGGTCGAGCGCGATATCCATTTCCGGCCCGTTCCCGGTGCCGACCTCTTCGCCGATGAACAGCATCGGCGCCTCGTCGCGTTCGCCTTCGCCGATCACCACGACGCCTTTAATATCAAGCGTATTCAGCTGATCGCGCATCGCATTGACCGCAGCCTGGTCGGCGGCTTTTTCGTCGCCGCGCCCGATCAGATGGGCCGAGGCCAAAGCGGCGGCCTCTGAAACGCGGGCAAGGCCCAGTGAGAGCATACGGTCCTGGAACTGAGCCTGATCGGCCATTTTGCGGATATCCCTGATGGCGTGGAGTTAACCCGAGGCTTAGCCGCCACCGCCGCCTGCCGCAAGCGCGGTAGCGCTAAAGCGGAGGCGGCGGCGTATTTTCAGACTTCTTCGATGCGGATCGCGACGGGGGTCCCGACCAGGACGCCGGTCACGTTGAACTGCGTCAGCGCATGGCTCACATCGGCAGGGGCCGCCTTATGGGTGACGATCAGCACAATCGCATCGCCGTCATCGGCATCGGGCTGGTTGATCTGGCGCATCTGGTCGATGGAGATCCCGGCTTCGCCAAGGCAGGTTGCGACCTTGGCCAGCGCACCGGGTTTGTCCTGGAGCCGCATCCTGAGGTAATAGGGCGCGGGCGTTGCCGAACGTGCCGCCACCGGATCGGTCAGCTGCCCGGCGGGGATGCCGAAGACCGGCCGGCGGTAGCCGCGCGCGATATCGATCACATCGCCCATCACCGCGCTTGCGGTCGGGCCTTCGCCGGCACCGGCGCCGCGCATCACGATCTGGCCGACCGCATCGCCTTCGAGCACGACCATATTGGTGCCGCCCTGGAGCTGGCCGAGCGGGCTTTCCGCCGGCACGAGGCACGGGGTCATGCGCTGTTCCAGGCCGCGCCCGGTCATCTGCGCCACGCCCAGCAGCTTGATATGATAGCCCATATCATCGGCGAGGTTGATGTCGTCGATCGAGACATTGCCGATCCCCTCCAGCTCGACCTTGTCAAAGCTGACACGGGTGCCGAAGGCGATGGCAGCCAGGAGCGAGAGTTTATGCCCGGCGTCGATCCCTCCGACATCGAGGTTCGGATCGGCTTCGAGATAGCCCAGCTGGCGGGCTTCCTCGAACACGGTCTCATAGGGCAGGCCAGCCGATTGCATCCGGGTCAGGATGTAATTGCAGGTGCCGTTCATCACGCCCATGACGCGTTTGATGCGGTTGCCGGCAAGGCCCTCGGTCAGCGCTTTGATCACGGGGATACCCCCGGCGACAGCCGCCTCAAACCGCAACGCAGCACCGGTTTTTTCGGCCAGTTCCGCCAGCGCCTGGCCATGATGCGCGAGCAGCGCCTTATTCGCGGTCACCACATGTTTGCCAAGCGCCAGCGCGGCTTCGGTCGCGTCTTTCGCCGCGCCTTCATGACCGCCCATCACCTCGATGAAAACATCGACATCATCGCGTTTTGCCAGCTGAACGGGGTCGGTCTCCCAGGCATAGCCCGAGAGATCGGCATCGCGGTTTTTCTTTGGGTCACGGGCTGAAACGGCGGTGATCACCAGCGGGCGCCCGCCGCGTGCGGCGAGGGTTTCGGCCTCGCGCCGGATGATTTTCACCACACCGATGCCGACAGTGCCGAGGCCGGCAATCCCAAGGCGGAGGGGTCCGGTTTCAGACGGCGTGCTCGACATGGGAGGCCTCATATTGCTGTTCCGCCCAGGGTGTTAGCCCAAGGCCTTGCCGGGCGCAACGGCGGCGATAGGGCTCAGGCCCGGCCTGCCGCGATGGCCGCGGCCAGGCGGGCACGGGTGGCCGGGTCAAGCACCGGTCCCTGCATCAGCCTGGCGCGGTTTTGCAGCCGGGCGGCGCGGGCGGCCAGGGCCTCGCCGGTTGAGGCCGAGATGCGCCCGGATGGCGCCTGCGCCATCACCTCGTCCATCGGCAAAAGCGAGGGCGGTGCGCCGGAGGCATCGGGCAGGGGGCCGATCTCGGGGAAGGGCGCGCAGCCCAGAAGCGCGATGAGCGGAAGAAGGATCGGAAGGCGTGTCATCTGCGGGCTTGCCTGGCGGGTGAAGAGGAGGGCGGATGAAGGGGAAGGCGGGTGAGGGAGGCGCGGGCGCACGCGCCGGATCTGTGGCGGACACTAACCCGACTGCGCGCCCCGCGAAAGCCCGCCTGCCACATTCGCCGACGGGGCAAGCGAAGATGCGAAAGGCCGCGCGTGGATGCGCGCGGCCTTTCGCAGAGACAGAGCGGGCCCGACGCCTTTCAGCTCGCCGCGCTCTCGCAGGGGGTCATGTTTTCGCTCAGGCAGACACTGAGGTAGAAGCGCGGCTTCGTCACGATGAAATTGCGGAAGTCTGACACTGGTATGCCGACATCGAAGGCCGGATAGTATTTGGTCCAGGTCTCAAGGATAACGGTCGACTCGCCGGAATTCATCACCGGGATCAGATGGCGGAGGTCGTTGTTCACGTCACTCGCTGTCAGCGGGGTCTTCTTTCCATTGGGCGAGCGCGAGAATATCAGGGAATATCTGCCGGTTTCTCTGATCTCGTCATAGGTCCATCTGACCGATGTGATGCGCATCGAGATGACGTTCGGGCGCTCCATCAGCCCCTCCATTACGGTTTCCATGCCGTTGATGAAGTTCATGTCCACCTCCTTCTGACGCGAGACCAGATCGGCCACGGCATAGGCGGCTTTCTGGCCCTCGTTGATGGTACGCCAGGTATCCCACCAGACCACCAGGGCCATAATGGTCCAGGTCATCAGGGGCAGCACAATGAGGAATTCGGTCATGATGACACCGGATTCGTCCCTGGCGAACTGCCGCAATTTTTTACGGGACAGGAAAAACATTACGCGCATCTCCTCAGATCGGTTCGGTCACAACGACCGTTGCGCTGGCCAGTTCATATTTTCCGGTGGCCGAGTCCTTGGTCAGACGCATCGAGAAATAGGTCGAAGGGAAAATTGGATCCTCAAGCGCGCAGACGCGGATCAGCATGATCCGGTTCTGGTCATGAGCCTCGTCCGGAACCGTGCCGGGAATCGGCGAGACCAGGGGATCGTTGCGGTCGCCACAGAACACCCGAAGCTGGCCGGTCCGGGGATCAAAGCGCGACGGAAGGGTCCAGGGCGTGGTGCTTGTGTTGACCGGCTCGATCCAGACCTTCAGGTTGTTCTTGCAATCCGCCACGGCAAGCGTGAACCGGCAGACCCGGTCCCGGATCTGTTCCGCATTCATACTCCGCGTATGGCCAAGCCGGTAATCGCGGATCGCGATATCGAGACCACGTTCAAGCATGGCGCTGCGCACCATGAAAAGGCCGGCCTCCATCGAGGCCATGAAAAGCATCAGCAGGACCGGCAGGCAGAAGGCGAGTTCGATCGAGGCCACGCCGTCTTCGCGACGCCAGAGACGACGCAGGCGACGACCGAGAGAAAAGGACCTGGATTTCATTGCGTCAGCTTCAATTGGCTAAGATTGGTTGCGATCAGGCGGAACGCATCCTGGATCTTCGCTGTTTCGGTTACGTCGAAGTAATAGGTCGAAGCGGGGGTAGATGTGCAGCTCTGGATGGCGGCCTTGCCGGCATTGGGGGCCTGAAAGGCGATGCCATAAACAAGGACGCCGGCATTGCGGGCTGCGGTGCAGTTGGAGGCCAGACGGCGGTTCATCGTCGCTGCATCGGCATAGGTCGTGTAGAGGGTGCTGCGCACACCGGTATAGACGTTGTTGCGGTTGGTGCTGTTGTTGGCCCCCAGCGGGCGGCCGAAGAACTGGCGTACCGCATAGTTCATCCTGACGGACGCCCAGACCTCCTGCCAGGTTGCGATATAGGCCGGGTCAGCGGGCCTCACGACCCGGGTCGGATTGAAGCATCCGGTATCTGTCAGACCGAGCGGACGGTTCTGCCACGATCCCGTTGATGGCACCCAGAAAGGCTTGCTGTTACAGACATTTGATCCCACCTTGCTTTCAAAGAAGACGGACCATTCGCCTGCGGTTGAACGCCAGATCGTCGCGGTATCCGTTGAATCGGTCCTGGCGCCATTGGGGCGATAGGAAAAGCGGATGGTCGCCGGGCCGGTCTTATAGCCATCGGCGATGCGGTTATGGGCCACATGCTCGCCATCGGTCATCAGAACGATCACTTTCAGCGCATCCTCATCGACAGAGCTTGCGCTGTTATATGCAAAGGGACGGCCGTCCATATCGTCGTCCATCACGCGGCGAAAGATCAGGGAATCGTAGACGTCGCGCGCGGCCGGATCCAACAGGGCGGTGGCCCAACGCATTCCCAGCAGGATCGAGGTATTGCCGCTGGCCTGCAACGCCTGGATCCCGGCTTTCGCCCTGGTGATGCTCTTGGTCGGCAGCGTGATCTCTGTTGTGGTGCTCGGATTGCACCAGCGCTTTGCGGCGGTGTTCTCGACCGTGGCTTCGCCGGATGTCCGCCAGTTGAAATAGCTGTCATTGGCCGACGATGTGTTTTCTGTATCCGCCGCAGTCATCAGCGGCATCTCCAGGGATGTGGACAGGGCCAGCGTCTGGAAGATGTTGTCCCTGTCGGTCCCGATCGGGAGCTCGACGCAGTTCGAATGCCGGACCCCGTGCAGATCGCTGATATTGTAGCGCGCCCGCAATTCATCGCCGAGGTTCACCTGGGCGTTATAGGGGATCACGCCGATCGAGATGCGGTTCTCGTCATCCGTGGCCTTCACCTGGTCGATGAAATCCGCCGCAGCCACGCGCAGGTTGTTGATCTTGGCACCTGCCATCGAACCCGACACGTCGAGCACCAGCATGATCTCGATATCGGTGATCTTCTGCTCTGCCACCGAAGTGTTCACGGCCTCGAGGGTTGGAATATTCATGAGATTCATGAAAATGTTATGCGACAGCACATCGGCGCGCGCTTCGACCACGCGGTAATTCATACCGTCATCGAGACGCACATAGGTAAGATTGTCGGGCAGGCCCGCCTTCCTGAAATAGTCGGCGACGATAAACCGCGCTCTCGCTTCGCGCGTGGTAGATACGTCGTCGGTCCTGAGGGCCGAGTTCATATTGGCAACCGCCAGTGTTGCCCGGTCGAGCGTATTCTGGACCGCGACACGCTGGGTCTCGAAGCGCATCACATCGACAGCGATGCCACCAAGAAGGATCATGAGGAAGAAGAAGAACACCATGATTGTCCCGATGGAGCCGCGCTCTTCCAGCGTGAATCTCTGCATCTGGCGCGAGAGGCGCACGGACAGGTCTTCAAATGCCTTCTTCTTCATATACATACGTCCCTGTAGCCCCGGCGCGCGCATCAGCCCGGATCAAATACCACCAAAAGTTCATCCTCCCGGCCGCTGCTACTGTCCAGCGGGACATAACAGCGGATTCCGGGCGCGCTGACCCAAGGTGAAACTGCTTCAATGATCAGGCTGAAATGTGGCGGAGCTTCGTTCCGGCCCGGGTTTTCCGGTGGCAAAGAAACGATGTTCCTGCCCAAATTTGGATTGTGCGGAGAGAGAGAACAGCGCCGCACAACCTGAGAAAGGTTTTTCGCGCATTAACCTTTAACAAACACCTGCTGATACGAATCACATTGACGAAAAGACGCTGCAACCAGTCCAGGTCTGACTGTTTTTTGATCATTCTGGCCCTTGGGTCAGGCGGAAAGAGCGGTCACCTTGTGATAACATGGCGGGAAGCCATGGCACACCCTGGAGGAAGATGAAGATGCTGCAGACCGCCGACGAGCCGAGCTTTCGCGATTCCGTCGATCTGATGTTCAGCCGCGCGGTGCGGCTGATGGATCTTTCTCCGGGGCTGGAGCAGAAAATCCGGGTCTGCAACTCGACCTATACGGTGCGTTTCGGTGTGCGGCTGCGCGGCAAGATCGAGACATTCACCGGCTATCGCTCGGTCCATTCCGAACATATGGAACCTGTGAAGGGCGGCATCCGCTACGCGCTTTCTGTCCACCAGGACGAGGTCGAGGCGCTGGCGGCGCTGATGACCTATAAATGCGCCCTGGTCGAGACGCCGTTCGGCGGATCGAAAGGCGGGCTCTGCGTCGATCCGCGCCAGTGGGAAGAGCATGAACTGGAGCTGATCACCCGCCGTTTCGCCTATGAGCTGATCAAGCGCGACCTGATCCATCCGGCACAGAACGTGCCGGCGCCTGACATGGGCACGGGCGAGCGTGAGATGGCCTGGATCGCCGACCAATATGCGCGGATGAACACAACCGATATCAACGCCAAGGCCTGCGTCACCGGCAAGCCCCCCCATGCCGGCGGCATCCAGGGCCGGGTCGAGGCGACGGGGCGCGGCGTGCAATATGCTTTGCGCGAATTTTTCCGCCATCCGGGCGATGTGGCACTGACCGGGCTGAAAGGCGGCCTCCAGGGCAAGACCGTGATCGTCCAGGGGCTTGGCAATGTAGGCTATCACGCGGCGAAATTCCTCTCGGGCGAGGATGGCTGCAAGATCATCGGCATCATCGAACGCGATGGCGCGCTGACCGATGAAAAGGGCCTTGATGTCGATGCGGTGCGCGACTGGATCGCCCGCAATGGCGGGGTAAAGGGCTTCCCCGGCGGCAATTTCATCGAGGATGGCGCCTCCGTGCTGGAAGCCGCATGCGATATCCTGATCCCTGCCGCGATGGAGGGGGTGATCAACAAGTCGAATGCCGACCGCATCCGCGCGCCGCTGATCATCGAGGCGGCGAATGGCCCGATCACCTTTGGCGGCGACGAGATCCTGCGCCATAAGGGTAAGATCATCATCCCCGATATGTATGCCAATGCCGGTGGTGTGACGGTCAGCTATTTCGAATGGGTGAAAAACCTTTCGCATATCCGCTTCGGCCGGATGCAGCGCCGGGCGGAAGAGGCGCGCTCGCGCCTCCTGGTCGAGGAACTGGAGCAGCTCTCGGCTGACAAAGGCCTTGGCTGGACGCTGTCGGATGACTTCAAAGAGCGCTTCCTGACCGGCTCGGACGAGCTGGCCCTGGTGCGTTCGGGTCTCGATGACACGATGCGCACCGCCTATCAGTCAATGCGCGAGGTCTGGCATGGCCGCGATGATGTCGAGGATCTGCGCACCGCCGCCTATATCGTTGCCATTGACCGCGTGGCCAAGACCTACCGGTCAAAGGGACTCTGACCGGGTTCTGACCGGGCTCTGACGGATCTCTGACAGTGGGGCCGGGCATCACGCCCGGCTCTTTTTCGTTGTTCTGGCGCTACATGGTCCCCGGGACCTGTTGTGATCGCGGGGGCAGGGCGAAGGCATTGCTGACTGCGGATGTCGGCAAGGGCCTCCAGCAATCCGGCGCTGCTGATATGCCAGCGACAGAGGTCGCCTGATCGCGACCATCAGCCCCGGACCTCTGGTATCTGGCAGGATCCTGAACCCGATCATGCTCCGGGTGAAGGCAATCTGGTGGCGGCATTCATGGAGGCTTTGCTGAATGGCCTCGGCGTGTTTTGCAGGCTCTCCCCGGCAGATCAGCCATAGTCAGGCCCGATGACGCAGACCTTATCCGCTGCGGCGACCGGTTTGCGTGCTGCGGGCGGCGACTGCCACTGACTTTCATCCTGCGCCAGCGTGAGATTCCGTCCGGACATCATCAGCCGACCTGGCACATCGCCGACCGGTCTGTGCCGGGCGGTGAGCCTCGCATCAGAGGGGATGCCAGCATTGCTGTCGGCTTCAATCATAACCTGGTTGCCGCCGGGCAGCAGTGTGGGCAGAAACTGGCGTAGCGATCAGAAAAGCGGCCCGGGCGCTGCAAAGCAAGGCGGCGCCAGACAATTGCGATCCCGGTTCCGGTCCATGGCAGAATTCCGGCTTAGCCGCCGTCCCGCTCCCGGTCTGGCAGGGGGAAACGCCCCGGGCCGCGCCTCTCGTCCGGCAAAACCGGGCGTTGCCCGCCACCACGCCCGAGCCCGGGCGTTGTAATTCTGTCGGCTTCGCTGTCTGATAGGGGCAGAGATTCCCGAGGTGTCTGATGCGTTACTCCGGCTGGAAAGTCATTCTTGAGGGGCTGCGCGGCAATCGCGGCTGGAAGCCGGTCTGGCGCCAGCCCGAGCCAAAGCCGCATTATGACGCTGTGATCATCGGCGGCGGCGGTCACGGGCTGGCAACCGCGTATTATCTCGCGAAAAACCACGGCATGACCAATATTGCGGTGCTGGAAAAAGGCTATCTCGGCGGCGGTAATATCGGGCGCAACACCACCATCGTGCGCGCGAATTACTTTCTGCCCGGCAATTCCGAATTCTACTCGCACAGCCTGAAGCTCTGGGAGGGGCTGGAGGCCGATCTCAATTACAACGTGATGCACAGCCAGCGCGGGCTGATCAATCTCTTCCATTCCGACGGCCAGCGCGATGCTTTCGTGCGGCGCGGCAATGCCATGATCAACCAGGGCGATGATGCGGTGCTGCTGGACCAGGACGGCGTGCGCGAAATGCTGCCTTACCTTGATTTCGAACAGACCCGCTTTCCGATCTATGGCGGGCTCTTGCATCCGCGGGGCGGCACCGCCCGCCACGATGCTGTTGCCTGGGGCTATGCCCGCGCCGCCGACCGGCGCGGCGTCGATCTGATCCAGAATTGCGAAGTGACGGGCATCGATGTCGAGGGCGGAAAGGTGCGCGGCGTCCAGACCACGCGAGGTGTGATCCGCGCCGATAAGGTTGCGATCATCACGGCGGGGCGGTCGGGGCAGGTGGCGGCGATGGCCGGGATGCGGCTGCCGGTGGAGAGCCATATCCTCCAGGCCTTTGTGACCGAGGGGCTTAAGCCGGTGATCGATCATGTGATCAGTTTCGGCATGGGGCATTTCTACATCAGCCAGTCCGATAAGGGCGGGCTGGTCTTTGGCGGCGACCTGGATTTCTACAGCTCATATGCGCAGCGCGGCAATCTGCCGATGGTCGAACATGTGATGGAGGCCGGTATGACGCTGATGCCGATGATCGGGCGGGCAAAGGTCCTCAGGTCCTGGGGCGGTGTGATGGATATGACGCCCGACGGCTCGCCGATCATCGATAAAACCCATATCGACGGGCTGTTCCTAGATTGTGGCTGGAACTATGGCGGCTTTAAAGCGGTGCCGGCTTCGGGCTGGTGTATGGCGCATCTGATGGCCACCGGCGAAAGCCATGCGCTCGCCCGCCGCTTCCGTCTGAACCGTTTCGCGACCGGGCATCTCCTCGATGAGGAAGGCACCGGCAGCCAGCATAACCTGCATTGACGGAGCGCCTGCATAAGATCGCCGCCCTTTTACCGGCGATGGTGGCAAGCCCGGCTCTGGCGCGGGCCCGCGCGGATATTTGCCCGGGCAAAGTTCGGCCAGCCCCGGCACTGCCGCTGGCGCGTCCGGCAGGATTTCAGCTTCGCCCGGCGATGGCTGAAACCTTTCCCAAAGTAATACGGTCGCGTGATCAGGCAGGCCCCGTCTGGCCCGTCCGGTCGCGGAAGCGCGGGTCAGAGCCGCGTTTGCAGGACGCCAGCTGCGCCGCATCGTCGGGCCTTGTGCATACGCGCGCTGCGCCGGACTGTCTGATCAGGCCGGCAGTCTCTGTCCCTTCGCGGCCCGAAAGAGGCGCGTTTAACGCAGCGCCCAGCGATCCCTCCAGGTCCGCGGCCATTGCCAGGGGGGGCCGAAGGCGCCTGAACCCGCGCCTCTTCCGGGGCAGCCCGGGCAGGGCCGCATGCGATGGCGGCAGCGTCACCAGCCGGAGCTTTGAGGAATTCGCCCTTAGGATGTCCCTCGATTGCTTCGCGCTCCGGGACCGAGCGGGCTGCAGGCCGGTCCAGGATCTCGCAGAAACTGAAGGAACCCACCCGTCCCGCGCCGTTCCCGCGACCTGTAAAGGAGTTGACTGACATGCGCCTTCTGACCGGTCTTACCCTTGCCGCCCTGTTCGCAACCTCTGCTCTGACGCAGGCCGAGGCCCGGATCCCGCAGGGCTGCTTTGCCCGTGACTATACGGCGGACCACCTCGCAAAGACCCCAAGGCAACATATCGCCTCGCTGCGGATCAGCCTCGGCCCCGACCCCTGGGGTAATGGATTTATCTCCGCCATCGTGACCGGCCGCTTCAGTGACCAGGGCCGTGCCCGCAGCGAAGGGTTCTCTGACCGCAGCTTCCGCCAGGCCGCCTTTTGCGGCGAGACCGGCGGCAAAACCACCTGCCAGGTCGAATGCGATGGCGGCAGTTTCACCATCCGCAGCGCCAGAGGCGACAGTCTCGAAATTGAGACCAGCAGTTTCACGCTGGAGGTCCCTGGTGCCGGGGCCGAAGAAGGCTGCGGCGGGCTCAGCGATCTGGCTGAGACCGGCAGCGCCAAAACCACCTACCGCCTGACCCGCGCGCCGGCCTCTGCCTGCCCGCCCTGGGAGTAAACCGATGCCGCGCCGTTCATTTTCTGTCCGGAAATATCCCGGGGTGGGGCCCGCCAGGGCCGGCGGGCGTGCCCTCTTTTCCGCCCCCTTCCATCATCCCTGCCGCCCTTTGCGGAGTGCCTGACGTGAGACTGACCTGCCCCCTTTGCGGCCCGCGCGACCGCCGTGAATTCACTTATTACGGGGCGGAGGATTACCTCCACCGCCCGGGGCCGGATACCGCGCCTGATCTTTCGCCGGGCGGAGCCTGGGACAATTATCTGCATCTGCGCGACAACCCGGCCGGGCCGACCCGCGATCTGTGGTATCACGACCAGGGCTGCGCTGCCTGGCTGCTTGTCAGTCGCAACACGCTCACCCATGAAATCACTGGCGTCGAGCTGGTCGCCGCCCGCAAAGGAGCGCGCGATGAGGCTTGAGGGCAAAGGCATCATCGACCGCACCCGCGAGGTGTCATTCCGCTTTGATGGCCGTGACTATCGCGGTTTTCGCGGCGATACGCTCGCCTCGGCTTTGCTCGCGAATGGGGTAAAGCTCTTCGGGCGGTCGTTCAAATATCACCGCCCGCGCGGCCTGCTGACGGCAGGCTCGGAAGAGCCTAATGCGCTGGTCGAGGTGATCGGCAAGACCTCGCGCACCCCCAATACGCGCGCCACGATGCAGGAGATTTTCGACGGGCTGGAAAGCCGCAGCCAGAACCGGCTTGGCAGCCTGCGCCATGATCTGATGGCGGTGAATGATCTTATCTCGCCCTTTCTCAGCGCCGGTTTCTACTACAAGACCTTCATGTGGCCGCGCCACTTTTGGGAAGGGCTTTACGAGCCCATCATCCGCCGCGCGGCCGGGCTTGGCAGTCTTGCAAAGGCCCATGACGAGGGCGTCTATGAGAAAGCCTGGGCGCATTGTGACCTCCTGGTGATCGGGGCGGGGCCGGCGGGACTGATGGCCGCGCTGACCGCCGCGCGGGCCGGGGCCGATGTGATCCTCGCTGAGGAACAGCCCCTGACCGGGGGACGCCTGATCGCGGATGGCGGGCTGATCGGTGGCGATCCGGCGGCGCAATGGGTGCATGCGGTCGAGGCAGAGCTGCGCGCGATGCCGAATGTCCGCATCATGACCCGGACAACCGTGACCGGCGCCTATGACAACGGCACTTATGGCGCGCTTGAACGCGTGGGTCTCCACCGCTCGCCCCGGCCCAATCTGCCGCGCGAATGTTTCTGGCGCATCGTGGCGCGGCGCGCGGTGCTGACCACCGGGGCGCAGGAACGCCATATCGCTTTTCCGATGAATGACCGGCCCGGCATCATGCTGGCCTCGGCGGTGCGGACCTATCTGAACCGCTTTGGCGTGGCGCCGGGCAAGCGCGTGACGCTGTTCGCCGCCAATGACCAGGCCCGCCAGACCGCCCGCGATCTGATGGCGGCAGGCGTCCAGGTCGCGGCGATCATCGACCCGAGAGAGGATGTTTCGGTGGTCGAGGAGTGCCCGGTCCATGCCGGGGCAGTGGTGATCGACACCAAAGGCCGTCACGCTTTGCAGGCGATCACCGTCAGGAAAGGGTCCGAGACCTTCCGGATCGAGACCGATTGCCTTGCGGTTTCGGGCGGCTGGAATCCGGGCCTGCACCTGACCTGCCATATGAACAGCCGCCCGCGCTGGTCGGAAGAGATCGCGGCTTTCGTGCCGGTCGAAGCTGCGGTGCCGGGGCTTGCTGCGGCCGGTGCTGCGAATGGGTCTTTCTCGACCCATGGCGCGCTGACGGCGGGCAGGCTGGTCGCAGAACAGGCGCTGGCGGCGCTTGATTTGCGGGCGCCGGAACTGGCCGTGCCGGCGGCGGAAGACGCGCCCTATACCCATCGCGCGATCTGGTCAGTCGAGGGCGCAAAGGGCCGCAATGGCCGCGCCTGGCTCGACTTTGCCAATGACGTCACGGTCAAGGATGTGCAGCTCTCGGCCCAGGAGAATTTCGCCAGCGTCGAGCATATGAAGCGCTATACGACGCAAGGCATGGCGCCGGACCAGGGCAAAAACTCCAACGTCGCCGCGCTGGCGGTGCTGGCGGATGCGACCGGGCGGGGCATTCCGGAAACCGGGACGACGACCTTCCGCCCGCCCTATGTGCCGGTTTCCATCGCCGCGATGGGGGCGGGGGGGCGTGCGAAGGGCTTTGCGCCCGAGCGGTTCCTGACCTCGGACCAGGCCTCGCGCGACCGGCTGGCGCCGATGATCGAGGCCGGGCTCTGGTATCGCCCCTCATACTTCCCGAAACCGGGCGAGACGACCTGGCGCGAGGCCTGCGACCGCGAGGTTCGCATGGTGCGCGGTGCGGTCGGGGTCTGTGATGTCTCGACGCTTGGCAAGATCGACATTCAGGGGCCGGATGCGGGGCGGTTTCTCGATTTCGTTTATACTAATACGTTCAGTACCTTGCCGGTCGGCAAGGTCCGCTACGGGCTGATGCTGCGCGAAGACGGGCTTGTCATGGATGACGGCACATCGGCGCGCCTGTCAGAGACCCACTATCTGATGACCACCACCACGGCCGCAGCGGGCCAGGTGATGCGCCATCTCGATTTCGTGCAGCAGGCCTTTTGCGCCACCTGGAAGCTGCGGCTGATTTCGGTCACCGAGGCCTTCGCGCAATTCGCGATTGCCGGCCCGAAGGCGCGTGCGCTGATCGACACGGTGCTGGATCAGCCTTTGGGCGATCTGCCCTTCATGGGGGTCCGGCCGGTCTCGGTCGGAGGGGTGGAGGCGCGGCTGTTCCGGATCTCGTTTTCCGGCGAGGAAGGCTATGAGCTGGCGGTGCCGGTCGATTACGGCGAGGCGCTGTTTCGTGACCTGGTCGCCCGGGCCGAAACCATGGGCGGCGGCCCCTACGGGATGGAGGCGCTGAATGTGCTCCGGATCGAAAAGGGCTTCCTGACCCATGCCGAGATCCATGGCCGGGTCTCGGCTGATGATGTCGGCCTTGGGGCCATGGTCAGCACGAAGAAGGATTGCATCGGTCGCGCGGCAAGCCAGCGCCCCGGCCTGTGGGGGCCTGATCGCGAACAGCTGGTCGGGCTGAAGGCCTCCGGGGCCATTTCTGCCGGCGCGCATCTCTTCCGCCCCGGCTTTGCCGTCGAGCGTGAAAATGACCAGGGCTATGTCACCTCGGTTTGCTGGTCGCCGACGCTCGACAGCTGGCTCGGGCTGGCCTTCCTGACCGATGGCCGCGCACGGCATGGCGAGAGGATCCGGCTGGTCGATCATCTGCGCGGCATTGATGTGGAATGCGAAGTCACCCATCCGGTGTTCTTCGACGCGGATGGAGGGCGGATGCGTGGCTGAACTGATCGCAAAAGCGGCGCTTGACGGGCAGGGGCCGGTGACACGGGCGGGGCTGGTGCTTTCTGTGCTGCCACCCGCGCCGGTCTGGTCGATTGCGCCCTTTCCGGGCGAGGATCTTACGCCCGCGCTGGCGACCCTCGGGCTTGAATTTCCGGCGCCGGGGCACAGCCATAGTGCCGGCGATCTGCGCCTGATCTGGACCGGGCGCGATCAGGCCTTCCTCTTCGGCGGGCGCCCGCCCGAGGGGCTGGCGGCAGCGGTGACCGATCAGTCCGGCGCCTGGGCGGGGATTTCGCTGAGCGGCACTGGCGGCGAGGCGGCGCTGGCGCGGCTGGTCACGCCGGATCTGCGGCTTGCGGCTTTCCCGGTCGGTCATGTGGTCCGGACCGGGCTGAACCATATCCCGGCAATCGTCCTGCGCGAGGGCGAGACGGAGTTTCATATCCGGGTGTTTCGGTCCATGGCACGCAGCGCCTGGGCCGAGCTGGTCGAGGTGCTGGAGCATCTTGCCGCCCGCGCGGCGGCCGTGCAGGGCGGCGTATCGGCTCCGGCCAGAACAGGCTGAGGGATGAGGGAAGGGTAAATCCTTCCCTTTTCAGCATGCGCGAGAGGAGAAAAGACTGGCGGAAACCGGCCAGTTAAAAATTCGTCACTGGCATGTCGCAGGGAGCGGGTTTAAATGCTTCCTGAATAGAGTTTTCAGGAAAGCTGAACATGGCTGCCGATGGTCAGAACCCGGTGATCGAAGACACCCCCCGTATGAGCGCCCATAACGCCCCCGATCTGCATGAGGCAGAGCCGATCCCGGCAGCGGCCCGTGCCGCGATCGAGGAGCTGCTGCAATCGGCTGACCTCTTTCGCTACAATGCGCCGAAAGACGCGCCGGTCGCGCTGCTGGAGGCCGAATTCGCCGAACTTCTGGGCGCGAAATATGCCCTCGCCGTGTCCTCCTGCTCGGCGGCGCTCTTCCTGACGATGAAGGCGCTGGATCTGAAACCCGGTGCGAAAGTGCTGATCCCGGCCTTTACCTTTGCGGCGGTGCCCTCGGCAGTGGTGCATGCGGAATGCGTGCCGGTTCTGGTCGAAGTGGGCCAGGATATGCGTATTGATATCGCTGATTTCAAAGCGAAACTGCCGGGTGCCGATGCGGTGCTGATCAGCCATATGCGCGGCCATACTTCGGATATGGATGCGATTTGCGCGCTTGCCGATGCCGCCGGCATCCCGGTGATCGAGGATGCGGCCCATAGCCTTGGCACGCTCTGGCACGGGAAGAAGCTGGGCACGATCGGTAAGGCGGGCTGTTTCAGCTTTCAGTCTTACAAGATGGTGAATGCGGGCGAAGGTGGCATGCTGATCACCGATGATCCCGAACTCGCAGCGCGCGCGATCATCATGTCGGGCGCCTATGAGGAAAACTGGAAGAAGCATGGCGGGTTGCAAAACAGCTTCGGCCATTGGCAGAACAAGCTGCCTTTGTACAATGTGCGGATGCAGAACCTGTCGGCGGCGGTGATCCGGCCGCAATTGCCGATGCTGGCGGATCGGGTGACGAAGGGGCGGGCCAATCACGACCATGTGGCTTTGCTGCTGAATGAAAGCCCCTGGCTCTCGGTGCCGCAGGCGCTGGCGCCAGAGGAACGCGCGCCGGATTCGATCCAGTTCAGCCTGATTGGCGAATGGAGCGATGCCGAGGCGCGGGAGTTCCAGGCCGAGGCGAAAACGCGTGGTGTGCCGGTGCAGATTTTCGGGCTTTCCGAGGGCAATGCGCGGGCCTTCTGGAACTGGCAGTTCCTTGGTGAGACGCCCGAGCTGCCGATGACCAGAGCGATGCTGATGCGGGCCTGCGATATGCGGCTGCCGGTGCGGCTCAAGCGCGAGGAGCTGGAATATCTGGCAACGGCGGTGCTTGACGCGGTGAAAGCCGTCAAGGGTTGAAACGCCCGGTTCCTTGCAAGGAACCGGCACGAAATCTTTAAAGATTTCGTTTGGCGCGTCTCTGGCGGGACTTAGTTTACAGGATTGAGAGCTGGTCTTTCAGCCAGGGCCAGTCCTGCAGGGCAGGGGTCTGAACTTCCTCGCGCACAAGGATCCGCAACCGGCCCGCAATCAGGGCTGGTATATCGCGCATGACGTCCGCGCGCGCCATCAGCGAGAGGCTGCGCGACAGGGCGGCGAAGGGCAGGGGTGAGACCTCTACCTCGGCGCGGAAGCGCCGCGCCTGATGCAGCGCCAGCGGCGGCAGAATAGCCCAGCCCTCGCCCCCGGCCACCATGGCAAGGATCGCGTGATAGCTGTCGAGCTCGAAGCGCGCCGCAGGGCGCTGGCCCTCGCGCAAGAGATGCGCCGCGATCTGGCGGCCCATCAGATGCCGGGCGGAATACTGGATCAGCGGCAGATCCGCCGCGCCGCTTTTCGGCCGGATTGCCAGAAACGGCTCGCGCAGGATCGGATGCTGCTCCCGCTCTCCTTCCCAGGTCACTTCGCCGGGCAGATCCGCCGCCACCACGATATCCAGCGCCCGCGCGTCGAGCTTTTCCAGCAGACGGTGCGACGGCCCGGTCTCGAGCAGAAAGCGGCAGCCCGGCAATTCGCGCGCCAGTGCCGATAAAAGCCGGGGCGTCACATCGGCTTCGAAATCCTCGATCATGCCAAGGCGCAGCGTGGTCAGCCCGGCCAGATCAGATCGCGCGAGTTCCGCCCGCGCCTCCTGAGCTGCATTCAGCATGGTCTGGGCATGGCGGCGGAACATCGTCCCCGCCGGGGTCATCCGCACCGGCCTTGCGCCGCGATCCAGCAGGACCGTGCCAAGCGCGGCTTCAAGCCCGCTCAATTGCTGGCTGACCGCCGACGGGCTGACCCCGAGCCGCCGCGCGGCTGCAGAAATCGCACCCTCCTCGGCGGCAGCGAGGAAAACCTCGATCCCCCAGAGCGTTACACGGCCCTCGGTTTCCGCCATATTGGCCTCCGCAGCGGGCTGGGGTCAGAGTTTCGAGAGCTTTGCCTGCAATTCGGCCAGCTGCTTTCGGATATCGGCAAGGTCTTCGCCCTTTTCCGCGGCCGGTTCGGCTTCCGGCCCCGAAGTGGCCCCCGGCCAGCCCGGCATGCCGTTCATCACGGTTTTGAGGAAGGCCTCCTGCTGTTTCCGAAGCGCATCAAAGCCCGGCATTGTGGCCATCGGATTGGGGAAGGTGGACAGGTTCTCGACCATTTTCGATTGACTGTTGCGCAGCATTTCAAACGAACTTGCAAGGAATTGCGGCATCACCGCCTGCATGCCGGTCGTATAGCTGCGCACGAGATCGGTGAGCACATTTACAGGCAGCACATTCTGACCCTTGGATTCATGTTCCGCCACGATCTGCAGCAGATATTGCCGCGTCAGGTCATCGCCGGTTTTCAGGTCGATGATCTGTACTTCGCGCCCCTTGCGGATCAGGCCTGCGATATCCTCGAGCGTCACATAATCCGAGGTCTCGGTATTATAGAGACGACGGCTGGCATAGCGCTTGATCAGCAATGGCTTGTCAGTGGCGGACATTCTGCTCTCCTCCCGGGATTTACGGTAATCGACGCTGCAGGGCGTCAATTCCGTTTGCGCTCGCAGAGAAGCTTAGCGGCGCGTCTGATCAAAAAGCAAGAGCGGGCTCGACCGAGCCCGCTCAAACCTGGATCCTGACCGGCACCCGGGGAGGGGACGCGCCGGCCGGGGACTGTTTCGCGGCTGCGATTACTTCGCGGCAGCGGTGGCTTTTTTGGCAACCGACTGCACGTCGGCCGCGGCTTTTTTCACAGCGGCGGATGCGTCGTCCTGGGCTTCCTTGCCGGCGGCAAGCAGCAGTTCAACGGTCTCGACCTGGACTTTTTTCGCGATTTCAGCGAAGGCAGCCAGGTTCTCGGCAGCAGCTTCGGCAGATTTCGACGCGAAATCGGTCACGGCTTTGGTGTAGTCAGTCGGATCGGTTTTGGCTTTGGTGATGTCCGAGAGACGCGAGAAGGTCTCTTTGGCCCAGATGGCCGACAGCTCGGTCGATTTCTCGGCGGCTTCGAGAGCGACTTTCGAGAATTTCTCGCCGAAAGCGGCCTGGGTTTTGAATGCGTTCTGGAAAGCCGAAGCGTCAACCGGGAAAGAAGCCAGGACGTCCTGGAAAACTTTGGTGAAGTCAGTGGTCTTGTTCATTGCAATTCTCCTGAATATCGGGCGGTTGCAGCGGTTCAGCCCGTTTCCTGAAGGACTATATACATGCTGCAGCGCAGCATTTCAATGATTATTCTGCAATGCAGCATTAGCATGACCGGATCACAGGGCAGTGACAAAGGCTGCCAGGGTGCCCTCCGCGCAGGCAATTGTGATTTAAGGCTATTTTCTTCCGCCCGGCTTTCCGGTTCGCCTTTGAGGCAGATCAGTGCTTCGGCAGAAGCAAGGATGACGTAGCGGGAGATCGCTCATTTCTGGCGGGATGACGCAGCAAAAAAGCCAGGAAAACCTGGCTTTTTCGAATCGACCACCGGGCATGACTGATGCATCTGGGGCTTAGTCCTGTGCCGCTGCCGGTTTTACATAGGTTCCGGGCGCAGGGCAAAGCACCGGGTTTTCCGGCCCGCCAGGCGCGCGGGCTTTCACCATCGCACCGGAAGAGGCGGCAAGCCAGGCGCCCCAGCGGGGCCACCAGCTGCCGGGCGTCTTTTCTGCAGCTGCAAGCCAGGCCTCGGGCGTGCCCTCGGGCTGGGCCGCACTGGTCCAGTGGCCATATTTGCCCTTGGAGGGCGGGTTGATGATCCCGGCGATATGGCCGGATTCCGACAGGATGAAGGTCTTGTCCTTGGACCCCATCTGTTTGATGCCGTTGAAACTGCCTTTCCAATGCGCGATGTGATCGGTCTCGCAGGCGATCGCACAAAGTGGCACCTGGACCTGGGCCAGGCTCACCGGTTCTCCGAAGACGGGGAACTCACCCTTTGCGAACCCGTCCTGCTGGCAGAGCCCGCGCAGATATTCTACCGCCATCTTTGCCGGCAGATTGGTGGCGTCTCCGTTCCAGTAAAGCAGATCAAAGGCCGGCGGTGCCTCGCCCATCATATAGCTTTTGATCGCTGGCGTGTAGATCAGGTCATTTGAACGCAGGAAGCTGAAGGTGCGCTGCATGAACAGGCTCGACAGGATCCCGTCCTGGGCCGTTTGCCGCTCGATCCCGTCGACGAAATCATTGTCGAGAAAGACCCCCACCTCGCCCGGATCCGAAAAATCGGTGAGGGTGGTGAAGAAGGTCGCGGTCTTGACCGTCTTGTCGCCGGCCTTGTGCAGATGCGCAAGCGTCAGCGCCAGCGTGGTGCCGGCGATGCAATAGCCGGTGACATTGATCTGCTTTTCGCCGGTGATGCGCCGCACCTCGGCCATCGCGCGCAGATAGCCGTCGCGGATATAATCGTCGAGGCTGACATCGGCATAAGAGGCATCGGGATTCACCCAGGACACGACAAACAGCGTGAAACCCTGATCGACGATCCAGCGGATCAGCGAATTCTGCGGCTTCAGATCCATGATGTAGAATTTGTTGATCCAGGGCGGAAAGATCAGCAGCGGCGTTTTGTGAACCTTGTCGGTTGTCGGCGTGTACTGGATCAGCTCGAACATCCGGTTGCGATAGACGACCGCGCCCTCGGACGTCGCGATATTGCCGCCAACGGTAAAGGCCTCTTTATCGGCCAGCGTCACCATCAGCTCGCCACTGTTGGCCTCCATGTCGCGGACGAGGTTCTCAAGCCCCTGAACGAGGCTTTCGCCATCGGTCTCGACCGCGCGTTCCAGCGCATCGGGGTTGGTGCCGAGGAAATTCGTCGGCGAGAACATATCAACAATCTGTTTCGTGAAATAGTCGACACGCTTTCTGTCCTCGGGCGAAAGCGTCTCCATCTGGCCGACCGCGCCGGTCATCGCCTCGGAGTTCAGCTGATATTGCTGCTTGAGGTAGTTGAAGAAAGGATGCGTCTCCCAGAGCGGGTTGGAAAAGCGGCGGTCTTTGGGGAAGGGATCAGTGGGGGCTTTGAACTCGCCTTTGGCAAGCACCTGATTCGCTTCGACATAATGTTTAAGCGTCTTGCCCCAATAGCCGATCTGTTGTTCCAGCACCCGGCCAGGGTCGCGCATCATGCCGGCAACCCAGGAGGCGGCGGCTTTGAGATAGACATCCGAGGCAGGACCATCGAGGGCGGCATCATGGCTGCGCCGGGCGGAAACGGCGGCGGTGAGGCGCTGCGTCAGCTCTTCGATACGGGCGAGATTGGCATTCAGCCGTTCCATCCGTGCGACACTATCCGTTTCTTCTTTTTTTTCGGTAGTTGTCATATAAAAATTTCCCCCCTAACTTTGCTGCTGCGCAGCATAACGACTCCAGCCCCGCCCCGCCCGAAACCATGTGGGACCGGACCAGTCGCGCGCGAAGCGCAGGTACGGGTTATCTTTGGCAAATGCCTCAGGAACCCCCGGCGGGTATGGAGACGTGACGTGAAGTATATGGCGACCTATGACGTGATGGAAAGCGCCCGTAACACAAATGAGTGGCTGGGCGCGTCCATGCAGGCGCTTGCGAGCTATCCGATCTTTGCGCTTTCGATGAATCCGATGCTTCCGGTGATGGCGGCCTGGGGCAAGGTGACCGAGCGCAGCTTTGCGCGGATGGTGGCAAAGCCCGACTGGGGCATCCGCACCGTGGTCGGCCCCGATGGCCAGGACCACCTTGTTGACGAAAAGATCACGCTCGAGCGCGACTTCGGCAATCTCCTGCAGTTCTTTGTGCGGCGCCGCGAGCCGATGGCGCGGCGCATCCTGATCGTCGCCCCGATGTCGGGCCATTATGCCACCCTGATGCGGTCTACCGTTGCGTCACTTTTGCCCGATGCAGATGTCTGGGTTACAGACTGGCATAATGCGCGTGACATTCCGGTGTCGGCGGGCACCTTTGATGTCGAGGATTACACACTTTATATCGCCGATTTCCTGAAAGAGCTGGGGCCGGACACCCATGTCGTCGCGGTCTGTCAGCCGGTGCCTCTGGTGCTCGCGGCCACGGCCTGGCTGGCGCAGGAAGATCCCGATGCGCAGCCGCGTTCGCTGACACTGATGGGCGGGCCGGTCGATCCTGATGCGGCGCCGACCGAAGTGACCGATTTCGGCAACCGCGTCACCATGGGTCAGCTGGAACATATGATGATCCAGCGCGTCGGCTTTAAGTATAAGGGCGCCGGCCGGCTGGTCTATCCGGGGCTGTTGCAGCTGGCGGGCTTTATCTCGATGAATGGCGAACGCCACAGCAAGGCGTTTTCCGACCAGATCATGCGCGAGGCGCGGGGCGAGGCCTCGGACCAGGACGGTCATAACCGCTTCTATGACGAATATCTGGCGGTGATGGATATGACCGCCGAATTCTACCTCTCAACGGTCGAGCGGATCTTTAAAAACCGCGAGATTGCGCGCAATGCCTTTACCGTGAAGGGCAAGCATGTCGATATCGGGGCCATCACCCGGGTGGCGGTGAAAATCGTTGAAGGTGAGAATGACGATATTTCTGCGCCCGGCCAATGCCTTGCGGCGCTCGACCTGCTGACCGGACTGCCGCCGGAGAAAAAAGCGCAGCATCTTGAACCCGGTGCCGGCCATTATGGTATTTTCGCCGGCAAATCCTGGCGGCTGAATATTCGCCCGCTGGTTCTGGACTTCATCGACGCCAATGCGGCCGCCCCGAAGCCAGAGCGCAAACGGGCCAGAACCGTGACGCCGATCCGGCTGGCCAGCGTTCAGGGCAGCCCGACTGATCTGGCGGGCTGAGCCCAGGGTCAGCTGCAGATCTTGCGAGACATATGGTAAAGGGCCCCCTCGGGGCCCTTTTGCTTTCATGGCGGCAGGCAGCGGGTTCAGAGGGCGGGTTCAGAGCCCGCGCGCCCAACTCACGATCAGCTCTGCCACGGCCTCGCTTTGCCCCGGTGAGAAGATGTCTCCTGCGATAACATGGGCATAGGGGTCATCACCGGCCTGCATCCGGCGCTCGTTCACCGCGACAGATCCGCCCCAGGTTGCAATGACCGGCGCAATGGCTGTGGGGTCGATGACCTGATCTGCGGGCGCGTAAAGCACCAGAAGCGGCATCATCGCAGCGGTGAAATTGGCCGCCCGCGCCTCGCGCATCAGGGCGCCCAGTGGGTAAAGGGCGGCGGTCGGCCAGCGGGTCGCCCAGAATCTCTCATGCCCACTGTTGACCGGCGCTGTGGATTGGGTCGCCCCAAGGATCAAAGGCGTCCAGAGCCGGGGGAAGGGCGCGTCGATCATCCAGTTTGCCGGATTGTGCAATGCGAAGGCCGGCGAGATCAGCACCACCCCTGCCATGGCTTCTGAAAGCTGCGGGTCGGTGGCCGCCAATGCAGTCAGCGCGCCACCCATCGAGGTGCCGATCACGATCACCCGGTCGCCCAGCATGCGCCCGATCGCCATAGCCTCGGCCATATCTTCGATCCAGGCGCCGGCTTCGACCCCGGCCATGGCCTCGGGCGCGCGCCCCTGGCCGGCGAGCCGCGTGTAAAAGAGATTGGCGCCAAGCGCGCGGGCCACCTCATCCGGCACCGGGCGGATTTCCTCGGCCGAGGCGGTGAACCCATGCACATAGACAATGGCAAGCGGCGTTTTGCGCCCCTTTTCGCCGGCCCAGAGGATGCGTTTCGCGGCGCCCGGGCGGATATCGGCATATTGCTGCTCGCTGACCTGGAGCCAGACCTCGGGGTCATCGCCCAGCACCGCAGGGGTAAAGCTGATGCCGCGCTCAACCCTTTCGCGGGGGGCGAAGACCCAGAGCACGGCGATCAGCAGCATGGCGATCAGCAGGGCGGCGACAAGCCGTGCGGGCACCGGCAAAGCGGCGAAAAGGCGGTGTATCACCGCGCGGCCCTGTCCTGCGCCGTCTGCTGCCCGGCTGCGCGCGCGATGACCTCACTCACGCTGGCCGCGATCTGCGCCAGGCAGTCCGGGGTCGAAAAGCGGTGATCCGCGCCCTTGACCAGCGACAGCCGCAGATCCGGTCCATCGGCATGCGCGAGGAGCTTCAGCGCGACCGAAGGCGGCACATCGGTATCCGCCGTGCCCTGCAAAAGCCGGACCGGGAAGGGGAGCGGCAACGGGCGTTCCAGAACCAGGTTCTGCGCGCCATCCTCAAACAGCCTGCGGGTAAAGATATAGGGCTGATCGGCGTAATCCGAGGCGATTTCGATCCTGCCCTCGGCAGTGACCTGATCGCGTTGGGCGTCACTCAGCTCTTCCGCCCAGGTGCGGGCGGTGAAATCCGGCGCGGCCGCGATGCCCACCAGGCCCGCGATCCGGTCCGGCATCGCACGGGCGAGGAGGAGCGAGATCCACCCGCCCATGGACGATCCGACAAGGATCAGCGGGCCTTCGGTCCGGGCCTCGATCACAGCGCGCGCATCCATGGCCCAGTCGCCGATGCAGCCCGCCTCGAAATCACCCGAGGATTGCCCGTGACCGGAATAGTCGAGCCGCAGGAAGGCGCGGCCCTGATCCTGGGCCCAGGACTCCAGAAACAGGGCCTTTGAACCCTGCATGTCGGATTTGAACCCGCCGAGAAATACCACAGTCGGGCCGCTTCCGGCCGTTTGGGTAAAGGCAAGCCGGCGGCCCTGGGGCGAGGTAAGGAATTCGGTCAACTGCTGCTCCTTCACGGGCGTCTTTCGCGCAGGCCGGAGCCTATCAGAGCCGAAGTACCCCCGCCAGTATCGCGCGCCTCACGATTTCTTCAAAGAAATCGTGCCGGAAACCGTTTCGGTTTCCGCGCCCGTGGCTGGGGTTTGGCTTCAGGTGGCTGACGGCCGATCTCATAACGCTGGTTGAGTTAACTGGTTCAGGATATAGCAGGATCACAGGTGCGGCCTCCTGATATCGCGGCCGTTTCGTCCCTTTCACTCGCCGTCTGACTGCGCATGGCCAGTGACGGGATACCGCGGCGCATTACTGCATTTCCCGGCCTTTCTTCGGCGTAATCGCCCGCATCCGGCCAGAGCAACGGGTCCGGCAAAGCCGTCACGGCGCTCTGAGGTCCCCTTCGCAAATTTTCCCGCCAATGCGCTTGACCTCGGACCGGCGCAGGCGCAAATGGGCGCGGATATAACCCGCAACCGGGCGCGCAGTGGGCGCCAGACCGACGAGGAGCAAGGCCGATGGCCCAGATTTCCCTTACTTTTCCCGATGGTAATGTCCGGACCTATGAGGCCGGTGTGACGCCTGCCGAGGTTGCCGCCTCGATTGCGCCCTCGCTCGCGAAAGCAGCGATCTCGGCGCAGGTTGACGGTCAGCACTGGGATCTGGCCTGGCCGATCCGGACGGATGCGCAGCTTTCCATCAACACGATGAAGGATGAGGCCCCGGCGCTTGAACTGATCCGCCATGACCTCGCCCATATCATGGCGCGCGCCGTGCAGGAGCTCTGGCCGGATGTGAAAGTCACCATCGGCCCGGTCCGCGATCAGGGCTGGTTCTATGATTTCGACCGGGCAGAGCCCTTCACGCCGGAAGACCTTGGCGCCATCGAGGCGCGGATGAAGCAGATCATCAATGCGCGCGAGCCGGTGAAAACCGAGCTTTGGGAGCGAGAGCGCGCCCGCGCTTATTACGAAGAGCGCGGCGAGCCTTTCAAGGTGGAACTCCTCGACCGCATCCCCGGCAATGAAGACATCCGCATGTACTGGCATGGTACCTGGCAGGATCTCTGCCGTGGCCCGCATCTGCAGCACACCGGCCAGGTGCCGGCGGATGCGTTCAAGCTGACCCATGTCGCGGGCGCCTATTGGCTGGGCGATGCCTCGCGCCCGATGCTGCAACGCATCTATGGCGTGGCGTTCAGGAACCGTGACGACCTCAAGGCGCATCTGACGATGCTGGAGGAGGCCGCAAAACGCGACCACCGCAAGCTTGGCCGAGAAATGGATCTGTTCCACCTTCAGGAAGAAGCGCCGGGCATGGTGTTCTGGCACCCGAATGGCTGGCAGATCTGGCGCGGCCTCGAAGATTTCATGCGCGGCCGTCTGCGCGCCGCCGGCTATCAGGAAATTCGCACGCCCCAGGTCGTCGACCGGGTGCTGTGGGAGAAATCCGGCCATTGGGAAGCCTACCGCGAGAATATGTTCATCGTGGAAGTGGACGAAGAGGGCGCCAAGGAAAAGCGCATCAACGCGTTGAAGCCGATGAACTGCCCCTGCCACGTCCAGGTCTATAACCAGGGTCTGAAATCTTACCGCGACCTGCCTTTGCGTCTGGCCGAATTCGGATCGTGTCACCGCTACGAATCCTCGGGCTCAATGCATGGGCTGATGCGGGTGCGTGGCTTTACGCAAGATGATGCGCATATCTTCTGCACGGAAGATCAGATTGAATCGGAATGCGGCGCTTTCATCAAACTGCTGTCTTCCGTCTATCGTGATCTGGGCTTTGAAAAATTCGACATCAAGCTCTCGACCCGCCCCGAGGTCCGTATCGGCACCGATGCGCAATGGGACAAGGTTGAAGGCGCGCTGCAATCCGCGATTGAGAACCTCGGTCTGCCCTATGAGATCAACCCGGCGACGGTGCTTTCTACGGGCCAAAGCTTGATTTCAAACTGACCGATGCGATTGGCCGTGAATGGCAATGCGGCACGTTCCAGGTCGACCCGAACCTGCCCGAGCGGCTGGATGCGGAATATGTCGGCGAGGATGGCGCAAAACACCGCCCCTATATGTTGCACCGCGCGATCCTTGGCTCGTTCGAGCGCTTCATCGGCATTCTGATCGAGAACTACGCGGGCAAACTGCCCTTCTGGCTGGCGCCGCGCCAGGTGGTGGTGGCCTCGATCGTCTCGGATGCCGACCCTTATGTGACCGAAGTGGTCGCTGCGCTCCGCAAGGCCGGTGTGCGGGCCGAGGCAGATACCCGCAACGAAAAGATCAATTACAAGGTGCGCGAGCATTCCGTCGGCAAAGTGCCGGTGATTCTGGCCGTGGGTATGAAAGAGGTCGAGGAGCGCAGCGTCTCGCTGCGCCGCCTGGGTGAAAACCGTACCGAAAGCATGGGATTCGAATCCGCACTTGCCACACTGGCCTTTGATGCACTGCCCCCGCCAATGAACTGAGGAACGGCCTGATTCTGGTGATTTTTCGATCAAATGGTCAGAAAAATCACCGGGATCAGCCAGTTTCTTAAAAGATTCCCCTCTGAAACCCGGCATGAAACCGCGATTCCCTGTGAAATCGTGGCAAAATTCTTGATTTCCAATATCTCCGTGGCATCCTGCCCTGTAACGACAGACTTTCTGACTAGCCTCTCTACCCTGACAGGCCCGGAAGACCTGGCGGCTACGACCGGGCCGCAATTCCGCAGCCCGGAGGGTTACTAAGGGAGAGACGGGAATGCCGACTGGCACCGTAAAATGGTTTAACGCAACGAAGGGCTACGGATTCATCGCGCCCGATGATGGCGGCAAAGATGTCTTCGTGCATATTTCGGCGGTTGAACGCGCCGGTCTGAAGGGTCTGAACGACAATCAAAAGATCGGCTACGAGTTGCAAACCGGACGTGACGGCAAGTCCTCGGCCAGCGAGCTGAAACTGCTCTGACCGCCCGCGTTGACCAGCTGAGCGCTGATGGCGCTGCCGGAACCTGAGCGGAGCCGGCCTTCCCGTCAGTTGCCTGCCAGTCTAAGGGACGAAAGTCTTAAGGACGCAAAGTCTTTGCCGCCGTCCGGCTCGCCGGGCGCGGTAACTGAACCGGACGAAGGCCGCTGCGCATTGCGCGTATATGATGTACTCAGGCTGTTCCGTGCGCGCGGGCAGGGGTAATTTGCAAAAGACGCGCCGCAGGCCCCGGGCCTGCAACGGCTCCCCTCTGATCTGACGGCGCTTATCTGACCGGCTTCAGCCTGCGGTCAGACGCCCCTCGATGGCCTCATCCCAGCCGATGGTCCAGCTGGCCCCGTCGCGGATCAGCGGGCGCTTCATCACGGTGGGCTGTGCGGCGATCTGCGCCTCTGGCTCAGATGCCTTCAGGAAATCGGAAAAGGCGCGGTAGCTGGTCGATTGTTTGTTGATCACGCGCTCTCCGAATTCGGTGACGATCTCCTGAATCTCGGCCTCCGAGAGCGGATCCTTGCGGATATCGCGGAACGTGACGTCACGCCCGGCCGCTTCCAGCGTGCGGATCGCCTTTTTGCAGGTGTCACAGGTCGGGATGCCGTAGAGGATCATGTTACTTCTCCGATTTCACGCAGGTTACGCGGATGCCCTGCTGGACCGCGGGTGCGCCACTTTCAAGGAGCACATCGACCGGCGCGACCCGGCTGTCGCCCTGCGCCACACGTCCCTGCGCCGCGCAAAGAGGGGCGACTGCGCGAACAGCGGTGTCAAAATCGACATAGCCCGGCTGGAACAGCACCGCATAGCGATGTTTCGACAGTTTCAGCACATGGGTCTGATAGCGCTCATAACCGCCGGTGACGCGGGTGCGCTCGGCATTGGGTTCGAAAGGTTCGTAATACATCTGCGCCATAGCAGGCGAGGCGAGCATCATGGCAAGGGCGGATATACGCAAGAACATGGGGGAACTCCTGTATCAGGCGGCAGCCTAGCTCAAAGGCGGCGGTCCCGGAAGGGGCCTCCGCCCTGGCAGGGTTCTGTCTTTCCCGGATATACCAGCTGCGGGCAGCTTCAGCGCTGGCGCCGCAGATATTCATCCAGCCTGCATGACGGTGCCTCGCGGCGCAGATCCTGCGAGCCCGCCAGCCGCCAGTCCTCGGGGGCGAAACGCGGGAAGAACGTATCGGCATCGGAGACCGAGAGATCGACCTCGGTGATCAGCAGCCGGTCGGCCAGCGGCAGCGCCGCCGCATAGATGCTGGCGCCGCCAATCGCATAGATCCGGCGATGCCCGAGCGCCATGGCGCGGGCGAGGGCCTCTTCCAGCGACGGGACTGCGAAATCTGCTTCCATCGTCGAAGAGACGACGATGTTATCACGATTTTTCAAAGGCTTGAATGGAAGGCTTTCCCAGGTGCGCCGCCCCATGATCACCGCGCCCCCAAGTGTTTCGCGCTTGAAAAAGCCGAGATCTTCGGGCGCGTGCCAGGGAATATCGCCGTCGCGGCCGATAGCGCCTTCCTTCGATCGGGCAACGATAAGGCTCAGCACGGAACACCGCCTTTGGCGCAATCGTGCCCGATGAGGGGTGCTATGAGGCAGACGCCAACGGGAACAGGCAGGGTCTCACCGCCCCTTTACGGATGCTGTGCAGGGCGCGCGCCTGCATATGGGGCGGGTGGGCAATGGTGAAGGGCGCTCTGACCCGCCCGGAATGTCCTGATTTCACTGTGATCTCCCTGCCCGACAGCCGGTGCAAATGTTGTTGAGGTATAAGTGTGTTTCGGGGCAGCCGAAACTGCGAGGGCCACATCGCGGGCCTGGGGAAGCCGTGCCGTGAGGCCCGTATGAAGTCTGAGAGAGATCTGTGCGCCGCGTCCGGCGGCGCGCAGAAAAGCCCTGCGATGCAGCAAAGGTTCAGACCGCGACCTCGGCTTTGATAACCGCATGCGGCGCATAGTTTTCGACTTCGAAATCCTCGATCCGATAGTCTTCAATGCGCGCAACCTCGCGAATGATCCGCAGCTTCGGCATCTCGCGGGGCTCTCTTTGCAGCTGTTCCCGGGCCTGGTCCAGGTGGTTGAGATACAAATGGACATCGCCCGCGCACCAGACCAGCTCGCCGGGTTTCAGCCCCGCCTGTTGTGCGATCATCAGTTGCAGGGCAGAAGCCCCGACCCAGTTGAAGGCAACCCCAGCAGCAGATCGGCAGATCTTTGAAAACAAAGGCTGTTCAGTCTGCCATCGCTGGTGACATGATATTGATAGACCATGTGGCAGGGCGGCAGCGCCATCTCTTCAAGCTCCCCCACATTCCAGGCGTGGAACAGCATCCGGCGGCTCGAAGGGTTTGTCCGCAATGTATGGATCAGCGTCGCGATCTGATCATGTTCGCGCCCATCTGAGCCGACCCATCTGCGCCATTGCTTGCCATAAACCGGGCCAAGCTCGCCCCAGGTTTTCGCAAAATCGTCATCCTCAATGATGCGGCGCTCAAACTCCTCCTGAGAGATCGCCGTGCCGGTTTCCCTGCGGTATTTCGCAAGCGGCCAGTCGGTCCAGATCCGCACATTGTCCTGCAGGAGGGGCTGAATATTGGTGCCGCCTTTCAGGAACCAGAGCATCTCTTTGATCGCGGTTTTCCAATAGACCCTTTTCGTGGTCAGGATGGGCGCGAACCCGTCAGACAGGTCAAACCGGGTCATTGCGCCAAAGATTGACCGCGTGCCGACACCCGTCCGGTCGACCCTCTCATCGCCACTTTTCAAGATGCGGTCGATGAGGTCGAGATATTGATATTCCGGGTGTCGCACTGCGGGGCTTTCCTGGTGAGGTGGTGACGGGTCTGGCCCGGGGGGCCGCCGTTCGACAGCCGACAGGGGGATGCACGCGGGCCACGGGGCCTGAGGTCCCCTGACTATAGGCAGGCCCGCAGGCTTCGGCAATATCACAGATCCAGGGGCGGGAAGCCGCGACCTGCCTGCGCTACAAATTGCCATTTTTGCGCAAAGACTTAGGGCGGTGCGGCTCTGCAGTTATGCGCCACTGCGCCGGCTGCGGGACATCGGTGGGAAATCCCGTCTGTCGCCTTGCCCCGTGCCGTGTTAGCCATAACACACCCTTTGGCAAAGGAAATCAGGATGACGATCCGCTATCTTCACACCATGGTCCGGGTGCTGGACCTTGAAAAATCCATGGCATTCTACCAGCTTCTCGGGCTGGAAGAGACCCGCCGCATCGATAATGAGGGTGGCCGCTTCACGCTGGTCTTTCTCGCGCCGCCCGGCCAGCCGGACTGCCCGGTCGAGCTGACTTTCAACTGGGATGGCGATGACGGGCTGCCCTCGGACAGCCGTCATTTCGGGCATCTCGCCTATGAGGTTGACGATATCTACGCCACCTGCGCGCATCTCGAGGCCAATGGCGTGGTTATCAACCGCCCCCCGCGCGATGGTCGTATGGCCTTCGTGCGCAGCCCCGACAATGTCTCGATCGAGCTGTTGCAAAAGGGCGGCGCGCTGCCGCCGGCAGAGCCCTGGAGCTCGAAGCAGAATATCGGTCACTGGTAAATCTGTGAAGCGCCCCCTGATCTGCGGCAGGTCAGGGGGCGCTGCTATACCGGGCTTTTCTGTCAGCTGGGTTGAGTATGGCTGGGCATCATGCGCCAGATCCGTTTTCCTGGCCCGGTCACGCGTCGCGGGCTTTTGCGCTGACCGGAGCGGTCTCGGCCTATGCGGTCTGAATGGTAGTGCTGCCGGACCGGCCAGGGATGACGCCATTTCAGCAGCGCGCGTTTCGGGTCGGGCTGGCCCTGGTCGGGATATCCGGCCGCGACCTTCTGTTTGCTGCTGGTGGCCGATCTGCCGCCGGATAAGCCGGGCGAATAGCCGTTGCTGGTGCCGCTGAAGGGCGACGAACGGCCGCAGGGCAGCGACATCTGGCCGTAAGGTCGGGCAAGGTCACCAGGTCCAGGCTGCGGCGGGGCGATGGGGAACCCTTTGGGTTCACTGATGCGGTCGCCATGTCAGAGATCTGGCGCGTGACGTCGTCGCCGCCGGTGCACGACCGGCCGAACCAGCCTGGCGGCAGCGGCGAGGGCGGGATTCATCTTGTTCCATACCCCTGGGTGAGAGAAAAGCAGCCAGTTGTTAAAATCTCGCTGCCAGGCTTGCCGGGTACCGCACTTTTGCGGCGAAGGCGGTTGGTGGGGTGGCAGGCTTTGTACTGCGCGCGCTGCAGGATTGTTTCCAGAGAATTTCGATCCCTATGCCTGGGCTCGGATCATTGCGGCGATCGGGGCATCGCACATCGGCATTGAACCACAGGATCGAGGTTTAACGCAGTGTTTTGCACCATTCTGCGCCGGAGCCGGAACGCCCGGTTGCCGTCACCCATGAGGATATTGGCGCCTGGGTCATCATGTGTCGACAATGCTGCGGCGCGGCGGCTGCTGCGATTATGTCGTGCCGAACGTCTCTGTTCACCGGGCGACCTCTTCCGGTTCAGCTGCATCGAAAGGGTGCAGGAACTGGGCCAGATCAGGCCTGGCGCCTTGCGGGCCATGGCGGATGAGTACGGGGCGCTGGTTCTGATCGCAGAGGAAAGCTTTCCGGGAGGCTCGAGAATTGCGCTTTCTGTCCGGCTGCCGGAAAGCCATTTCTTCGGTGGGCAGAGCCTTTAACCTGACATGGAAAAGCCCGCGTGAAAGGCGCAGGTGGCGACGAAAACAGGTGCTCACCGCCGAGCTGCGGCCGGGGCGCGAGGCTTTCGGGCCGGACCGTGAGTTCCCGGCTGAGCCTGAACCTGCTGGTCTGTCGCGCGCCGCGCCGGAGTGGCTGCCCGTGTGGGATGCAAGGGAGTGCAATCGCGGCGACAACTGGCTGCCGGATGCGACTACCTGACACGGAGCATGCGTCAGACCTGAAGTTCTCGCGCGCGATCAGGTCAGCGCCGCACAAGCCGCCTCGGTCGGGCAATCGCCGTGCCGCCGCATCGCCCGGCTGTGACGGGAAGGGTGGCCCTTTCGCAGTGAAGCAGCCTGATCTCGATTTCTTCAAACAAGGCGAATGACCGCTTTGGCCAGGCCATCGGGCGAGGCCATAAGATGACTGTCACCGGTAATGTGGCGACTGCAGAGGGAAATATGTTGGCGCTGTTGCCGTTTCCAGAAGGCCTGTGCAGCTGGTGACCCGGGAAAGGCCGCGATCGCACGCTAATCTGCCTGCTGCATCGCAGCGCTGACGGTCTTGGCGGAATGGCTTTTGCGGCAGAGCAGTCTGTCCGTCTGAAGAGCACGCCGGCGGTGCCGCTGAGGGAGCGCCACCTTTGCAGGATTTGCAAACGGTGATGCGTGACAGAAGCCACTCTGATTGATCGTCTTTCTCTGCCGGCAGGCGTATTCTTATATGACGTATCAGTAGGGCGGGCGTAACCGGCAAAGGCGCATCACCACCGCGTCATGGCGCAGGTGGAAACAGCACGGGGGCCCCGTGCTGTCAGCCCCCGGCTCAGCCGTCGATGCGGCTGCCCATGATGGCGATGGCCTGTTGATAGACCGTTGCGGCATTCCATTCGCGGATCACCGCGAAATTCGGCTGGCCCTCCTGATAACCCTGACCGGGCTGCCAGC